>JAFLKZ010000122.1:0-11572 GCA_019162915.1 Campylobacteraceae bacterium
CTACTCCCGTAATCGTTCCACCAGTTCCTACTGCTGCGATAAAAATATCTACTTTACCATCAGTGTCTTTCCAAATCTCTTGCCCTGTTGTTTCATAATGAATAGCAGGATTAGACTCATTAGCGAACTGTTGTGGTACAAAAGAATTTGGTGTTTGCTCACTAAGTTCATTTGCTTTATCAACAGCACCTTTCATACCAAATACAGGATCTGTTAAAACAAGCTCAGCACCAAGTGCCGCAAGTAATTTGCGTCGCTCAACACTCATAGAACTTGGCATTGTTAGGATGAGTTTTATTCCAAGACTGGCACAAACCGTTGCAAGCCCAATACCTGTGTTGCCACTGGTTGGTTCTATAATAATCGAATTTTTATCTATCAGTCCTTTTGCAAGAGCAGTTTTAATCATATTAAAACCAATTCTATCTTTTACGGAGTGTGAAGGATTTAGAAACTCACATTTTCCAAGTACGAGAGCGTCTGATTGCTCAGAGGCAACATTGAGTTTTACAAGAGGTGTATTTCCGATGAGTTCTGTAACATTTTGAGCATACATGATAAATTCCTTTATATACTATAATTTAATTGGCTATTAAGACGCTGAGCGTAAACTTCAAATTCTGAAAGAGGAATGTTAAATATCTCTTGAAGCTTAGCATTCCTCTCTTCGTAAAAGGCCTTTAAAATAGGATTTTTTACCTCAAGCTCGGTGATAGAAAGATTGCCTTCAAGTGCCACAAGAATATCTTTAATCAAAATATCATTCGGGCTTTTAGCCAAAAGATATCCACCATGAGCCCCTCGCACACTGGTAACAAGCCCTGCTTGTCGAAGCATTATCAAAAGCTGTTCTAGGTAATTTTGAGGAATCTCAGCACTTGTTGAGATATCCTTTATTTGTACAGGTTTATTTGTTTTAGATAAAAATAGTTGATACATGGCACTTAGTCCATAAGTTCCTTTAGTTGATAGTAATGACATATTATTCCTTACCCTAAAGCAATTTTTAAATCTTCTATTAAATCATCAGCATTTTCAAGACCAATACTAAGACGTATAAGCCCCGCTTTGACTCCAATTTTTTCAAGTTCAGCGACTGGGACTTGTTGGTGTGTGGTACTAGCTGGATGGGTAATGATAGATTTTGAGTCTCCAATATTGACGACTACACTAAAAAGCTTTGTTGTGTTTAGGATATGTTTTGCAAACTCTAAACTTTCTACTTCAAAATTAAAAAGTCCAGAAGTCTGTCCATCTTTAAAATACTTGAGTGCTTTATCATGTTGAGGGTCGCTCTCTAACGCTGGATAAGAAACATTTTTTACTTTTGGATGTGATTTAAGAAATTTTGCAACTTTATAAGCATTTCTTGAATGTTCTTTTATTCTAATAGAAAGAGTCTCTAATCCTTGAATAAGTAACCAAGAGTTAAAAGGAGAAATGGTAGCCCCGATATCTCTAATAAGAGAAAGTCTTATCCTTAGTGTGAAAAGAGGTAAGGGCAAGGTTGCATAGACAAGTCCATGATAACTCTCATCTGGCTCATTAAACTGAGGATAACGAGGATTTCCGATAAGTTTTGCATTAAGCTCTTTAGCGGCTACGATTAATCCACCAATAGCGCTTCCTTGTCCTGATATATATTTGCTAGCGCTGTGAACGACAACATCAACCCCAAGCGTTAAAGGCTGTAACAAGATAGGTGTTGCTACGGTATTGTCTGCAACAGAAATAATGTTATATTTTTTAGCTATCTCTACAATTTTTTCAATATTGGGAATAGCGATTTGTGGATTTGAAAGTGTTTCAAAAAAGATAGCTTTTGTTTTGTCATCGATGAGTGCTTCTAAATCATCTGCGCTATCACTGTTAAAAACTTTTGCTGTTATACCAAAACGCTTTAATGTATGGGTAAGTAGTGTTGTTGCTCCACCATAAATTTTATTAGCAACGATGATGTTATCACCTACTTCAGCTAGATTGGCGATAGCATAAAAAATAGCAGCTTGTCCACTCGCAGTAGCAATTCCTGCTTCTCCAGATTCAACTGCTGCAATACGCGCTTCTAAAACATCCGTAGTAGGATTATTGAGTCTTGTATAAATCGGTCCTAATTCTCTTAGTGCAAAACGGTCAGCTGCACAATCAGCAGTTTCAAAATCATACGCTGTTGTTTGATAGATAGGAACTGACATTGCTCCAAAATTTTGCTTATCGTATCCGTGATGTAAAGCTAAAGTCTCTTGTGTCATTTTAATTCCTTTTTAGTTTGTTGATGAAAGTATAGGATAATTGTAATTTAATGTCAAGTCAATTGATAAGATTACTAGTGATTAAAATACATTGGTATAAAATTATAGAAAATAGGGTAGGGTAAATTTCTAGTAATAATGACTAAGCATTAAAGGAAAAAAAGAAGCAATAATATTTTAATAAAAAGTAGCTAACAAGATATATAGTAGTGATTATTATACATATAATAATATGTAAACATCGAAATTATAGGCTTTTAAAAGCACTGTATTTAAACTAGTTAGAATTGTGTACTAACGCTTTGTTAGTGGTATTTTTAAGAGAATAAGCACTACAAAGAATGCTTTTAGAAGAGAAAAGGTATAATCAAAATCTTATAAATACGAGGAGCAAATGATGTTATATGAAGATGAAGATGATTTCTTTATAGGGAGTCCTAGAAGTAAATTCTTTGATATTATTTTTAATGCCAACAAAGATTTGGTAAAACATAAACTTTTAGATCTTATTGATAGGTATAATGCCATGGAGATTTTGCTTGAAAAAAACCTTCAAAGTGATAATGATGCGATAGAGTCTTTGATAAAAACAACTATTTATGAAGAAGCAGACGAGATATTAAGACGAAACAATAACCTTTTTATAGCAACTATGGGAGATATTTTAACGCAACATGAGTAGGAAGATTTTGGGGATAGGGTTTTTGTGTCTGTTTACTTCAGCACTTTTGGGTCAAGTTCCTTTTGAATACCAAAACCAATTTATCCTCAAAAAAGATGAAGTTGGGTCCATATTTATCAATCGAAAAGAGGTTTCAAAAAAACCTAAAGGTATTGATAACCCAAACAATGAATATGTTTTGCGTCTAAGATGGACGCTGTTTGCTAATAATTCATTGATAGTTTTAGTGAATTATAGAGGCTATCCGAAACAGTATATTTTGCAAAAAAAGTATCCACTTCAAAGTGTGATAATTCCTCTTTTACCAGATGGAGAGGATGCCATGAATGGCAAAGTCTATACCAAAATAGTTTTCAATGACTTTAATCAAAGCAATAAAGAAGTAATTTTTGATATATTTATACGAGATACAAATGAGCGCATTGCGGTTGAGTTTAAACCGAATAAAAAACTTTAGGATGAAATGTGTTAGAAAAAGTTGAAAATTTGATGCTAGACATAGTTGCATCACTAGGCTGTTCAAGAAGTGTTGAGCTTTTTAAAAAAGTTCCTAAAGGTAAGCGATTACGAGCTAAACTCATTCTTAAAATTGCAGGTGAAAATGATAAAGCGTTACAACTAGCTGCTATTGTTGAGCTTATCCATGCCGCTAGTTTATTGCATGATGATGTCATTGATGATGCAGATACGAGAAGAGGGCAATGCTCTATTAATGCCGAGTATGGTGATAAAACAGCGATTATGTTGGGAGATATTCTTTATTCAAAAGGATTTAGCGAACTTACTTTTTTGCCACAAGAGGTAGCTTATAATATCTCTCATGCCGTGGCACTTCTCTCAATTGGTGAGCTTTTAGATGTAGAACTATCACAATCATTTAATGATAATTTAGAAGCCTATTTTGATATGATTTATAAAAAAACAGCTTCTTTGATAGAAGCTTCAGCCAAAAGTGCCGCATTACTTGCTGGTAAAAATAGCGATATTTACGCACTTTATGGTAAAAATCTAGGACTTGCTTTTCAAATAATCGATGATGTTTTGGACATCACTCAGTCAAGTGAAACACTAGGAAAACCTTCTTTAAACGACTTTAAAGAGGGCAAAACAACCCTTCCTTATCTTTACATGTACAATAAACTTTCCTCAAATGATAAAGAAATACTCCTTAGCTTGTTTCAAAAAACTTTAAACGAAAATGAAAGAAATTGGATTAAAGAGAAGATGAATGAAAGCAATGCTATAAATCTGTCCATTGAATATGCCAAAAGACTTGGTTTAGAAGCACTTGACGTGATAAAAAATGAAGAAGATGTCGGTTTGGCAAAAATCATAAAAGAGATGATAGAAAGGAATTTTTGATGCACTACCTCACGGTTAGCTTTACACACAAAAATACAGATATAAGCGTTAGAGAAAAACTCTCCTTCAATAGTGAAGAGAAGAGTAGAAATTTTATGGATAAACTTAAAATTTGTGATGAAATGAATGAAGTGATATTGCTTTCCACCTGCAATAGAGTCGAAATCATCGCTAGTATTAGTAATTGTCAAGCTTCTTTAAATTATATTTTTGATCTTTTAAGTTATATCTCGGATGTTCCTAGAGATGAGTTAGAAGGACGAGCAGATGTTTATGAAGATAATGGCGCTATTCATCATCTCTTTACGGTTTGCACCTCACTTGATAGCCTTGTTATTGGTGAAACACAAATTGCTGGGCAGCTTAAAGAGGCTTTTAAATTTGCTTTTGAGAATGGATATTGTGGACAAAAATTAGGTCGTGCTATGCACCACGCTTTTAGATGTGCGGCAGAAGTTCGAAGTCGAACTGATATCTCTAAAAGCCCTGTTTCTGTTTCGAGTGTTGCTGTGAGTAAAGCAAAAGATTTACTAGGTAATCTTGGTGGACTTTCTGCACTGGTTGTAGGAGCGGGAGAGATGAGTCAATTAGCGGCGAAGCATCTTATCTCTAGTGGCGTCAACGTCATTATTATCAATAGAAATTTAGAACATGCCCAAGCTTTAGCCACTGAATTAGGTGAACTAGCCTCGGTTGCTCCTTATGCAAAGCTTACGGAGTACATTAACCGCTACCGACTTGTCTTTACTGCTACGGGAGCACCTCATAGCGTCATTACTGATGATATGGTGGAGGAGAGAGAATTTTCAAGATATTGGTTTGATATTGCAGTGCCAAGGGATATTGAAGTTAAAGGGCATGAAGGTTTACATGTATATGCCGTAGATGACCTTGAAGAAATAGTAAATAGAAATATGTCACTTAGAGAAGAGCAGGCTAAAATTGCTTATTCTATCGTGGGACGCTCCACGATGGACTTTTTTAAATGGTTACAAAGTATGTGTGTTGACCCTATCATCAAAGAGATACGTGACCATGCTAAAGAATGTTCTATGCAAGAGTTAGAAAAAGCAATTAAAAAAGGTTATATTCCGCAAGAGTTTCAAGAACAAGTAGCCAAAGTCTTACACCATGCCTTTAACTCTTTTTTACACTCACCGACTAAAAATCTTAAAGATGTTGCAGAAAAGCCAGAAGCCGATACCGTAGTTCAAGCAGTACAATATATCTTTGATATCAATGAAGATCAAACTAAACGAATGAATTTATATAAATGTGAATACCAAATGGGGGGAATAAAATAATGAGATTTTCAAAACTATATGCACCAACAACGAAGGAAGCACCTAAAGATGCAACGCTTCCAAGTCATCAATTTTTAGTGCGTGGTGGTTTTATCTCTCAAGTGGGAAGTGGATTGTATAACTTTTTACCGATGGGAAAAATCGTATTTGATAAGATAAAAAATATCGTCAAAGAAGAAATGGATGCGACAGGTGCGCAAGAAATTCAGATGGGGGTGGTAACGCCTGCTGAGCTTTGGAAACAAAGTGGAAGATACAATGCCTTTGGTAAAGAATTATGCCGCTTAAAAGATAGAAAAGAAAATGAATTTGTTTTAGGACCGACGCATGAAGAAGTTGTCGTTGATATCGTGCGAAATCGCATTAATAGTTACAAACAATTACCATTACATCTTTATCAAATAACAACTAAGTTTCGTGATGAAGCGCGTCCTAGATTTGGATTGCTTCGTGGACGTGAATTTACCATGAAAGATGGTTACAGTTTTCATGAAGATGAAACATGTATGAAAAAAGAGTTTGCGCTCATGGAAGAGACTTACACTAAAATCTTTACACGTCTTGGGCTTGACTTTAGAGCTGTAGACGCTGATAGTGGTGCTATTGGGGGAAGTGGTAGTAAAGAGTTTATGGTACTCGCACAAAATGGTGAAGATGATATCGTTGTATGTCAAAAATGCTCTTATGCTGCGAATATTGAAGCAGCTAAAAGAGCTAAAAAAGTAACAACCATTGAAGCGCCACAAGCTGATTTGTCAAAGTTTAAAACACCTGATATGAAAACCATTGAGGACGTGTGCAACTTTTTACATGTAGACTCTTTTTATAGTATTAAAGCAGTAGTTAAAAAAGCGATTTATATTGATTCCGAAGAGATTGTTGTTTTCTTTGTTCGAGGAAGCGATGAACTTCAAGAAGTCAAAGCCATCAATGCGTGTGGTGCGATAGACTTGATAGATGCAGAACTTGAAGAGATACAAAAAGTGGGCTTGCATGCAGGGTTTATCGGACCTGTTGGACTAGAATGTGTAAAATTTTACATAGATTTTGAACTTAAAGAAGAAAAAAATTTAGTATGTGGCGCAAATGAAGAAGATTTCCATTTTGTGGGCGTTTCGATGTTTAACTTCAAAGAAGAGCGTTACGCGGATCTTTCAGCAGTGAAAGCGGGCGATAAGTGTGTTTGCTGTGGCGAAGAGCTTTATGTCACCAAAGGCATCGAAGTAGGACATATCTTTCAGCTAGGGCAAAAGTACGCTAAGGCGATGAGTGCCACTTTCTTAGATAAAAATGGCAAATCGCAACCTTTTTATATGGGTTGTTATGGTGTGGGTGTGAGCAGATTGGTTGCGGTTATGATTGAAGCGAGTCATGATGAGAGAGGGTGTATGTGGAATAAACAAACGGCACCTTATTTATTAGATATTATTATTTCAAATCCTAAAGATGAAGCACAAAGTATCTATGCTTTGAGCATTTATGAAGCACTTAAAAAAGAGAAATTTGAAGTACTACTAGATGATAGACCTGAACGTTTTGGATTTAAAATCAAAGATTATGAATTAATAGGTTTCCCTTATGCGCTTATCGTGGGTAAAGAGTTAGAAGAGGGTTTGGTGGAAATTGTTGAGCGTAAAACCCTTGAAAAAACGGTAGTTAAAAAAGAAGAAGTACTCGATGTATTAAGGAATCTTTTAGCGTGAAATATTTTCTCATTTATCTCTTTTTAGAGGTGATGGTAAGTGTCAATATATCCTCAGCCATAGGAGGATTTGCAACATTTGCAGAGATTATTTTCTCAGCTGTATTGGGTTTTATCCTTATTGCTAATTTTAGAGTTACCTTTGTGCAGAGCTTACAAGCTTTGTCAAATAGAACGATTACGATGGAAGAGTTTCAAAAGCTCAATGCTTGGACGATTTTGGGTGCTGTGTTACTTATTATGCCGGGATTTTTAAGTGATATTGTAGGTATTCTTTTGCAGTTTAGCTTTTTTGCAACTTTATTTGCTAAGAAAGTCTTACATGTAAAGAGTTTTTCTCCAAAAAATAATTTTAAAAAAGGAAGAGAAGATGAGATCATTGATGTTGAGATTATTGACGATAATCGCCTTAAGTAGTAGTGTGTTGTTTTCTGCTAGTGCTACGGTAGATATAGACAAAAAAGTGTCAAGTTTTTTAGAAAAAGCTATTGCTCCTAATGAAAACTATAAATTTGAAAAAATTACGATTTTAAAAAAAGATGATTTAAAAGATAATCAAGGTTGGAAAGTCTATTTTGTGCGCATTGACCTTTCATTAATAAAACAAGAGGGTAAAAAAGTTTCTGTCAATGATATCGTTTTTACGAATGGCAAAATACTGAGCAAAGACTTTTTAGATCTCAACAATGGTAAAAGTATCAAAAATAGTCTTTCTTTAGATATGGATGTCACTGCTTACAACAAAGAGCATCTTTTAGCTGGAAATTTTAACGCTCCTCATAAAATCGTTATTTTTAGTGATCCACTATGCCCATTTTGTATGGATTTTGTACCAGAAGTTATTGTTGATGTGGAAAAAAATCCTGAGACTTTTGCCCTTTTTTACTATCACTTCCCACTAAATATCCACCCAGCAGCACCTACATTGGTCAAAGCGATGATTGTTGCAGAAGAAAAAGGCGATAAAGGTATTGTTAAAAAGGTTTATGATGAAGTATTTGATCTTAAAACTACGGATGAAAAGTTTATCTTAGATGCCTTTAATAAAGCGTTTAATACCAATATCACCCTAGAAGAAATAAACCAAGAACACGTCCTTAAAAAGCTCAAGTTAGATCAAGAATTAGCGACTAATTTGATGGTCAATGGTACGCCTACCATCTATCTTAATGGCAAGAAAGATGATACTAAAACAAGTTATAGAAAATTAATTAAAGAGAAAAAATGAAAAAACTCATTATTGCTACTAGAGGAAGTAAACTGGCTCTTTGGCAGTCAGAACATGTTCGTGATTGTTTGATGGAAGCGCATCCTGGATTGGAAGTAGAGCTTAACGTTATGATGACCAAAGGCGATAAGATTTTAGATACAGCTTTGGCTAAAATAGGGGGCAAAGGTCTTTTCACCAAAGAGCTAGAAGAGTCGATGCTAAGAGGTGAATCCCATATAGCCGTGCATAGTCTCAAAGATGTACCGATGGAATTTCCCCACGGTTTGAAACTGAGCGTTATCACTAAAAGAGAAGACCCAAGAGATGCGATGTTGAGTGAAAAATACGCCTCACTTGAAGCGTTACCGATGGGTGCCATAGTTGGTACAACGAGTTTACGTAGACGTATGCAGTTACTAAAATTTAGACCTGATTTTATCATTAAAAACTTGCGTGGCAATGTTAATACACGCATTAGAAAGCTTAAAGATGGCGAGTTTGATGCTATTATCTTAGCAAGTGCTGGGATTAATCGACTGGATTTGAGTAGTGAAGTTAACTATTTTACCCCTATTAGCAAAGAAATTATGATTCCCTCATCAGGTCAAGCAGCACTTGGTATTGAGATTGTGGATAATGCAGAGATAGAAAAAATCGTTTCGGTTTTAAATGATGAAAATGCCATTATTGAAACTACGATAGAGCGTGATTTTATCATGATTTTAGAGGGTGGCTGTCAAGTGCCAATCGGTGTAAATGCGCAGTTACAAGGCGATGAGATAGTTGTTAAGGCTATTTTGGGGCTTCCTGATGGATCAGAGATGATAAGCGAAGAAATCGTAGGGAAGAGGGAAGAATATATGATGTTAGGTAAAAAACTAGCACAAAAAGTCATTGATAATGGAGCGCAAGCGTTACTCAAGCGTGCCGAGACGATAGCATTAAACGAGATATTTTAAGGTCAAATAATGGAAAGAATAATCAAACTTTTAAGTGAACACCATCTTTTACGCATTATCGATGAAGAGGTGGATATCGATCTTGAAATACCTCATATTGCTTATATCGAAGTCAAAAAAGAGGATTCTAAAGCGTTACTTTTCACCAAGCCTATTAGTAAAAAATTGGGGCAAAAGTTTGATATACCTGTATTAATGAATGTTTTTGGCTCGACTAAGGCAACGGAACTCATTTTTGGTAAAAATCCCAATGATGTTTCTAAGCAAATACAAGAACTTCTCCATATGAAACCACCCTCAGGTTTTTTTGACAAAATCAGCATGCTTGGAACACTTTTTTCGCTCAAAAATGCTTTACCAAAGCGCCTTAAATCCAAAGGTGCCTGCCAGCAAAAAGTTCAAAAAGAACCTAATCTTTACGATTTGCCTATCTTGACAACGTGGAGTGAAGATGGTGGTCCTTTCATTACGATGGGGCAGGTTTATACGGAAAGTTTAGATGGTACTAAACAAAACCTTGGAATGTACCGTTTGCAAGTGTATGATAAAAACCGTTTGGGTATGCACTGGCAAATACATAAAGATAGTGCCCATTTTTTCCACGAATATAAAAAGGCGGGAAAAAAGATGCCTGTGAGCGTTGCCGTAGGAGGTGACCCTCTTTATATCTGGTGTGGTCAAGCACCGATGCCTATTGGAATGTTTGAACTTCTTTTGTATGGTTTTATCAAAGAAAAAAGTGCAAGATTGGTGAAATCACTGACTAATCCTATTTATATACCAGAAGATGTAGATATCGTGATAGAAGGGTGGGTTGATCCGTCAAAAATGGAGATAGAAGGTCCCTTTGGTGACCATACTGGATACTATACGCTCAAAGAACCGTATCCTGTGATGGATGTTACGTGCATTACATGTAAAGAAAAACCTATCTACCAAGCGACAGTAGTTGGTAAACCCCCATTGGAAGATAAATATATGGGTTGGGCAACGGAGCGTATCTTTTTACCACTTCTCAAAACCACAGTGCCAGATTTAATCGACTACAATATGCCTGAAAATGGAGTCTTTCACAACCTTATCTTAGCCAAGATGAATGTCCTCTACCCAGGACATGCTAAGCAGTTTATGCATGCATTTTGGGGAGTGGGGCAGATGAGCTTTGTCAAACATGCTTTTTTTGTAGATGAAAATGCGCCTGAGCTGGATGATTATGATGCTCTAAGTGATTATATCCTTAATCGTGTTCATGCTAAAAATATCTTAATCAGCGAAGGTGTGTGTGATGCCCTCGACCATGCTTCTCCTAATGCACTTTTTGGGGGAAAACTAGGGGTTGATTGTACAATGCCTCTTCTGTATGACATTGTGCCAAAAGAAATTTTGGATGATGGCATACTTTTAGAAAAAGCTTCTTCTTTATGTGCAGATATCAAGGGATTGAAACAGTATAAAACTGCAACTAAAACACCTATTACTGTTATTTCTGTTGCAAAAAGTAGGGCAATGAAAGAGATATATGAAGCTTTAAAACCATTACGTGCACATATGAAACTTTTAGTCTTTGTCGATGAAGCAACAAATGACATCACTAATCCGTACATGTTGATTTGGCGCGTGGTCAATAATATCGATGCACTTCGTGATATTTTTCTTGAAGATGAATATATCGGTATTGATGCTACCAACAAAAATGATATTGATGGCTATACGAGAGAATGGCCTAAAGATACCGATTGTGATTTAGAGGTCATTGACCGTTTAGTGAAGAGAGGTTTACTAGAAAACGATCCCCAGTTACTAAAGCACTTCTATATTTAACTTATAAGACTCAAAACTTCAAAAAGTAATGTATAATGTTATTTAATTTTATTTAAATATAAAAATACATTACTTATTTTGGAGTACATTATGAGCACTTCGTATAAATTTCTAGTAGAAAGATTTGAAATACCACGTCCCACACTGATAGAATGGCATAAGAGGGTGGGGAATGAGAAAGATAATTGGCGTGTAAAGCATCTTGAATATCTAAGAACACAACTTCTGGTTGAAAAAGAGACAATTCAAGAAATCAAACGCTACGCTATCTCTCCAGAAG
>JAFLKZ010000122.1:11639-28435 GCA_019162915.1 Campylobacteraceae bacterium
ACATGAACTCCAAAAAGGATTGAGAGAATTTTCTTTACATGTAAGAAGTGGTGTTGAGTATCAGCATGAGTTTGCACAGCGTATCTGGTCACTTCGCATGGGTGAGGAATCGACTAAGAAAATGGTGAATTATTATCGTATTTTTGATGTATTAGAAAGACTAAGTTCTGCGCAATATGCACTTTTTGTGGGTTGTGTCGTGAATTTTGTAAAGATGGTTAAGCAAAAGCATCATATAGAGACCAAAACTTTTTTAGAGGGCAAAACATGGCAAGAATTGTATGCTTATGATAAAGCTTTTTCAATTAAAGTGATAGATGAGTATTTTAAAAGTAGGGAAATACTGTAGATGCAAGAGAGTTTTGTAATGGACTTTTTTCAATGGCTTGGTTTTATAGGGATGATACTTATCGTCATGGCTTATTTTTTACTGCAAATTGGGAAATACGACATTCATTCATTAAAATATCAAATTTTAAATCTTTTAGGTGCCATTGCATTGATTATTTCATTGATGGTTCATTTTAATCTAGGTTCTTTTTTAATCGAAGTTTTTTGGATAGCGATAACTATCTATGGAATGGTGAAAAATCTTAGAACAAAGATTAAGCAGAATAAAGAAAAAAAGAGCTTGTAGGTATGTATAATAGTATGTATTTTACACCATCTTTAATTATGAAAATTTGTGTTTTCAATAATTAGAAATAGTTAATTTATGTATAAAGTCCCTACAATAGCCAATTGTCTTGGCTATTGTCATTAAAACTCATTTCCTTCTATTTTATTAATTCGAATCTCCACATGATCATTATTTATTTTAGCAATGTAAATATCGATAGGACGACAACACACATAACAGTCCTCAATATAACTCTCTCCCGCCTCCAATGAAGGCTCAATGGCGATGGTAAATCTTTCCCAACAATATGGACAGTTGATTTCTTTTTCAAATAATTCATTCATGAAAGCTCCTTCGTCATTATTTTAGCAGTAAGTATATCAAGTGGATTGCCTCTTTCTTTCAGTTGAGTTACAAGGGATGCTTGGCGCTCATCACTTAAATTTTGTCCTATTTTGAGTTTACATGTAAGGTTATTAGGGATAAGTTTCATCACCGCTGTCATGGCAATCATTTTTTGGTAGATAGGATTGTCTGCTTTAATGACTTCGTATTTCTTTTCGGGTTGAAGTTTTTGCATCAAAGCATTTAAAGCTTCTGCTTTTTGGTCTTTATCTAAGATTATTTCCACAGTGCCATTGATGATAACACTACCAAAAAATTGTGTTGCGGGACACGCCGAAGTGGTACCGCTAAAATAAGAAGGTATAAAAGCATAGGGTTTGACAACACTAAAAGAAGCTTTTTTGTTTTTTGAAAGTAGGTCTATCTTTTTACCCTCCATGGCTCCATGAAATACGATACCCTCTTCCCACCATGCAAAGTTTACAGGGACACCATAAGGCTGGTCTTTATCCATCATTGATAAGGTTCCAAATTCACACTCTTCAAGGAGTGCTAGTATCTCTTCTTTGTTGTTGACTTCAAACTCACTGCGTCGCATTTGGAATAGCTCTTTTGGATGTGAAGTTTTAACAATTGTTTCATCTATGATGAATTCTTCATCATCTTTTTTTATAGTTTTTAATTTTCCTGTATTAATTTGCTTGATGACATTAAAAGTGCTAAGTTTATGTTGGGTTGCATAGCGCTGTATACTGATAAGTTGATGTTCTTGGTGCATGATTCCTCTTTACATGTAGAAGTCTAAAAGGGCATTTTACTAAGAAATGCCCTTACATGTAAAGCTTACTTTTCTAAATTTGCTTAAGGAGCCTCAAAAGGACTAGGTGTTTCGCCTTCTTTGACCTCTATTTTTTTAGCTTTTGCTTTTTCACTTTTGTGTTTAGGCAACGTTACTTCTAACACGCCATCTTTGCTAAAGGCTTGAATATGCGAAGAATCTACATCCTCTGGAAGCGAGAAAGTTCTTGCAAACTTACCATAGCTACTTTCCACTGCGTAGTAATCTTTTTCTTTACGCTCTTTCTTGAAACTTCGCTCACCCGAAATAACGATTTTGTGTTCCTTGATATCAACGTTAATATTTTCCTTTTTAACTCCGGGAAGATCAACTTCGATATGATAGGCGGACTCATCCTCTCGTGTACTTACAGAAGGTTGAAAAGTGGAGATACCACCCTCTTCTGCTATTGTAGGAAAGTGATTAAGAAACTTATTCTCAAACTCTTTGAACTCTCTAAACGGATTAAATCTTGTGACTACCATGACTCACTCCTTTTTATAAGATTTTCTACAATGAAATTGTATTCCTTAAAATAGGGGTTTGTCAAGATAATCGTCACATCTTTGTACTGCAGGGCTTAAATATATTTTTAAATTGAATTTTTTATTTAAAATAAAGAATATTTTATAAAAACCTTTACATGTAAGCATTATTGAATAGCAAAAAGTGTGCCTAGTAGAGGAAAAAATGAAGTATCGAGAAGTTTGGATGAAGAAAAGGAAGGGTTGAAAATCCCTTCCTTTAAGAGAAAATTATTGAAACTTATCTACCATAAGTTCTGCAGGATGTACTGCCTTTATTTTTGAACCTATTTTATCAAGACCGCCTGCTATTTGAAGCAAGCATCCTGGACATTCTGCAGTGACGAACTCTGCGCCTGTCTCTTCGATGTGTTTCATTTTTTGTTTCAACATTTGCATGGAAATTTCAGGTTGTTTGACGGTGTACGAACCACCCATGCCACAACAAGTATCGCACTCTGTCATCTCTTTGATTTCAAAACCCGTAGCACTCAGTGCCTCACGAGGCTCTTTATAAATTCCCACCTGTCGTTTTGCATGACACGAGTCATGATATGTTAGGGTATGAAGTTCTAGGCCCTCTTTGGGTGTGAGTCTTTTTTCCTTGATGAGTTTATCAACTAATTCGGTGAACATGTAGGTTCGCTCTGCTACTTTTTGTGCTTGTGGAATCAACGCTTCTTTGTTTTGCTCTTTGAGTATTTTTGTCCACTCTTTTTTGAGTGCTGTTGTACAACTGCCACAACTCACCACGACATATGTAGGGTCACCTTCTAAAAGAGGCGCTATGTTATGTTCTGCTGCTTCTGCTGCCATATCAAACGAGCCACTCGCCCAATGTGGGATACCACAACACGATTGCTCTTCTGGAAACAGTACTTCAATGCCCGCTTTGTTCAAAATTTTGACGATTGCTTCACCGGTTTTTGGGTAAACAAAGTCTATGGCACAGCCTGCAAAAAAGACTGCTTTTTCTTCACATTTGGGTTGCTTGATGGTTTTAAAAATATCGCGAAATGGCTTAGGGGCGATGGATGGCAAGCTTCTAAATTCGGATAAGCCTGAGAGAAACATCGGTAAGTGTCTGATAAATCCATCTTTAACAAAAGGTTTTTGCAACACAGAAGCAGCGCGTAGCATCGTGTGAAAGACTTTGCGATTATTGATGACTTGAAGAGAACTTTTATAGATAAACGGCAAGCCTTCTTTATTGGCCGCACGGTGGCGAAGTTCAAGAATGAGTCCAGAAATATCGATTTTACCAGGGCAGACTTGGTTACATTTATCACATCCTATGCACAGCGCTTGGATATCTTCAGCAGATTTTAGTTCATTAAACCACGCCGTTAAAATCGTGCCGATACCGCCTGTGTAGATATCGCCAAAGACGTGACCAGTTACTAAACGGTATACAGGACACACATTTAAACAGGCTGCACAACGGATGCACTGCAACGCTTCTTTAAATTTTGGGTCTGCTGCCATCTTTGTTCGGTTATTGTCCATCAGCACAATGTGTACTTCTTTCATCGAACCATCATCGTTTTTGGTCGGTGCTGAGATAAATTGTACATAACTGGTGATCAGCTGACTGGTTGCGTTGCGAGGAAGTGCTGCTAAGATAGGAGCCGCGTCCGTGTAGTTTGGCACAAGCTTTTCAAGTCCCACAAGGGCTAGGTGAATTTTAGGCAAGCTTGTTGAAAGACGAGCATTTCCCTCATTGGTACACGTCACAATGGTGCCTGTTTCAGCAATAGCAATATTTGCCCCTGAAATACCCATATCCGCTTCAAAAAACTTCTCTCGAATAGCGCCACGTGCAACTTTAACTAACTTTTGGATGTCATTATCAAGCGGTTGTTGGGTTTCCTTCGCAAAAAGGTCTGAAATTTCCTCTTTGGTTAAGTGAAGGGCTGGCATAACCATGTGGGAAGGTGTTTGATGTGCTAGTTGACATATCCACTCACCCAAGTCTGTTTCGTCTGATTTGATACCAAATTCATCAAGGAAATGGTTAAGACCAATCTCTTCTGTTGCCATTGATTTGGATTTAACAATCTTTTTAACCCCTTTTTCCTTACACAAATCAGCGATATACTGTCGTGCAGCTTCGGCACTGTTGGCACGAAAAACTTTAATGCCATTGGCTTCCGCATTTTTTTTAAAGGTATCGGCTAACTCATCTAATCGACCTGCGGCATCGCCTTTTATACTGGCAATTTTTCCTCTTAATTCTTCAAAGTCAATGCCTTCAAATGCTTTAGCACGCATAGCTGGGTAATTCCATCGGTCTAAAATACCCGCTAAATTTTGATTTTCAAGGGCTTTTTTAATGGATGCTGACATATCTTGTTTCATGATGCTACTCCTTCTAACTCTAAATCATCGACACACACAATCACCAATCGCTCAGGACCATGTACCCCAATGGCAAGAACGCGTTCAATATCTGCTGTTTTACTTGCTCCCGTAATTAACGTTATGAACTTAATATCTTTAGGATGCATTTTGGTCATAAACGCTGGAATATCGGCAATAATTTTTGTCGTAGGCAAAATCGCTACATGTATCCATGAGAGTGCTGATGCAAGGCGTTGTTCGACATCAGTAGAGTCTTGTGCCATACTTCCTGTCTCTGCTAGTCCCCATTTTAATTGGGTGATACCAATCTTTGCACCTTTGGCTAATTCCCGAGTGACCTCAAAATGAAGCCCTGGAAATTTCTCAGCCATAGCATTGTTATCAAACGCTTCGAGGATGGGGCTTTTCGCCCAAACAGCGTAGGAACCTACTTCTTCTTTGATCTCTTCTTTTGCTAAGAATTCTTCGATAAAACCAAGTGCTTGCGCCGTAGTTTCAAATCGTTTAACCTCAGTGTTACCCGATGTTTCAGCTCTTGCCTTAAAATTTTCAAACATAAATGTTTCTCCTTGTATTATGAGATAATATTTCTTTACATGTAAGGGTTAAAAGGCTTAAAAAATAATTTAAGTTGTTATGTTTAAGATGGACATACAAATATTCTATCTCATGCAAATGATTATTGCATGAGATAATGAAGATTTAGGAGAAGAGAGATGAGTAGTATTTACTTTAGGTTACAATTCCCTTTTCATACCACTTTCTAAGCCATGCATCGAGAGGATACATAAACTTATAAATGGCTGGGACAACGACTAGTGTTAAGATAGTTGAGCTGACTAATCCACCAATGATGGCAAGTGCCATTGGAGAGTTTGCTTCATGCCCTGCTCCACTTCCAAAAGCGAGTGGTATCATAGCGCCTATCATCGCAAAAGTAGTCATAAGAATAGGACGAAGACGTTTTTCTCCTGCTTCCAAAAGAGCCGCGTCAACATCTTTCCCCTCTTTAATAGCTCTATTGGCAAAGTCAACAACCAAAATAGCATTTTTACCTACCATTCCTAGTAGAAGGATAATACCTATCATCACAAAAAGACTAAAAGAGTTGCCCGTGAGATAAAGCGCAACCATAACGCCTGTAAAGGAGAGTGGCATAGAAATCATAATAATAAAAGGCTGAATCAACGACTCATAAAGCGCGGCCAAAATCAAATAGATAAGAATGATGGCAAGTAATACAGCAGCCCCAAAAGCTTTAGTAGTATCTTTCATATTTTCAACATCACCGGTAAATCTATAATGGTATCCTTTGGGGAGGATTTCGCTCATTTTATGATCAACTTTGGAGACTACTTTATCGAGTGATGTACCAAAAATATTGGCGGTGACAAGTATCTTTCGCTCACGGTCAAATCGATTGATAGAAGCTGCTCCTGTGCTTTCTTCAAAGGCAATAAGTCCTTCTAATGCAACAAATTGCCCATTGGCATTGCGTACTTGGAGTTTTTTCATATCTTCCATGGAACTTCTAAACTCATCACGAAATCGAACGGTGATATCAAATTGTCTACCATTATCTTCATAATAAGAGATAGCACTATCGCTTGAGTAAGCAGAGCCCAAAATGGAAGCGATATCTTTGACGCTGACACCTACTCTTTGTGCATTTTCACGCAAAATAGTTATCTTTATCTCAGGTTTACCGCTTTCATAATCACTATCAACATCTACAATTCCCTCAGTTTGCTTTAAAAACTCCATCAATTGATGGGAAGTTTTTTCCAATACTTCTAGCTTCTCACCGGTAAGAACAATTTGTAAAGGTGCTGTCGTTCCCCCTGAATCAAAGTCATCTACTTTGGAAACGGTGATACTCATACCTTCAATGGATTTAAGTTTTTCGCGGTATTTTTGGATGATTTGCTCTTGGGTGACATTTCTCTCTTTAACGGGTTTAAGCTTGGCGTAAATGCGTGCTTTATGGATTTCTTTAGCAGCACTATATCCAATAGAAACGATAGAATAAGAGATAGTTTCATCATTTTTAAGTATCTCATCGATAGGCATTACTTTTTCTTTTATTGTTTCGAGATTAATGCCAACAGGTGCTTTGATAGCGATTTGGAATTCACTATTGTCTTGCATTGGTAAAAAGTTCATACCTACTTTTAATGTTGTAGAAGCGATAAGAAGTCCAATAGTACCTAAAAGAGTGAGTGTTTTAAAACGGATAAGAGGTTTTAAAATCCACACATACGCTCTATCAATAGCTTTAAAAATAGGCTCAGTTGCATAGTAAAATTTATTTTCCTTCGCACTTAGTAGTCGAGCGCCTAGTGTAGGAACAAACATAACCGCGACCAAATAAGAAATCAAGATACCAGATACAACGGTCATAGCAAAAGAGTTAAAGAACATACCTACAATTCCATCCATAAACGCAACAGGGATAAAAACAGCAAGTAAAACTGCTGAGATAGCGAGGATAGAAAAAGCTACCTCTTTGATGCCTTCAAAAGAAGCTTGAAAAGGCTTCATACCTTCTTCCATCTTTTTCATAATATTTTCGATAACCACGATAGCATCATCAATAAAAATACCAATAGCAAGCGTTAGACCGATAAGCGTTAAGCGGTTAAGGTCATAGCCTAGCATATTGATGATGGCAAATGTTCCGATAACAGAAGTCGGAATGGCAAGTGCTGAGACGATAGTCGCTGTAAAGTTACGTAAAAATATGAAAACAATAAAGATAGAA
This sequence comes from Campylobacteraceae bacterium, assembly GCA_019162915.1. Lineage (GTDB taxonomy): Bacteria > Campylobacterota > Campylobacteria > Campylobacterales > Sulfurospirillaceae > Sulfurospirillum. Next base: position 19,088 of record JAFLKZ010000122.1, read on the forward strand.
AGAAGTGCGCCAAAGATAAGGTCAAATCTTACATTGTTGATGTTAACCATAATTTTTTCTGATTGGTCTTGTAAGATTTTTATCTCATAATCAGTTCCGCTGAGCATCTCAAGTTTAGGTATCGTCTTTTTAACTTCTTTGATGATGTTGATGACGTTTTCACCTGCTATTTTTTTAACTTCTAGTGTTACGCCTCGCTGACCATTGTAAGAAGAAAAACTTTTGGGATCACTTAGTCCATCAACAACCGTAGCAACATCTTTCAGTCTTACACCAGGTTTTACTAAAATATCTTCTACCTCTTCGATACTTGTAGCATCACCTTCTGCTTTGATGATGATTTCTTGATTTTGGTTAATGATTTTTCCAGTACCTTGCTTGACGTTTTGTTTTTGGATGATACCACTCAAATCTGAAGCACTAAGCGCATATTTGTTGAGCAAAAATGGGTCTATAAAAATACGAATTTCTCTATCCCTATAACCTAAAATATTTACTTCTCCAACACCTTTGATGCGTTGGAGTTGAGGTTTTAGTTTTTCATTGGAAAGTCTCATCAACGCAGTGGTATCGTCATTTTTACCCGCTATAAAAAGGTTAATAACACTACCACTTGCCCCTAGCTTTTTAACGATAGGTTTATCGACTTCTTTGGGAAGATTTAAGGCTCCTATTTTATCTCGAACATCATTGGTGGCAACATTTAAGTTTTTGTTGAGTTTAAATTGTACGGTGACAACGCTAAAGCCCTCATAACTTGTTGACATAATCTTATCGATACCATCAACACCAGAGACGGCTTCTTCTATCTTGTCGGTAACTTTTGACTCAACTGTTGATGGGTCCGCACCATTGTAGGTTGTTTGAACGGTGACGATAGGAAAATCAACATTGGGAAAAAGATTGATAGGCATAGAGTTGTATGCCATTAATCCAAAAACAATGAAGGTCAAAACCCCCATTAAGGTGGTGATGGGGCGGTTTATAGCTAATTTATACATAGGCTATTCCATGATGATCATGCCATTGCCAAAGAGTCCTGGCATGACATCAGTTGCTTTGACTTCGGCTTGCATTTCTCTCGTACTTGCGATAACCGTTGGATATACTTTGGAAATAACACCTTCGTATTTTTTGTCACTTCCATCCACTCGGTATTGAAATTTTTGCCCTACTTTTACTTTTTGCCAATATTTTTCATCAAACTTTAAAACCAATTTGACATCATTTTGTGCTACAACATTGATAAGTTTAGTTTGTGAACCTAGTACGATATTGCCTAGTTCCGTATTTTTAGCGGTTATAATTAAATTATAGGGTGCTCGAAGTTCTGTTTTTTTAAAGACAATTTCTTTGTTTTGAGCATTTAAGACGCTAATATCTTTATCATAAGTATAATTTTCCATCTTTTCTTTGTCGATAACATCAGCTATCTTGGCATACCTCGCATACGTTTTAGCAGAATGTTCTGCATTTTTTTGTGCGATTTCTAACTCTTTTTTCTCCCCAGCATTGTTTAAAGAAAGGATTAAATCACCTTTTTTAACTTTGTCTCCAACCTCTACATGTAAAGCTCCTACAACGCCAGAAATGGAGAGTCCAAGCTCTGAGCTTTTTTCACTGACAACATCAAATGTTGCATAAACTTCCCCTGCAATCAAGGCTTGAAACATAAATAGTGTGGCTATAAAAACTTTTTTCATTGAATTGATCCTTTGATTTCTTTTCCCATTTCGTAGAGAACGACTGCTTTTTGGTACTCCACGTCGTTGATGGAGGTTTCTAATTCACTTTTTGCATTGTATTTATCACTGAGTGCATCAAGGTACGCGACATTGTTAACAATGCCATTTTGAAACTTTTTTTGCACTAAATCATACGTCATATCTGCTGCTTTAACACGCTCTTTTGAGGCTTCAATCTTGCGTAAAGCGATGTCATAAGAGTTTTGCGCACTCTTAAGCGAGGCTTTTGCTTTACTTTTTTCATAGGCTAATTGGCTGGTTTTAGAAAGGTACTCTTTGTGTGCTGATTCATACGAAGAACTCGTACTTCCAAAATCAAAAATCTTCCATTGCGCCGTGAGCATCAGTGTATTTTGCCTATCAAAACCTGAGTCATTGAGTTGCTTGTAGTCATTGTCAAAGCGTGAGTAGGTATCCTCTAGTGCGATAGTAGGAAGACTTGGCGCTTTGGCGATGGTGGCTTGAGCCTTAGCAGTATGCGTCATTGCTTCAAGCGCTAAGATGTCATATCTAGTAGCTTCACTACTCTCTTTGAGTGTGAGTGTTGAGCCAGATTGGATGCTGACACTTTGATTGGTAAGATATTCTAGGGTATTGAAAATATTGTTGATGAGAACTTCCGTTTGAAGTAGTTGAATTTTTGCTTGCTCGATACTAGAGATAATCTTTTGAATTTCATCTCCCGTAGCACTTCCCACCAATAAAAACTTTTCAAGTCTATAGCGCTCAGCATTGAGTTGCCCTAGTTTTTGCTCAATGGATTCTTTGCTTGAAAGTGCTGATAAATAAGAGTAATAATAATAAACAACTTTCAATACCACATCATTTTGTACCGATTGTAACGTGAAAGAAGCGTTTTTAACAAGGGCTTCTTGTTGCTCCATGAGCGCTCCTCTTTTCCCCCCATCATAAAGGGTAAAAGAGAGCCTTGCATAACTCGTGGTACTTTTATCAGGCGATGTCATCGTCTCTTCTTGATTAAAAGACGCATTAGCTCCGATACTAAGACTGGGCATATAACTTGTGGTAATGGCAGAACTTTTATCTTTGGCTGCTTCAAGTGTGTATTTTGAAGATTCGATTAATTTATTTCCAAGCGCTAAGTCTACGAGTTCGGATAAGTTTCCAGCACTTAAAAAAAGTTGAAAACACAAGAGTAATCCTATTTTTTTCATCTTTCATTCCTTGTGAAATTTTCGAGTAAAAATGATATTTGTTCAGTGATGAAAGCTTGAGCTTCATTAAAGTGAAGGTTACTTGCTTTGGCTTTAACGGCAGCACCTTTAAGCACCAAAACGATAGTGTTAGCGAGGTTGTGTATATCGTCGATTTCAAATTCACCCAAACGCTTGCCCTCTTCTAGGCAATTGGAAATAAAATCATAATCAACTTTAAAAAAACTTTCAAAATAAGCCGTAAATAATCCTGAATTATCCACTAGCATAGAGCTTAAGAAGTGTTGGTAAAGATGCAATATCTTTTCAGATTCGTCTTTATTATCAAATTCAGAAAACTTATAAAATTGGATAATTTTTTCTTTGGCACTCATGGATGGCGTTATACTGCTCTCAAAAGCTTTGATATGTCGCTCCACAATCATGTCCCAAATAGCAAAAACAATTTCTTCTTTATTTTTGAAATAAAGATAAACAGTTCCTTTGGCTACCCCTGCGCTTTTAGCTATCTCTTCGATGCTCGTTTGCTGAATGCCTTTTTCACAAAAAAGGTCTATGGACGCTTTTGCAATAGAACATTTTTTTTCTTCTTTATCAATAATTCTTGCCATGTAATATTTCCTTTAATGACTGACGGTCATTCATTAAAAAATAATACTATTTTTTGTGATACTTGTCAAATGATAATGATAGGAATTTAAAAAGCGTGAGAGTGCTTTACATGTAAGGAAAAATCTTTACATGTAAAGCATTAAATTTTGTATCTTTAGACTTTTGTACGACTTAATTTTTCTTTGATACGCATGACAAGATAAAAGAACATAGGAATAAAGAGTACACCGATAAGCGTTGCCGTTATCATACCGCCTACGACCGTTGTTCCGATGATATGTCTACTAGCTGACCCAGCTCCTGTACTTATCGCTAAAGGAAGCGTTCCTACGATAAAAGCCAAAGACGTCATAATAATAGGTCTAAATCTCAGTTTTGCCGCTTCAATCGTTGCATCCATCAAGCTCATGCCTTCTCTTAGTTTTTCCATGGCAAATTCAACAATCAAAATGGCATTTTTAGCCGATAAACCAATCAGCGTGATAAGTCCAACTTGAAAATAGATATCCGCTTCCAAGCCTCTTAGGTAGACACTTAGCGCCGCACCAAAAAGAGCAAAAGGAATAGAAATAATAACCGCTAAAGGGATACTCCAACTCTCATACAACGCCGCAAGAATAAGAAATACAAATAAAGCGGCATAAAGTGAAGTGTAATTGCCTTGTTTTTCTAAGAGCTTTTCTTGGTAAGAAGTTCCTGCCCATGTGAATGTAAAGCCCTCAGGTAGGACACTCGCCGCTATCTCTTCTATGGCTTTGGTTGCATCACTCGCCGCATATCCAGGTGCGGGATTGCCTGTGATTTGGGCAGCGTTAAAGAGGTTAAATCTTTGAATAACACTCGCATCAACTTCTCTTGTGACTTTGATGAGTTCACTAATCGGCACTAATTTTCCATCACTTGAGCGTGCAAAGACATTTTTAAACTGGTCTTGCGTTGCTCTATATGCTGAGTCAGATTGAATATTGACATGGTATGTTCGGCTATAAAGGTTAAAATCATTGATGTAGCCTTGACCGAAAGTACTTTGTAATGTTTCAAAGATACTATTGATTTCAACATTCATCGATTTTGCTTTTTCCCTATCCACTTTGAGTTGATATTGTGGGACATTAGTATTGAGCGTAGTCCTTACCATCATGAGTCTTGGGTCTTTGGAAGCTTTTTCCACAATTGCTTTAACGTGTTTATCAAGTATATTTAACTCGCCACCCGTACGATCTTGTACCCACATTTCAAAACCACCTGTCGCACTCATACCCATAATTGGAGGAGGATTTACAGGGATGACAAAGGCATCTTTGTTTTGCATAAATTGCATCATCAATTGTCCCGCAAGCGCTTGTGAACTTTGGTTTTTTGCAGGTCTTTGATCCCAAGGTTTAAGCATAGCAAACATCAATGCTGCATCTGTTTTATAAGCAAATGTTACCAAGTCAAGTCCTGTAATAGCACCTGTTGAGTAGATATTTGGATTTTCCAAAAGTTGCTTTTCGATACCATCCGTGATTTTGGCAGACTCTCCCAAAGAAGTAGATGGCATAAGGTAAGTTAATACCATTAAGGCACCTTTATCTTCTACGGGCACCAATCCTGTCGGTGTTTTTGCCATAACCGCATAGGTCACATACATCAATCCACCAAATAAAAGAAGTGAAAAAAACCATAACTTGATGGTTTGTCGTGTAAAGCCTATAAAAATCTTCGTTGACCAGTCAAAAAATTCATTAAATTTTCGAATAGGCCAGATAGGTTCTTCTTCATGTTCTTTAAGAAAAATAGCACACAGCGCAGGTGTTAATGTTAAAGCTACAATACCCGAAATAACAACAGCAATAACAATAGTAATAGCAAATTGTTGGTACATAACACCACTAAAACCTCCCGTAAAAGCGGAAGGAATAAAAACAGCAGAGAGTACTAAAACAATCGCAACAAGAGGCGTAGTAAGTTCCCTCATCGCTTCTATCGTTGCATCTTTAACACTAATCGTCTTGGTTCGTAAAATTCTCTCAACGTTTTCAATGACGATAATAGCATCATCCACTACGAGTCCAATGGCCAAGATAAGTCCAAAAAGGGTTAAAAGGTTTATCGAAAAACCAGCCGCATAAAGACCAGCAAACGTTCCCACAATAGAAACAGGAATGGCAAGCACAGGGATAATCGTTGCTCGAAGATTGCCCAAGAAAAGATAAATTAAAATAACAACAAAGATAATGGCTTCAAATAATGTTTTAACCACCTCATTAATAGACTCCGTTACAAAGAGTGTTGCATCGTAAGGCGATTGATATTTGATGTCTTGTGGAAATTTCTTAGATAACTCTTTTAGGGTGTTATTGACAGCCTTGGCAACGTCCAATGCATTAGCACCAGGGGCTAGAAAAATACCAACGGGAATCATCGGTTCACGGCTATATTGCGCCGTTGTATCGTAAGCATTGGCTTCAAGCTTTACTTGTGCAATATCTTTAATTTTCAGTGTCGAACCATCCGAATTGGAGCGAACAATGATATTTTCAAACTCTTCAACACTTTGAAGTCTTCCCTCTGTAGCAATAGAATAAGTAAAGGGTTGAACTTCTTTAATAGGGGCAGCTCCGATAGAGCCTGCTACATATTTGTTGTTTTGACTGCGTATTAAGGCTATGATATCCGTAGGCACGATATTGTAAAAAGATAATTTATCTGGGTCAATCAACACTTTAATAGCATAATCTTTTTGCCCAAAAATCATCGCATCACCGACACCTTTGATTCGTTTTAAATCATCAATGACGTTAACCGTAAGATAGTTTGAGATAAAAGTAGTGTCATGTACACGGTTAGTAGAGGTAAAAGCAAAAACTTTTAAGATATCAGGTGACTTTTCTTTAACACTAATTCCTTGTCTTCTCACTTCTTCTGGTAATTTTGTAAGGGCGAGTTGGACTCTGTTGTTAACATCCACTTTTGCCTGCGCCACGTCGCTACCGACATTAAAAGAGACACTGAGTGATAAGACGCCACTTGGAGACGCTGTTGAGGTCATATAGGTCATATTGTCGACACCATTGATGGCTTCTTCAAGGGTTGTAGAAACCGTTGTTGCTAATGTTTTTGCGTCCGCCCCAGGATAGATGGCTTGTACGGTGATTTGTGGAGGAACGACAGCTGGATACTCTTTGATAGGGAGTGATATCATCGAAACCAATCCCGCCAAAATAATGATGATAGACACGACCGTTGCAAAAATAGGTCTATTTATAAAAAATTTAGAAAACATCTATTTGCCTTGCTCGTTGATTGTTTGGTCAATGACAAATTCATCACCTGGTTTTAGTCTAAAGAAGTTATTGGTGATTACTTTATCTCCGCTACTCAGTGGTCCGCCGATAACGACATATTTATCGCCTGTTTCATTGCCAAGAATGACAGGTCTAACCCCTACTCTCCCTTTGTCTTCTATAAAGACAATTTTGCCAAGAGGATTTTGTAAAACTGATTTTTGAGGGATAGTGATAACATTTTTTTGAACGATATCATTGAGTATCACACGTACAAAACTACCAGAAAGAAGCACATCATCATCATTGTCCACAACAACTCTCATCTTTACGGTTCCCGTATCTTTGTTGACATTGACATCCATAAAATCGACCATGCCTACTTTGCTACTAGGTTTATTGTCTACTTCTATGGAAGCCCCTATTTTCCCATTAGAAGGTATCGACCAGAGCTTATTTTTGATATTGGTATAGTCACTCAGTGGCATAGAAAACTCGACATATACTTTACTGTTTTGTGTAATTTCTATCAGTATTGTTGCCGAATCTGCCGAAACAAAGTCACCAATATCTACTTTTTTCATACCGATAGTTCCACTAATTGGTGCTTTAACTTTCGTATAGTTAAAGTCAATTTGCGTTTGATGTAATTGTGCTTTTGCTAAAGAAAGCCCTGCTACAGCTTGGTCAAATGCTAAAAGTGCTGCATCTCTTTTTTCTTGAGAAAGGGCTTTACTGGCATAAAGTGTTTTGACTCTCTCCCAATTACGGGTAGCATTATCAAGTGCTGCTTCGTTCATTTTGAGCGTGGCACTTGCTGCATCTACTTTGGCTTTATACATACTGTCTTCGATTTTATAGAGCACATCACCTTGTTTAACTTTTTGACCCTCTGTAAAATACTTTTCTTCCAAAACACCCGTAACTCTTGCCACAATTTTGACATTTTGCAGTGATTTGACTTCCGCTGGATATTTGAGCATGATAGGTAAAACCTGAGCTTGTGGTACCACATAGACATCTGCTTTAGGGGTTGGCATTTTGTTGGCTACATTACTTTTTGCTTCTTCACTCAATGCTAATGAGGGGAGTATAAGGAGTGCTAATGTAGATAAAATAACTGTTTTTTTAGAAGTTCTCATCTTGTAAATTCCTTGATATTTTTATTAGTATGGTAGTAGTAGGTTGCATAGGCTATTTGAAGGTTATTGAGCGCTTCTTCGTACTGGGCTTTTGCATTGGTTTTGACACTAAGGGCATCTAAATAAGCGATATTATCGACAGCACCTAGTTCGTATTTTTTAGCAATGACATCGTATGCACTCAGCGCAGAGTCAAGTGAACTTTTAGCACTTTGGATTTGTGCTTTGGTTGTATTGATTTTTGAGAAGGCTAAGTCTGCGTTGATGTCTTGTATCTGGGTACTTTGCTTGATTTCACTCTCAAGTGCTTTTTGTTGAATAAAAAGAGATTCTTTTTGTTTTGAAACACTGCCATTGTCGAAAATTCTCATACTAAAAGTAAGCATCAGTTTGTTCTGATTGTTCAAACCCTCTGGAAGAGAGTTATCAGTTCTCCCATAATCATATAAACTATAAGTATCTTCAAGACGAATTTGTGGCATATAAGCGGCGTTGATGGCTTTAGCCGAATAGGTGAGCGAAGAAGCACTTGCACTTAAGGCTTTGATGTCATCTCCTAACTCTTTTTGGACATTTTGAGGCGCTTCAATCATAGAATCTTCAAGTGTTGTTATCTGTTTACCGATTTTGACACCTAAAAGTCTCTTAAGCGATAAAATCTGGAATTTAGTAGCGTCTATTTGGTAGACATTATTGCTAAGGGCTGCTTGAAGTTTATCTATTTCATCTGTAGTAGCACTTCCTACTTCATAAAACTTTTTGATGCGCTCAAGTTCTGCATTTAACTGAACATGTTTTTCTTCTAAAGCTCTCAAATTTGCTTCTACACTTTTGATGGTATAAAAATCCTGAGCAATTAAGAGTTGCAAGCTTTTTTTGTACGAAGAAGTGTCATATTGTGAAGATTCAAGTAATGCTTTATTTTGCTCAATCGTATTTGATTTTTTGCCTCCATCATAGAGGTCAACACCGACTTTTGCATAGCCATTATAGGTATCTCCCGCCATGTTAGGCGTTCTTGCATTTAAGCTTTGAGCATTTCCTCCAACATCAACTGTTGGGTAATAGGCACTTTGTGAAGACTCTATGTCTTTCATTTTTGCACTTTCTCTTAAACTTTTTGCTATCACAATATTGTTGTTTGTTGTCGCGTAATCTAACAACTCTTTTAAGTCTTCCGCACACATAAGTGCAGGAATGGCTAAAAATAGTAATCTTTTCATTTTTTCACCTTAATCTTGTTTTTTTATTAATTCAAATAGTGTATCAATCACTTGGTTTATCTCTTTTTCAATATTTTCTATTGAATTGGTTATTTCATTGGTGATAAACATCCCTGTACCAAATTCAAATATTCCTTTGATGAGCTGTGTTGATTGTGGAATAATCTCACCCTTATCAACAC
>JAFLKZ010000169.1:0-2237 GCA_019162915.1 Campylobacteraceae bacterium
GTTTAAGTCTAATTTTTTCCATTAAAATCCCCTTTAAAGAACTTGTCACTATCTCAATGACTGATTTAAGGACTGTGATTTTACTAAAACAAAGTGCAAAAGTCAAGTAATTAGGGCATTTCTACTATAAGCTTCTCTATTTTATTTCCTTTTAATAAGGAAGATATTATGATATTTGCAAGGATTTAAAAATGCAAACTTTAGAAATACTTTATGAGTCTACTTTTAAGAATACTGTTTTTTTTGATAGAAAACTAAATATTAAAAATAAAAAAACACTGCTTCTTGGTTCAAGAAAATCTGGAAAGTCACATCTGATAGTCGATCATTTACGCCATTATGAAAAAGGCACTTATCTTTATATAGATTTTTTAGATGATAGAGTAGAAAGTAGTTCCCTAAAAGACACTCTTGTACCTTTTATCAAAAAACATCCTATTAAACTGCTGGTTATCGAGCATTTTGATTTTTCTTTTGAACTACCAGATGTTGAAGAAATAATTATTGCTACAACGTTTACATGTAAAGAATTGCATGGATTTTCGACACTGACACTCTATCCACTTGATTTTGAAGAATTTATAGCATTTGATAAAAAACACTCTAATATTGAACATCTTTTCAATCTTTTTGCTAATCACGGCACATTTCCACACATCATTCAACTCTCAGAGTCGAATCACCATAGAATGATGCAAGAGATGCTCCATATCATTTTACAGGACCGTACTACCTTTTTACTCTATAAAAGATTTTGTGAGCTTCAAAGTACGAAAGTTTCACTCTTTCAAATCTACAATCAACTCAAACCTACGATGAAAATTTCTAAAGATAAACTTTATCTACTCACGGCTAAGCTTATCGATGAGAAACTGCTCTTTTTAGTAGAAAAGTATGGACAGCCTAATGCTGCTAAAAAAGTCTTCCCTATCGATTTTGCGCTTAAAAATGCTTTGACATTTAAAAAAGATTTTCTTAAACGATTTGAAAATATGGTTTTTTTAGAACTCATCAAAAGAGAAAAAGAAATTTTTTACGAAGAAGCTATCGACCTTTATATTCCTAAAGAGCATCTTGCTATTTTTTGCATCGCTTTTGCGACTGATGAAATCATCCAAAACAAAATGAAAAAGATATTGAGTACGCTTAAATCTTTACATGTAAAGAAAGTTCAAATTATTACATTAGGAAATGAAGAGGATTTTGTACTCGATACTATTAACTTTTCGATGTTACCATTTTGGGACTGGGCGTTACAACTTTAAAAACTTTTGTATCGTAATCGCGTTCCCTTTTTCATTGAAATAAAAATGGTCTAACAATTTTTTAACAATAATAAGCCCCCGCCCATTAAAATTTGCTGCATTGATAACAATATTTTTTAGTATTCTTGTATCAAATCCCTCACCCGTATCGGTAATGGTTGCCTCAAAAAGTTGTTTGCTCCCACTAGGTACTATTCCATAGTGTATTTCTATTATTTTAGACTGATTTTTTTCTTCAAGGCGTTCCATTTCTTGTTCAAAAATATTTTGTTCAATAAGCAAGTTTTTTATCTCTTTATTGATACCAAAACTTCCATGCTCTAATGCATTTAAAAGCAATTCTGAGAGTGCAAGCGATACTTCACTAGAACATTTTGAAGTTAGTTCATACTTTTGAAGATATGCAAAGATAATATGCAAAGCCTCTTCAATACCTTCATAATTACTTTTAACTTGAAGTGTTTCAAAATTTTTGTGAGTCTCTAATTTTTCAACGTATACATAAGTTAAATCATCATCACCCGTACCTATATTTTGCCGTACTCTTTCATTAAAATCTTCTATGCATGTCGAATTTACGAAATCTTCTCGCATTAAAGCGCCATAAAGAATATTATCTTTCGTAAAACTCTCGCTTAACCCATCAGTGTAACAAAGCATTTTAGTAAATAAAGAGCTATCAAGTGTATTAATGTGAATATTATCCGTATAAACCATCAGTGGTGGATTATTACTTCTGAGCACTTTAAGCTCATTATCCAAAGTCACTACCAAAAAAGCTGGCATTCCAAATAGCGCATAATGAAGTTTGCTATGAGGAAGGTCAAATTCCATAAAAGCGATACTGAGCGTTTCGTCATCAAGAATATTTTTTTTTATGAATTTAACAAATTTCTGAATCCACAATTCAAAAGAAAAAATTCCTTCATCTTCTAATTCATCAAAAAAATAATTCAAGAACCTTGTAGCACC
>JAFLKZ010000169.1:2247-28108 GCA_019162915.1 Campylobacteraceae bacterium
TCGTGTCATTGCCATCGATGTCAGCGCTGCAGAAGTTCCTTTTCCCATCGCATCTGCTACAAAACCAACCAATCTTCCATCTTTTGTTTTACGTAAAGAGTAACTATCTCCACTTAAGCTACTGTGGGGTTTATAAGAGATATCAATGCGTAAAAGTTGTTTTTGACCATTTCTAGTAAGCTCTAGTTGCTGATAATACAAGTCATTTTTAATAATGAAAAGTTCTTTGTTAAACGCCTTTTCCAAATCTTCTGTATTATCTACCATGTATTATCCTTTCGTATATTTTAGCAAATCTATATTAAAATTACTTATGTTAAAAGGAGTAAGTATGTTGTGTGGAATCGATGAAGCGGGTCGAGGATGTTTGGCTGGACCCTTGGTGGTGGCTGGTGTTATTTTAAATGAAACGATAATTGGTCTTAATGATTCAAAAATACTCAGTGAAAAACAAAGAGATACGCTTTTTCCTATTATCCAAGCCAAATCCTCTTACAAAATCATCTTTTGTGACAATGAAATGGTTGATAACCAAGGGTTAAGTGCGTGTTTAAAATATGCCATAGAAACCATTAAAGAGCATTTTCAAGGTCACGACATTTTAATGGATGGTAACTGCTCTTTTGGTGTACAAGGTATCGCCACGATGGTGAAAGCAGATGCGAAAGTACCAGAAGTGAGTGCCGCTAGTATCTTGGCAAAAGTTAGTCGTGACGCTTACATGTACGACATAGCTGCACTCTATCCACTTTATGAATTTGAAAAACATAAAGGCTATGGAAGTGCTTTACATGTAAACAGAATCAAAACTTTTGGCTACTCCAAAATTCATCGAAAATCGTTTAAAATCAAAAGCCTTGCGGTATAAAAATGGCATTAAAATCAATCCTAATCCTATGTGTCTATTTTTCTTTTGGATTTGCTCATCCGCATATCTTTATTGACACTAAAGTGACCATAGAAAAAGAAAAAATCATCATCTCTTGGATTTTTGATGAGATGACTTCGAGTGTAATCATTGCTGATTATGATAAAAACAAAAACAAAGCACTGGAACAAAATGAGGTTGATTTTATGGAAAAAGACCACTTTAAACCGTTAGCCACCTATAATTTTTTTAGTGCTTTTGTAGAAAATGCAAAAGAAAGCAAAATCACAACCTACACAGCTTTTGGGGCATTGATTGAAAAAGGGAAGTTGCATTACCATTTTGAGGTAACTAAGCCAAAAAGCAAAATATATGAAATTCATTTTTACGACCCAGAGATGTATGTCGCCATGATTGTGAATAAAAAAGAGACAAAGTGTTACAGTGGTGCGACGTGTAAAGTGGAAGGGTATGACGCGGATTTTTATTACGGTTATAAAGTTGCCATCAAAGAATAATCGCCCTTGATGCGAGCACTAACCTCAATTCTTGGGTATGACGTAGACTCAAAATGGTCTGGTCACAGAAGAGGTCATCAGTAAAAGTACACCAAGCCCCATCACAATCAATGCACCTAGTATCCGCACTATCCAAAGCCATTTTACATGACGTTTGAGAAAGCTTGATTGTTGAAAATTATTAGCAAATAATCCGGCTAAAGAGATGGTAATTCCCATACCAATACTCATGGCCAAAGCCGCAAAGATACCCAACACGATATGTCCAATAGTAATCGCAAAAAAAGCAATAGTCATGACACCAGGGCAAGGGATAATCCCTGCTAATAAAACAACACTCAAACTTTGTATATTTTTAGTAGCCTCTTTTGTTGTGGTAAATTTTGAAGTAATAATCTCATAAATCAACCAAAGACCAATCAAAACAATCAGTCCTCCTGTGAGCTGGCTCAGTGTTCCACCCATCTCTCTCAAAATCTTTGAAGCTGTTTTTTCTAAAATATAATACGCAACAATTGTTAAAAGCAACGCGGATAAAGCATGTACTAATGCTATCAAAAATCCTATTTTTAACGCATCTTTTTTCTTTCCACCATTAGCAAGAAAATACCCTGCCACCAAAGCTTTTCCATGCCCAGGGCCTATGGCATGAAGCACTCCATAAACAAAAGCAATACCTAAAACCCAAAGAGCAGGCAATACACCACCATCATCAAGAGATCGAAAATGAGTACTCAACTGTGCATTGAAAAACTGATTGGCTTGTGCAAACCAAAGTACGATAGGGGGCATTATAACTCCATTAATTTAACGCTTCAAAAGTATGTCATAGCCCTACTTCATTTGCACTGAAAAATACTTTAATTGATAATGAAACTCAAATAAAGCAAAAATAAAGCTTTTTTCTCCTAGTATTACGATATTAATTATCAAAAAAGGATTTAGATTGAAGAGAAAATATTCAATAGTATTAGCATCATTGCTAGTTGGCGCAGTTTCGCTCATAGGCGCAGAGGAGTCATTGGAAGAGGCATTTAAAAATGGAGAGATTAAGGGCAATGTAGCGCTTTATGGGCAGTCACAAAAAATGGATGAAGGAACTCCTAGTAACTATGGATTTGGGAGTGGTAGTACAACGCTTAGTTATGAGACAGCGCCTTTACATGGGGTGAGTTTGGGTATGGGCGCATGGGGAGTTACTAAGCTTGGCGAAAAAAATGACGATGACTATAAAAATGCTATCGCTAAAAATGCACTTATTTCTGAGGCTTATATCAAAGTTGAACAGGAAGGTATGGGTAAAGCTATCGTGGGGCGTCAAAGTGTAGATTTGGAGTGGATGAGCGACTTTGTTGATGGTGCGATGTTTGAGCTTAGTGCTATTGAAAATCTCACATTAACCCTAGGTTGGGCTAAGAAATATGCGGTGATTAACTTTGATGAAGTCTCTTCAAAATTTGAAAAAATCAATGGCAATGATGGTGTTTTTGTTGTAGATGCCAAATATACACCTATTGAATGGTTAGAACTCAATCCTTATTATTACTATGCGTCAGACATGCTCAGTGCTTTAGGACTTAAAACAACCCTAAGCGCACAAATAAGTGAAGATATTAAAACTCAAACTGCCTTGCAATATGTGAAAGTCAATAGTGCTATCGCCAATACACCAGATGGTTATGTGACACGCTTGGAGCAAGGAGTCGAACTTTATGGTGCAACACTGGCACTTGGTTATGTCAAAGTGGATAAAGATAGTACTGCAGGACTTGGTGCTTTTGGCGACAAAATGCCACTCGAAGAGGGTAACCACATGTTAGACCCTAATGCTAAAACGCCTTATTTGAGTGCTAAAGTCGACATTGAAGGAGTTAAACTCAGCGCCCTCTATGGCGAAACAAAATACTTCGATGCCATCAATCTCAAAGAAAAAGAGATTAATCTTGGCATTGGATATGAATTTATGAAACATCTTGAGGGTGAATTGATTTATGCTGACATTAAAAACGATGCGAACGCGGATAGTTATCAGGTTGTCAAAGCTCTTTTAAAGTATGAGTTTTAAGGAAAATATAATGTCAGTCTTGGTAATTGGTGGAGATAAAATAGACTCCATCGCTTCTGTATTACAAAATTTTCGGGTTGATAAAATTATTCACTGGGATGGGCGAAATCCCTCTGTAGTGCGCAAAGATATTCCTCAAGATGTCCAGCTAGTCATCATGCTGACGAATTTTCTCAACCACAATGCGATGAATAAATTTAAAAATGAGTCAAAACGCAAAGCCATTCAATTTATTTGTGCCAAGCGTTCTGAGAGTTCAGTTTTTTGTGAATTGTGTAAAAAATTTAATACAACGGGTGGTTGTTTAATGGAGGAAATGAAATGAAAAGAGATTTGATTCAACAAAACGGTTCTACATGTTAAAAAAGGAAAAAAAATGAACTTATCACATATTGAAAAAAATACAAAAGTACGTATCAAAGAGATTAAGTCACCTGCTATTTTAAAAAAAAGATTACAATCTTTAGGGATAAGTGCGGGTAAAGAGGTCGAAGTTTCTGAGATTAGTTTGCAAAAAAACACCCTTAAAATTTCACTCGGATTTAGTTTTATTGCACTTCGTATGAATGAAGCGCAAACCATAGAAGTAGAGGAACTCTCATGAAAAAAATAGTCATTGCCCTTGTAGGACAACCCAATGTAGGAAAAAGCCACCTTGCCAATGCGCTTAGTGGATCAAATCTTAAAATAGGCAACTTTGCAGGTGTCACGGTTGAAAAAGCTATTGCATCCTTTAGCAAAGACGACACTGAGATAGAAATTATTGATTTACCCGGTCTTTATTCGTTGGAAGATTTTTCTGCAGATGAAAAAGTTACCAAAGATTTTTTGCTCAAAGGTGAATATGACCTCATCTTAAATGTCATCGATTCTACCAACCTAGAGCGCAATCTCAACCTCAGTGTTGAGTTGATGGAACTTGATAAAAAGATGATTATCGCGCTTAATATGGATGATGAAGCACACAAAGAAGGAATTGAGATTGACGCTACTTATATGCGTAAAATTCTCTCTATTCCTTGTATCAAAGTCTCTTCTAAAACTAAATATAACATCGATGCACTGCAAGAAAGTATTTTACATGTAAACGCTCATGAACCTGTTGCGGCTAAACTTTTTTACAGTGATATCATCGAAACGGAACTGGAAAAAATTACCTCATTTTTAGATGAAAAGCATTTCAAAGCTCCCAATATGAGCAATCGCCATATCGCTATTGGTCTTTTGTGGCAACGCAAACCTATGTACGCTATGATGCACGAACAACCCTTATTTATAGAGCTTCAACCGATTTTGAACAATGCTTTAGGACATGTTTACATGTACGCGGGAAGTGAAGACATTGAAGAAGTTATCAACAAAGAAAATGCTGCCTTTGTAAGTGGTCTTACGACCGATGTCATGAGCGTTAAAGCACAAAAAAGTAAAAACCTCACCCAAGCCATCGATAAACTTCTGATTCATAAACTTTTAGGTATTCCTATCTTTGTATTTTTGATGTGGGGACTCTTTCAACTGACCTTTACCCTTGGTCAAGCACCTATGGATTGGATTGAAGGTGCGTTTCAATGGCTCGGCGAAATCGTAGGTGCGACTATCGAAAATGAGGCTATCAAATCGCTCATTGTTGATGGTATCATCGTAGGTGTGGGTAGTGTTTTGATGTTCTTACCTAACATTATGATTTTATTTTTAGGTATCTCTTTGCTTGAAACAACGGGTTACATGTCACGCGTTGCCTTTTTGCTCGATGGATTTTTTCATAAATTTGGTCTACACGGTAAAAGTTTCATCCCTCTCGTCACAGGTTTTGGGTGTTCTGTTCCAGCGTATATGGCAGCACGTACCCTTAAAAATAAAAAAGATAGATTGCTTACCATGTTCATTATCGGCTTTATGAGTTGTGGGGCAAGATTGCCCGTATTTGTCTTGTTTGCGGGTGCATTTTTTGATGAAGATATGGCGGGAAATGTTCTCTTTATTATCTATATCAGTGGTGCTCTTCTAGGACTCATCGCAGGGAAAATTCTTAGTGTCACTGCTTTTAAAGGAGAAGATGAGCCCTTTGTCATGGAAATGCCAAAATATAGATTCCCTAGTCCCCGCTTGATTTGGTTTTCGGTCTATTCAAAATCTATCATGTATCTTAAAAAAGCAGGTACGTTTATTTTGATGGCTTCTATGTTAATTTGGTTTATCAGCTCTTATCCAAAAAATAGCTTTATCGAAGAGAGTTATGCCCCTCAAATCGAAGCAGCCCTTGATGAAGAAAAAGGTGCGCTTGAAAATGAGATGCGTGAAAAAATGATGGAAAACACTTATCTAGGAATCATTGGAAAAACGATTGAGCCTATTTTTACGCCCCTTGGCTTTGACTGGAAAATGAGTGTCGCCACCATCAGTGGACTTGCGGCTAAAGAAGTGATTGTTTCAACGCTAGGTGTATTGTACTCTTTGGGCGATGAAGTTAGTGAAGATGATGCTTCTTTAAAAGAAATCATCTCTAAGAGTATCTCGTTTCCTTCCGCCATCGCTTTTATTATTTTTGTTATGATTTATCTCCCATGTATCGCAGCAACGGCTGTGTTTGCCAAAGAGGCAGAAAATTATAAATACACCATTTACTTGGTCGTCTTTACGTTTGCGACTGCATGGATTTTTGCCTTTATCGCTTATCAAACATTAAGTCTATTTTACTAAACTAAAGGCGCGTGGTTCATTCAAAATTACGCGCCTTTCTAAGGATTTTTTATGATTTACATCGAACATTTTTTTATTAATTTTTGGCAAATACTCAATGAAGTTTCACTCTATATCATTATCGGTATGCTAATCGCTGGTCTTATGAAAAAACTACTTCCAGACGCATTTATTAAACAACAACTAGGTAAGGATTCTAAATCAACTATCTTTAAAACCGCGCTTATCGGCGTTCCTCTGCCGCTTTGTTCATGCAGTGTCATTCCTTTTGCGACGGCACTTAAAAAAGATGGTGCGAGTAAAAGTGCATTGCAAACTTTTCTAATTTCTGCCCCTATCAGCGGTGTTGATTCTATCCTTGTGACACAAGGTGTTTTAGGTACTTTTTTTGCAATATATAGAGTTTTTACTTCTTTTGTTATCGCTATTACTGCGGGATTACTCTCTGCATGGCTGGATAAAACACCTGAAGAGAAGCCCCAACCAATGAAGTTTTCAAGTCAAAAACCAATGAATAAAAATTTATTGCAGACATGCCAAACCCCTAAAAAAGAAAACTTCTTCCTAGATATTTGGAATTATGCTTACCATCAAATCTTCAAAGATATCGCCAAGCCTCTGCTTGTTGGTCTTATCTTAGCAACGCTAGTTAGCACGCTTATACCCACAAAGCTAGACAATTTTATCACTCAAAATCTTTTTATTTCTTATACAGTGATGATTGCTATTGCAATGCCTCTTTATGTCTGCGCCACCTCAAGTGTACCCTTGGGACTCTCTTTGCTAATGGCTGGATTTAGTGTAGGAAGTACCTTTGTTTTTCTAAGTGCTGGGCCGGCTACGAGTATTATCACGATGAGTGTTGTCAAAAAAATTCTAGGGAAAAAAGGGTTAGCCATTTATCTAGGTACCATCTTTACATGTAGCTTTATTTTTGGTTTTATTCTTGATTGCTTTTTTGCAGATTTAATAACCATTGGCACCTTAAAAAGTCATTTAGAAGAGCCTTCTCTTTTATCGGTCATCAGTTCATTTTTACTCATTACCTTGCTCTACAAGTCACTCAAGAGAGCTCACAAATCTAGTTGTAATTGCCATTGATTTTATTTCAATCTTTTCTCATTGTAATTTGGATAATATTTAATTAGCTTTATAATTTTACAATGAGAAGGGGTGAAAGATGGTGCGTTTTGTCATACTACTCACATATATACTTTTTTTTCAATCACTTCATGCACAAGAAACTATTAAAGTAGGTATTTACAACAACGCTCCTAAAATTTTTATAGATGCTTTGGGAAAACCCTCGGGCTTTTTTGTAGAAATTTTCAATGAAATAGCAAAAGATGCCCAGTGGAAGGTGGATTACATTCCCTGTGATTGGGAGGAGTGTCTGGTGAAACTCGAAGCAGGCGAAATCGATATTATGCCCGATGTAGCGTATACCAAAGAAAGAGAAATGCTCTTTGATTTTGCTAACGAAGTTGTTTTATCGAGTTGGTCAATCATTTATGCTAAAAAAAACATGAACATTCACTCGATACTAGATTTGAATGCCAAAAGAGTCGCTATCTTAAAAAATAGTATCCAATACATTTACCTTAAAGAGCAAGCTACGCTTTTTGATATCAATCCCATTTTTATAGAAGTCAACAACTTTAAAGAAGCTTTGGAATTACATCAAGCCAATAAAGTAGATATCGTGGTTATTAACAATTTTTATAGTGATGAATATATAAAATCCTCCTCTATTCAAAAAACTAATGTCTTTCTCAATCCTGTTATGCTCAAGTTTGCTTTTAACAAAAAGTTACCCTCTCATCTGCTTGAAACTACCGACTCTCTTCTAAAAGTCTATAAAAAAAATGAGAATTCTACCTTCTACAAAGCAAAACAAAGATGGTTAGAGCCTGACAAAGAGAACATTTTTCCACTGTGGATAAATTGGGCAGTAGGTATCACAGCATTGGTTTTTATGATACTTTTGGGTTTAGTTGCTTTTTTTAGATACCTTCTTAACCTTAAAATAAAAGAGCTAAAAGCCAATGAAAAAATCTTACTCATGCAGTCACGAAATGCAGCTATGGGAGAGATGATTAGTATGATTGCACACCAATGGAAACAACCTTTAACCATTTTATCGATGATAGCCAACAATATCAAAGCCGATATGGAACTGGGAATTTTTGATGCAAAGAGTGCTGGGGAGTATCACCAACAACTCTCAAATCAGATTTTTTATCTTTCTCACACGATTGATGATTTTAAAGATTTTTTCAAACCTAATAAAGAAAAGCAGTTTGTCAAAGAACTTCATCAGGTCATTGAAAATGCACTCAATCTTCTTGGGAAAACTTTTGAAAACAATCATATCACTATCTACAAAGAGTACAACAAAGTAGAAAATCTCAATATTTATGTCAATGAACTCATCCAAATCATCATCAATCTACTCAAAAATAGCCAAGAAGCATTTTCTCAAAGTACTGTAGAAAATAAATATATTATCATCAGAACATATCTCAAAAAGAATTGGATTACTATTGAGGTAGAAGACAATGCTGGAGGCATTAAAGAAGAAATTTTAGAGAAAATTTTTGAGCCTTACTTTACCACCAAAGAGAAACTTAATGGTACGGGTCTTGGACTTTACATGAGTAAATCCATTATTGAAAACCATTTTGGAGGAACAATAAACGTTACATGTAAAGGAAAAATATCTCTCTTTACGGTAAAATTTCCTATTATCACTGAAGAGGCTTAAATGAGCAAACTTTTAGAATTAAAAAATCTTGCTAAAAATCTATCCGTTTTGTATGTGGAAGATGAAGCGGATTTAAGACAAAGCGTTGCCAACTATCTCAAGAAAATTTTTGATACCGTCATCGTATGTGTAGATGGTCTCGATGGCTTAGAACAATACAAAAAACAAAAGCCCGATATCATCATCAGCGATATTTTGATGCCCAATATGAATGGTATCGAAATGCTTACTATGATAAAACAACTTCACCCCTCCCAAAATATCATCATTACCTCTGCCTATACAGAGAGTGAATTTTTTGTAGATTCTATTAAACTAGGTGTAGGTTCCTACATCATTAAGCCTATCAACTACGACCAAATGGTGGAAGTTTTATATACCATAGTTTCTAAAATATCTCATGAAAATGAGCTCAATCTTTACCATTGTGGATTAGAAAAAATTATCCAAGAAAAAGTCAAAGAGTATCAAAGCTTAGAACATGCTCGCGTTGAGGATTATGAAAAAGTTCTTTTAGCCCTTGTTAAAATGATAGAACAACGCGATTCCTATACCGCAGGGCATTCGCAAAGAGTTGCCACTTATTCTAAGATGCTTGCCTTTGATCTTGGCTATGATGAAGAGGCATGTGATCTTATCTACCAAGCAGGCATCTTACACGATATCGGTAAAATAGCCACACCTGATGCCATTTTACTCAAACCAGAGCGCCTCTCATCCATAGAGTATAAGCTCATCAAAGAACATGTCAACGTAGGAACTAACATTCTTAAAGAAGTTCCCATGTTTTGTAACATCATTGAGGTGATAGGTTCTCACCATGAACGCTATGATGGAGATGGCTATCCTCTTGGGCTCAAAGGCGATGCTATTGCTCCTTTGGCACGCATTATGATTGTAGCAGATGCTTTTGATGCCATGACAACCAGTAGAATTTACCGTCACAAAAAAAGCGTAGAAGAGTCCCTTGAAGAGATTAAATCACTCTCTTGTATACAGTTTCACCCTGAGGTTGTGCAAAGTGCCCTTCGTACTTTTGCTCATTTGAAGATAGAGCATGAAACGTCTCAATTACCAACCTCGGAGCTTGAAGAGGAACGATTTGTCTACTTTTATCGCGATAGCGTTTCCCATCTTCACAACCAAAAATACCTCAGTATTGTGTTACTGAAAAATAATTACACTCATTTTTACAAATATCTCTATGTTGTTTCCCTACACCATTTTTCAGAATACAACAACCGTTTTGGGTGGGAAGGTGGCGATCAACTTTTACGCTCTTTTGCATCTGTACTTAGTGAGCATTTTTCTAAAGCGCTTCTTTTTAGAATTCATGCCAATGACTTTATTCTTCTTAGTGAAGAAAAGCTTGATTTTGGAAATGAGCCTACCCACGCCTTTGGAAAAATTCTACAAGAACATCTTTCCTTTAGTATTCACTCTTTTGACATCCTAAAAGAGAGTATTGATAGCATGGCAAAACTCGAAACCGTGTTGATATCTGCGAAGGTAAATTAATATGGCTGATGAAAAAATAGACCTTAAAGAACTCAAAAAAGCACTCTCTTCGCTTTCTTTACTTTATGTCGAAGATAATGTCATTTTAAAAGAAAAAGCAGTTACTTTTTTTGAAAAACTTTTTCCTATCGTTTATAATGCCTGTGATGGGGTAGAAGGTTTAGAACTTTTTGAGAAGTACCGCCCCAATATCGTCATTACCGATATTCAAATGCCTTTAATGGATGGGCTAGAGATGGCAGAGGCTATTAAGAAAATAGATAAAAATACTAAATTTATCATTACTTCAGCCTATGATGACAAAGAATATCTTCTTAAAACTATCACTATTGGAGCAAGTGGTTACTGTGTCAAACCACTCAAAGTCGAAGAAATCACTCAAATTCTCTATACACTCGCGCTTGAAATAAACGAAGAACGCAATAAAAACGTTTTCAACAACTACTTGCACAGCATTTTCAATAATCAAGACAATCTCATTGTGATGCTTAAAAATGAAAGTGTTATTTTGGCAAATAACCATGCTTTGAGCTTTTTCAACGCTATTGACATCAAAGAGTTTAAAGAAAAATTTCAAAATTTTGAAACCCTACTTTTGCCGCATGATTCATTTTTATACCACAAAGCAGGCTCTCCTAGTTGCTTGGAGCGCGCAAAAAAGCATATGGATAAACTGCATAATATTAAAATTACCGATAAAGAAGAAACCCCTCATCACTTTATCCTCAAACTTACGCATATCAGCGATAAAGATGATTTTTATATTCTCTCTTTAACTGACATTACAGAACTCAATCTTCTATCTCTTTATGATAAAAATTCGCTCGACCATGACCTTGCGATGAAAGATGAAAAAACTCTCGATAACCTTCTGCGTGCGGCTAAAGAAGCAGGTGCTGTCGTAAAGATCTATAACTACTACAAAGGATTGGTTGTGTGCAATAACGGTATTATTACACACGTAGGGAAAGAAAATGCCAGTATCAAAACCTCTTTTTTACAACAAAAAGCAGCACAATTTGAAAAAAGAGTCATTTTAAGTTGTGAGCTTTTCCCCTACGACCTCCAATCAACGCAAATCACAGATATCAACTTCCATACTGGAACCATAGATATAGGTAAGTGCATGATGCTTAAAACCACACCAAGGGAACGCAAATATCTCGTCCTTGAACCTGATGCTAAACACAAAGTAAACCTCTTTTATGATAAACATCGATTTGATACTGACATCAAGCTTATCAATATATCAGTCGAGTCAGCAAGAATTAGCCTAGCTTATTTACCAGCAGGTCTTACAGAGGGAGATGAAATTGTTTTAGATATCGTCTTTAGTGATGAACTCAAGCCCATCATCATCAACTCTAAAGCCAAAGTGCTTAAAACATTTATGGTTGATAAAAACTTTAATATTGTCGCTACTTTTATCCTTACCCCTGCGATTCACAAGGTTTTGATAGACTATATGGGTAACCGCCAAATGAAGTTAATCCGTGAATTTAAAGGATTGCAGTTATGAAAAAGGATAAAAGATGTTAGAACGAAGAGAAATTAATAGTGATAATTTTCTCAATCTATTTGTCGATACTAGTCCTAATATTGTCGTTATTACCAATGGCAAAAAAATGCTCTATTCTAATAAAACTTCTGTCGATTTTTTAGGGTATTCCTCTTTGGAAGCTTTAATGCAAGAGCATGATTGTATCTGTGATTTTTTTGAAAACTATGCACCTGATGCTATTGTGAAACAGATGGGAGAGCTTAATTGGGTTGAATATATTATAGAACGAAAAAGGGAAGAAAATCGTGTTTATATGTCTAAAAATGGGAAAATACATATTTTTAGGCTTCATGTTAGTGAAATACTCTTTCATGAACAAAAAATATACTCTGCTATTTTCAATGATATCACCGAACTTGAAGCACAAAAAGAACGCTACGAACAAGCCATAGAGGGTTCCCAAATAGGCTTGTGGGACTGGAATTTACAAACTAATGAAATCTATTTTTCACCCAGATGGAAGCAAATGTTAGGCTATAGCGATGAAGAACTCCCTAGTTCCTTTTCCTCATGGAAAGAGCGCGTTCATCCTGATGATTTAGTAAACGCCATAGAAGCTATTGAAAACAATGTCCAAGGCTTAACACCCTATTACCAATGTATCCATCGTTTGCAGCACAAAAATGGTCACTGGGTATGGATTGATGACCGTGGCAAAACTTTTTTTGATGATAATGGCATAGCCATTCGTATGGTAGGTGTCCACAACGACATCACCCGCATCAAAGAGAGTGAAGCTAAAAATCATTTTTATGCTCGTCGCTCCGCTATTTTGCTTGAGATGCCTTCCCTCAATGAAATACTGAGTGAATCAGCCTTTATGCAACGCGCCTTAGAGATGGTTGAAGACCTCACCCATAGTCTTGTCTCTTTCATTCACTTTGTCAATGATGATGAAAAAACCATTGAACTCGTGACGTGGTCGCATCGAACCTTGGAAAATTATTGCCATGCCGTTTATGATACGCATTACCCCTCAGCGCAAGCAGGGGTTTGGGCAGATGCTCTGCGACAACGCAAAGCTATCGTTGTGAACGACTATCCCAATCTTATGGATAAAAAAGGGTTACCGCAAGGTCATGCCCCACTGCATCGTTTTATCAGTTTGCCCATCATTGAAGAGGGAAGAGTGGTCATGCTATGTGGTATTGGCAACAAAGCTTTGAATTATGATGACCAAGACCTTGAAACACTTCAATTTATCGCCAATGAAACTTGGAGACTCGTGCAAAGAAAACGCAATACGCTCAAGTTAAAAGAGGCAAGTGAACTTCTCCTCGCGCAATCCCGTAATGCTGCGATGGGAGAGATGATCAACATGATTGCCCATCAATGGAGACAACCCATCAGTGTCATTGCGATGTGTGCTAATAATATGCTTTTAGACATCGAACTTGAAAACATCAACAAAGATGAGTTTCAAAAGCAAACCCATGACATCCTAAGTCAAACGGAACATCTCTCTTCGACTATTGATGATTTTAGAAATTTTTTCAAACCCAATAAAAGTAAAGAGCTAGTCACTATTAAAAGTGTTGTACAAGATGCGCTCAAGCTGATGCAAAAGAGTTTTGAAAACAATAACATTGAAATAAGGCTAAACCTACAAAGTGAGACTAAAATAGAGATTTATTCCAGAGAGTTGATGCAGGTTTTTCTTAATCTTCTTAAAAATGCCAAAGAAGCGATGGAGCAAAATCCCTCACTTCCTCATTGGATTAGTGTTCATCTTGAAGAAACGAAGGAGCATCTCATCGCGACTATTTGTGACAATGGGGGAGGCATTAGAGAAGAAAATATACATAAGATTTTTGAGCCTTATTTTTCTACTAAAAGTGAAAAAAATGGAACAGGCTTGGGACTTTATATGAGCAAGATTATCGTTGAAAAACACCTTCTTGGCAATTTAAGTGTTTCAAATAAAGAAGAAGGAGCCTGTTTTAAAATCAAGCTTCCTTACATGTAAACCTTTTGAAGATTTTCCAATTTCGAGCCCATATTAAGAAGCAGTAAATCTGCGATGACCAAAGCGGCCATCGATTCTGCGACGACACTTCCACGCACGGCAATGCAAGGGTCATGTCGTCCTTTGAGGTTACAGGTAAGAGCATGTCCCTCTTTGTCGATGGTATTTTGAGGTAAAAAAATCGAAGGGGTTGGTTTAAAATAAACCTTACATGTAATGACATCTCCATTGCTGATGCCACCCAAAATGCCTCCACTTTTATTGGTCACAAATCCCTCTTTGGTGAGTGCATCGTTATTCTCTGAGCCTTTTAGTTTTGAAGCATTAAATCCCTCACCTATTTCAACGGCTTTGACCCCATTAATCCCCATCATCGCTTCTGCTAAAAGCGCATCTAGTTTATAATAAATCGGCTCACCCAGACCAATAGGCGCTCCTTCAATTCTTATCATAGCGACACCACCGATAGAATCATGCGCATTTTTAGCTTCCAAGATAAGTGCTTTTTGTGCTTCTTCAACGGCACTATCCAGCGCATAAATCTCACTTTTAGCCACATTGTTAAAATCATAATTTTTAGCTTCTATGTCACCAATAGCACAAATACCACTTTTAACTTCTACATGTAAAGCTTTTAAAAGGAGTTTAGCAACCGCTCCTGCTGCCACGCGAGCTGCTGTTTCTCTCGCACTACTACGCCCTCCGCCACGGTAATCTCTTAAACCATATTTCTTAAAATAGGTAAAATCTGCATGCCCTGGACGAAAAAGATCTTTCACATTTTCATAATCACCACTTTTTTGATTTTCATTAAAAATGACAAGTGCAATAGGAGAGCCTGTACTCACCCCTTCAAAAACACCACTTAACACTTCTACTTTATCGCCTTCTTTTCGAGCCGTCGCGAACTTATTGAGTCCTGGACGACGACGGTCTAATTCACTTTGAATAAACGCGACATCAATATTTAAACCAGAGGGAACACCATCAACTACACATCCAATTGCCGCGCCATGAGACTCTCCAAAAGTCATAAAACTAAATGCTCTTCCAAAACTGTTCATTTTTGCTCTTTTTTCAGTATTTCTAAGGCCAACTGTGCTGCTTTTTGTTGCGCTTCTTTTTTACTTTTACCACTTGCTAAAGAAAGATCACGACCTTGCACACTCACAGCTATCTCAAATTCTTTTTTGTGATCAGGGCCGAATGAACGCACCAAACGATACTCTGGCGTTTCCCCATAATACGCTTGGGTCAGTTCTTGAAGAGTTGTTTTATGGTCGCGGAAAATGGCGTCCATATTGATTTTAGGATAGGCTTCTTCTAAGAGTTTGATGGTTGTTGCTCTGGCTACTTCAAGTCCTGCTTCAAGATACAATGCCCCCATAATCGCTTCAAAAGCGTTGGAAAGAAGAGAAGCTTTTTCTCTACCACTGTTATTTTCCTCCGCTAAAGAGACGTAAATACACTCACCCAAATCCAACAATCTTGCTAATTTTTCAAAGCTTTTTTCATTCACCAATGATGCTCTTAATTTTGAAAGTTCACCCTCCGCCACCTCTTTGAAAGCATGGTAAAGATACTCGCCCACTATCAAGTCTAAAACTGCGTCACCTAAAAATTCTAACCGCTCGTTATTGTGCGGAAGCTTTGAACTTTTGTGTGTGAGTGCCTCGATTATCAGGTTTTGATTCTTAAACTGATAACCCAAACGCTTCTGTAATGTTTCTAATTTTATTTTCATCATACTTCCTCTTTATCCTTTTAATAGTGTTGCTTCATCTTTAGCAATTTGGTCACATCGCTCATTTTCGGGATGTCCATCATGCCCTCTCACCCAAAAAGCTTTAATCTTGTGTGACTTGGAAACTTTAAGATAGTATTGCCACAAATCGGGATTTTTCACCTTGGCAAAATCTTTTTTGACCCAATTTACTAGCCATTCATTAATGCCCTTAACCACATAACTAGAATCACTCGTAATGCTCACCTCACAAGGCTCTTTGATCGCTTCAAGTCCTTTGATGACTGCCATCAACTCCATCTGGTTATTGGTCGCATCCATTTGTCCACCACTGACTACTCTCTCCTTGTCACCATATCGCAAAATGGCGCAATATCCCCCAAATCCTGGATTTCCAAGAGATGAGCCATCACAGAAAAGAGAGATTTTCTTCATCACTGACTTTGGTAAGAGAGGTTTGGATTTTAACACTGTTGATACTTTGACAATTAGGACATCGATAAAAATGGATAGGAAAGACTTGTTTGCACTCACCACAAACATACTCAAAACTCAATCCTGCTTTCTGGTAAGAAAGTGTTTGTAGCTTTCCTAAAACTTCAAATTCAAATTTTCCATCTTCTATTTCTTGATACGGAATAAGCCCTTTTGCCATAGCGATTTGCATGACTAAGGTATCTTTACATGTAGCGATATCAAAGGCAAAATCATCCATGTACCAGAGTAAATCTATCATGCTTTCAAACTGGAGTGTTTCAAACAAAGCAGGTTCAATTTTGATACTATTTTGTTGCATAAATTCAAATAACAATCGCTTTAAAAAAGGCTCAACTTTTGCTAACCGAGAGAGCTTTTCCACCTTGTGCACATCACTGAGCATTTTATCTTTGATGATGGATAACGCATACAGAAAGTTTTTTTGCAGACTGACTTTTGCGCCCAACTCTTCAAGTGCATTGAGAACTTCTTCTGCCTTTGCATACTCTTGAAGCTGTTCATACGCAACGGTGAGGTATTTTAGTGACTCTTCATTACGAGGGTTGAGTCTTAAAGACTCTAAAAAAACATCAGCACTTCTTCTTAAAAATCCTGCTTTAAAGTAAACTTTCCCCAGTGTAGAGAGAAGATACTGTTTTTCTTCTTTTCCTTTTACCCGCTTCAAAGCGACAAGGTAGATATTGATTGCTTTTTCAAAGTCACCACTTTTACTATAGGCGTGGGCTAAAAGGGCTAAAGACTCTAGGGGAATGGAGAAATCTTCTAAAAGTTTTTTGTATTCACTCTCGTCCGTGACGATTTCAAACTTTTTGACAAATTTTTCAATACTCTGTTTCTCTTCTTTATTCTTAAAAACACCCCACCAATAATTGGCAAAAGAAAGAACAAAAACAATCGCAAAAAGTATAATAATCCCAAACATAGGATCACGATAGGCTATAAAAAAATTATCCAAATTGTCACCTTTAAGAAAAGTCTTAAGTGCCTATTATACCAAACTTGATATAATTTGCCTATGATAGATAAAGCATCGATAGAGAATTTAAAGCAACGCCTTGACATTGTTGACGTAGTAGGTAACTACATGGAGCTGAAAAAAAATGGGGCAAATTTTAAATGCGTATGCCCATTTCACAACGATACAAGCCCCAGTTTAGTGATCAGCCCTTCTAAACAAATCTACCATTGCTTTGCCTGTGGAGCAGGAGGCGATAGTATCAAATTTGTGATGGAATATGAAAAACTTACCTACCCAGAAACCATTGAAAAACTAGCTACTCTTTATAACTTTTCACTCACCTATACATCCAATGATGGTGAAAAAAGAGAAGACCGAAAGCTTATGGAAAACCTCAACCTTTTTTACCAAAAAAACTTGGACTTAAACCCGACGGCCAAAAGCTATATTACTCACAGAGGTATCGGTGATGCGTCTGTCGAGAAATTCGAAATTGGCTACGCACCCTCTTCATTAGCAACTCTCAATTTTCTCAGAGAAAGAGGCTACGCGATGAGTGAAGCTATAGAATACGGCATTGCGGGTATTGGAGAGAGTGGAAGTGGGTATGCTCGTTTTATAGAACGCGTCACCTTTCCTATCTACTCAGCCAGTGGAAAAATCGTCGGTTTTGGAGGGAGAACCTTAACCAATCATCCTGCCAAATATGTCAACTCACCCCAAACCAAACACTTTAATAAATCTCAACTGCTCTATGGTTACCACCTTGCCAAAGAGAGTATCGCCAAACAAAAATCCATCATTATCACCGAGGGTTATTTGGATGTCGTTATGCTTCATCAAGCAGGATTTACGAACACCGTGGCAACCCTTGGAACGGCACTCACTTCTGAGCATATACCGCTTATCGCAAGAGGCAATCCTGAGGTTATCTTGGCGTATGATGGAGATGATGCGGGTATCAATGCGGCACTTAAAGCGTCTATGCTCCTAAGCCTCCATGGTATCAAAGGGGGCGTGGTACTTTTTGGTGAGGGATTAGACCCAGCAGATATGGTACAAAAAGGGTTTATCGAACCACTCAATCACCTTTTTCACGCACCGCAAGCTTTTATAGAATTTGCACTTGAGCGAATTGTTAAAAAGTATGACCTTAAAGACCCTTTGATTAAACAACAAGCTCTTGAAGAGGCGATGACTTACCTTAAGACATTGCCAAATTCTGTACAAGAAAGTTATCTGGGCGTTTTATCAGGTGCTTTAAACATCAATCACAACTTGCTGAAAGTCCAAACGCATAAACCCCAAAAGTTAGATAAAAAAAACATGGCATTTGAGGATATGTTAGAACTCACGATCATCAAAACCATTTTAAGTGAGCCTAATCTTATCGATACCGTTTTAGACACAGTCGATACATCGATGTTCAAAACACATGGTGAAGAGTTTGCACTCCTTCTTGCCAATAAACTAGACCACCCCAAACTAAGACGTATCTCACTTTGGGAAGATATCAAAGTTTATGATGAAAAAGAACTTATCTCCTCGATGGTCAATTTTTTATATGGCTACTATAATGAAAAATTTAGAGAAATTATTGGGGCAAAAAACCTCACCTATGACAAAAAACAATTTCTCATCAAAAAAGTTCAAGAAAAAATAATGAAATTAAAAAAAGGTGAATTAGTAACATATGAAAGCATTAGTACTCTTTAGTGGCGGGTTAGATAGCATGTTGGCTATCAAGCTTTTAACACTTCAAGGCATTGAAGTTGTAGCCCTCCACATCAATATAGGATTTAACTCCAAAAAAAGTCACTTTGCCACGATGGAGCGACGTGCTACTCTTGCGGGAGGAACGCTTCAAATTATCGATGTGCGTCATCAGTATCTAAGAGATATTTTATTTAGTCCACAATACGGCTATGGAAAACAGTTTAACCCTTGCGTCGATTGTCATGGATTTATGTTCAAAGTGGCTAAAGCCCTTATGTGTGAGCTAGAGGCACAGTTTATCGCCACAGGTGAAGTCATAGGTCAGCGTCCCATGAGTCAAACTAAAAAATCTCTGCATGTTGTCAAAAAACTTGCTGATGATTTAGAAGAAGACCTTATCCTGCGTCCCCTTTGTGCTTTACTCATGAAGGAATCTCAACCTGAGAAAGAAGGCTGGGTGGATAGAACTAAGCTTTTAGGAATTAATGGAAGAGGAAGAGATGCCCAGCTTGCATTGGCTAAAAAACTTGGATGGCAAGACTACGCCTCTCCTGGTGGAGGATGTCTTTTAACAGATGTTCAGTTTGCAGTTAAGATGAGAGATTTTATTCAGTATGACACCTTTGCGCTTGAAGATATTGACGTCTTGAACAATGGAAGACATTTTAGACTTCCCCATGGAGCCAAACTCGTTGTTGGTCGAAATCAAGAAGAAAATGATCTCTTGGAACGCATCATAAGTGATAAATTTAACCTTTTACATGTAAAGGAAAAATTCAACGCACCTTCTTCTTTACTCTCCAAAAACGCCTCCAAAGAAGATACAGAAGAAGCCTGTAAAATCATCCTTACCTTTACAAAAGCATTGCCTAAAGATATCTATACTATCAACATTGGGGAGAAAACAATCTCTAGTTCGCCTTATGCTAGCAGGGAAGAGACTACCAAGTATTCGATTTTTTAAATGTTTTTTAGATATAATCGCGCAATATTTTAAACAACGAGGACAGTTTATGGGCATATCTCATACTATGGTTTTTTTAGTAGTTGATGACTCGAAAATTTCACGTAAGTGGCTCATAGAAATGATCCCAAAAAAGATACTCGAACATTCTACGCTCATCGAAGGTAATAATGGTCAAGAAGCAATTGATTTGTACAAAGAACATCGCCCTGATATCGTTTTTTTAGATATTACTATGCCCGTAATAGATGGGTTTGAAGCACTCTTGGAAATCAAAAAAATTAACCCTGAAGCACTTGTAGTGATGGTATCTGCGGATAGACAAAAAAGTACGCAAGAAAAAGTTTTATCACTTGGGGCTTCTGCGATTATCGCAAAACCCATCAATGAAGAAGAGTTTCGCTCAACCTTACTCAAATTGGTATTTTAAAATGGCAAAAAACTACTTTAATGCGGAACAAGAAGATGCACTCAAAGAACTCATCAATGTATCTTTTGGCTTATCCGCTTCACTCATCGGTGATATGCTTGATAGTCATGCCAGACTGCATGTTCCAGAGATATCTCGTATTGACATCCAAAATTTAGATGCAACGATTATCGAAACACTCGAAAATGAAGAAGAATTCTACATCACAAAACAGCGTTTCCTTGGTTCTTTTAATGGTGAAGTTCTTTTTATTTTTAACAGCTATTCTGCTTACTCTTTTTGTCGTCTTTTACTCAAACAAGAAGAAAATATCGAGGAATCAGATGTTAAATCTTCCATCCTAGAACTCACCAATATCATCACTTCAGCGTGTATTGGTAAGTTTTGTGAAATTATCAATGGTGAAACAATTTTTAAAGTTCCCTCCATCGAAAAAAGAGAAATCTCACAAATGGATAAGTACGAAAAAATCGTAGGATACGAAAATGTCATCGTTATCAAAACAGCGCTCGACATTGAGCGAGAAAATATCTTAGGACATATGTTTATCCTTCTTAACAACGAAATGCTTGAAAATCTCAAAACAACTATTGACAAGCTATAACCATGATAAATTGTGAAAAAATAATCGACTCAATTAATGTTGGTATCCTTACTATCGATACTGATTTCAACATTTACTACATGAATAAATGGTTCGCTCTGCACAGTGAAATTATTCAAGAGAAGGGAAAAAATTTAAATTTATGCGATATTTTTAAACTCAGCCCTGAGCATTTAAAGTCCCTTAGTCGCCATATGAAAACAGCATTAACGCTTCAAAGTCCTTCTTTCTACACTGCTGATTCTAATAACTTTGTTTTCCCGATGAAACATTCACTCACGACTAAATCTATCTTTGAATTTATGCAACAAGATGTCACCATTCTGCCTTATGATAGAGATAAAAAACAGGTGACGATTTTAGTATATGACCAAACAATATTGATGGAAGAAAAAGCAAAATGTTATAAAGAGAGTGACGCGCTCTCTCATGCTAATAAAATAGCAAATGCTACTATCAAGAAGCTGGAGAGCGCTAAAAATAAATTGGTGAAACAAAAAGATATTATCTACAAACAAGCACATTACGACCAGCTCACCTCTTTGGCAAATCGAACTTTGCTCCATGAAAGATTTGAACTTTTGATTGAAAATGCAACTGAAAGTGACAAAAAATTTGGTGTTTTATTTTTAGATTTAGATTATTTCAAAGAGGTTAATGATTCTTTAGGACATGACGTCGGCGATGAACTTTTAAGATATATTGCTAAATTACTCTTACGGGAAACGCGCAAAACGGATACGGTTGCACGCTTTGGAGGTGATGAATTTGTCATTTTAGTCGATGATGTTGAAAGTGAGAAAATTCTCTCAAACATAGCTCAAAAAATTATTACAGCCATTCAAGAACCTCATAAAATTAAAAACTTTGATTTACAAGTAACAACAAGCATTGGTATTAGTATGTTTCCTAAAAATGGAATTGATTTTAATGGACTCATTAAAAGTGCTGATATAGCGCTCTATGACGCCAAAGCTATGGGTAGAAATAACTTTACTTTTTTTCAAAAATAGGAAATCCATGCACAATGACTTAAAACTTTTACGCGAAATCTGCAAAAATTATACTGTCTTATATGCAGAAGATGATATCGCAGCGCAAGAAGAAATTACAAGAACTTTAAAAAGAATTTTTAAAGAAGTCTATGTTGCTCCTGATGGTAAAATAGCCTTAGAATTATTTCAACAATATCAGCCAGATATTATCATCACAGATATACAAATGCCCCATATGAATGGCTTAGAGCTAGCAAGAAATGTTAAAGAACTTTCTCCTACTACTCCTGTGCTACTCACAACAGCGTTCAATGAAGAACAATACTTTATCAAAGCTATTGAAGAAGGTATTGACTCCTTTATACTCAAACCTATCGACAAGGAAAAATTTTTCAACACTATACTTAAAAATATCACGCAAATTGACTATCAAAAAAAAGTACGTGAAAGCGAAGAACACCAAAAGATAGTTGACATCAACCAAGCCTCTGAAGAATCGATTCAAAGCCTTGCTAACCTTTTCCCTTTTCCTGCTATTTTTTATAAAAATAATAATCTTATTTTCATCAATACTGCTGCTGAAAAAATGCTTGAAGAGGTAAAAATAGAGTCTATTCAACAAGAAACATCGTTTGTAAGTCAATTTCAAATCATCAAAGATGACAAACAAAAAATAAAACTTCATACCACCAATGGACTAACTAAAATTTATTGGATACATCCTAACGCTTTTTTTATCGGTGTTGATTTTGATTTGGTGCAAACCTATATTTTTGTAGATATCACTACCCTGAGCTAACTCAAAATAATCGTAAAACGTGCACCTTTAGGTATATTTTGAGCCTCAAGTTTCCAATTCATATTTTCCTCAATAATCATCTTTGACATATAAAGTCCCATGCCTATCCCCTCTCCTTGATCCTTGGTTGTAAAATATGGCTCAAAAATGCGCTCTAATGTTTCATCTTTGATGCCACCTCCATTATCTTCAATGATAATAGACTCCCTATCTATCCTAATAGTGATTTGACCTTGTACCTTTTGCTCCAAGATAGCATCTTTAGCATTGTTAACAATATTTAAAATAACTTGTTGAAACTCTCCTTTAAATCCATGAAGTAGTCTGTCTTCCCCCTTTATCATAATAAGGATATTGTGGTTTTTAAATTGTGCGCTTTGTAATGCAAGTGTCTCTTTAATCGCCTCCAAAGCCGAAAACTCTTTTTTCTCTTTGTCAATTTTAAAAAAATTTTTAAAATCGTCAATAGTCTTACTCATAAAAAGAATGGTTGTTTTATTTTTAGCGATAAAATTATCAATAAATGTTTTGTTAACAAGTCCTTCTTCAAAATCATCATCTAAATTTTGAATATTCATATTGAGTGCATTAAGCGGTTGCCGCCACTGATGGGCGATAGCCCCCATCATCTCTCCCATCGAAGAGAGTTTTGACTTTTGGATAAGAAACTGACGCTCATTTTCTTGTTCTTTTTCCACCTTTATTCTGGCATTCACTTCTTTTTCTACTTTGGCATCAAGTAGTTCATTCATCTTTTTTAACTCATATTCCAATAGTTTATGATCCGTAATGTCATCAATAAATCCATGCCAAAGGATAGAGCTATCTTCTTCTTTTTCAGGAATAGCATTGCCAAAGAGCCATCGCACGACACCATCATCAAATTTAACGCGATACTCATGTCTCCATGGTGTTAAATCACGTGCGGATTGCTGGATAGAGTCGACAACCCCTTGAATATCATCTGGATGCAGAATAGTAAATACCTTAGAAGCATCTTCTTTTACCTCTTCTGGGCTAAGCCTATAAATCTTCTGTATAGCTTCACTCGCAAAGGGAAAACAAGAACTGCCATCTGGGCGAAGGCGATATTGATACACAATGCCAGAGATACGACTAGCAATTTTTTGGAGTCGATTAGATACCTCTTGCCCAGCAATAATACTAATATTGGCTTGGCGTAATAATATATAAATAAATCCCAATACCAATCCTAACAAAATAGCGCCAAATAAACCACTCTTTAACATAAATTGTATATAGACTAATGCTTCAGCACTAATATCATATATGATTATTAAATCCCCCACGCTTTGACCTGTGGTATCATAAAGTGGTTTAACATACAAAAGCCACTTTTTTCCATCAAAAGTAGCTTCAAGGTATTTTTCATACTGCGGCACTGCTACGATAGAAGTGAAAGTCTCTGGTAAATATCCTTGAGTGGCATAGCTTAGAGCACTATTGGCAAAACTATCCCATTTAAAAGGGCGATTCAAAATTCTCATACCCTCTTCCCATTCTTTCTGGTTAAGATATTTTTTGTGAATAAGCACTGCTAAATGACTGTTTAAGCTTACATGTAAAGTATGTAAAATATCTTCTATCGCTTTCCCTAACTCAACATATCCAACTAGCACACCTTGTTTATAAATAGGCTGTACCGTTCGTAGTGTAAAAGTGCCCAGCGGGGTAAGCTCAAGTCCCCAAGAAGTTTTACGAGATGATTTAGCTTTGAGTAAAGTCCCTTGACTAAGAGTCTCTCCATTTTGGCTAAGATTATGTAATCGTAATATATTGGTACTATTAGCATCAAAAAAAGAAAATTCGGTGAGAAGGCTTTCTTTTTTCATGGCATCAAATTTAGGTTTCCAGTCTAAAAGAAGGCTTTGATGGTCGCCTTCTTTAAGTGCTATTTGTACTTTTTCATCAAGTCCTATGGACTGTAACGCTATGCTCATACCAGCAGCTTGCTCACTTAGAAGTATTTGTAAGTTTTCAACAATTCCCGCTGTATTTTTATCTACTTCATCTGTAATATGCTCGCGATAATGGCTCCATAGTGAAAACTCCAATACAATGGACAAAACCATCAAAAGTACGACTAATGCAACCATCAACCTCCGCATAACCGCATTGGCTGACTTACCGATGTATTTTGATGCCACTAGAAAAACTCAATATCATCATCTTCCGTACTTACCGCCTTCTCTTCAAAAATACTTTCCATTTGTATGCAAGAAGAAAGCAATGATGCGTCCAAATAGTGTATATCGCGTGCTACTTGTGTAATAAAGACATTTTCTCTCCATGCATTAAGATCATGCAAAAGATTTAAGAGCATCGAGGAGAGTTTTTTAACCTTATCTTGTTCAAACTGCTCTTCAGTAAGCCCGGAGAGAAAGTCTATGAGCGTTTTCATCGCAAATCCCAAATGCCCAAAATCAATCAATTGATCCAAAATATCAGCGTATTCTTGAAAGTTATCGCATACAATAGAGATATTACGTTTAGTAGGAGTAGTCTCAAAGCCTAATATTGCTTTATCTATTTCATCGTTAATATTTTCAAGTCCCTCGATTTTACTCATAAAAGAGATAGCACTATTTTCGATATAGTCAACGGCATTCATGGCGTTATCGTGTGTTTTAGTAAGGATTTTTTTTGCTTCTTCACTGATTTGAACACCAGCGACAACTTTTTTAGTTTCTTTGTCTAATTGAAAGGACAAGGTATCCTTACTTAAAATATATTTGGCATTGGTAAAATGTTTTAATAAAATATTTTTAATCCATTTATTGGATTAAATAATAATATTGGTTTATAAAAATTTTCAGCACTCTCTTCTACGATAATATTAAAGAATTGATTATTTTTAAGAACCCACAAACCAAAACCATAAATAAGGCGCACACAGTCACTTAAATTGAGTATATTTTTTTCACCATTAAGCCAGTAGTCCCAAAACTCGATAAGTGCTTCTTCTTTATCAATTCTAAAAGTGATACTTCGGCTATACACTTTAGTATCAAATGGATTAAGTACATTGGTAGTTGCTTCTATCTTTTTATTTCTAAGCGCAATAATTTTAAGATAGTGTTTAATTCTATTTTCAAAAAGTTCAGCATTAATAGGTTTTGTCAGATAATCTTCCGCTCCTAATGAAAGCATTTTATTTTTTGATTTTTCTGTT
>JAFLKZ010000140.1:0-793 GCA_019162915.1 Campylobacteraceae bacterium
AAGATTACAGAGTTTATTAAAGAGTTAACAGCGCTTAGAAAATATAAAATCAATACAGATAAAATTATAAAAGATGAAAAAATAAAACTTTATACAAGTAAAATATCTATAGGACTTGATTATGAGTAGTTTTGATTCTATTTTCGATAAAATCGATAATTTTCTTAAAGGAAAAAAAAGTAGCGAACTTTCTTTAATTTTTTTACTTTTATTTGTATTCGTAGGTTTTTTATCTTACAGTTATATTTTTCCAATAACTGATAAAACATTGAAGCAGACAATAAGAAATACAAAAGAAATAGAAAGAAAATTGCAAGATGAAAAATCTTATCTTGCCTCTGTTTCAAGAGGTGATGATGAAACATTTTTTATTAAGAAAGTTAAAAATGATATTGAAACTACGAAAGTACTGCTAGAAAAAACAACATATACTAATGCATATGTAGATAATAAACTAAAAGAACTTTCGTATTTACTTTTTAACGATGAAAATTGGGCTAATTTTCTCAACTCTATTACGCAAATGGCACAAAAATATAGTGTTAATATAAAAGTAATAGAAAATAAAATTAATGTCCCAAGTATTCAAAAGATAGAGCAAATACTGAATCTCAAAGTCGATTTTAGTGGCTCTTTTGCTAATACTATGAAATTTATTAATGCTATTGAAGAGAGTGAATTAGTTGTTGATGTTTATGACCTTAATTGTAGTGGTCAAAAAAATATTGAAGGCACTGTTAATATTGCTGTTTGGGGGATGAAATATTGAAAACTTTACTTAAAACATTTTTGT
>JAFLKZ010000140.1:803-10429 GCA_019162915.1 Campylobacteraceae bacterium
TAAACAAAATATTTTGCTATATCTTAATTTTTACCCTAGCTATACAGGCAAAAGAGACTTTATCACTCGGTAGTGAAGTGCAAGAATACGATAAAATATTTGAAAAAATTGCTGAGAGAAGATCTGGCATAGATGTTTCAAAACTAGATAATTTAAACAACCCTTTTATCGTTACGGGTGGAAGTACGTCTGGTGAGAATGGTGATGAAAACAATGCCACCATTACACAACCTATTTATATTTTAGAAGCAACATTTGATCAAAGAGCAAAAATAAACGGTAAATGGTACACAATAAAAGATAAAGTTGAAGCACTAATACTGGTTAAAATCAATCGTAATAGTGTTGTTCTTCAAAGTGAAAATGAAAAAAAAGAAATATTTATAAGGACCAAAGATGAAAACAACATCAAAATATTTTCCAAATAAATTTATTATTATATTGGCTATTCTAGCTATAGGTCTTTCAATTACAACACTAAATGCTGCTGAACCTATCAAAGTAAAATCATGCGAATATCGAACTTTCAATATTAAAACAAATAATAAGGCGACAGGTAGTGAGTTACTTTCCGAATTAGCTGATATATGTGACTTTAGTATCGTAGTTAAAGATGGAGAAGCAGAAAAAATACTTGCAAAAAATTTGAGTGGCATTAATATTAAAAATCTCTCATTAGATGAAATATTTCAAATAGTTATATTTGATAATGACTTATTTTATACCTATGATAAAAATTTCTTAAAGATTTCGGCATTAAGTACAAAATCATTTAAAGTTGACTATATTACTTCGGTTAGGGAAGGTAAAGCAGTTTTAAACGCTTCTGTTGACGCTGCACCTACAGAAGAAGGTGGAAAACGAGATGCTACTGCACAAAGTCAAAACATTATTTCTTCAAATGATACTTTTGATTTTTGGAAAACTATTGCAGCAGAACTTACTTCTGTTCTTAATAGTGGTGCGGAAACCTATAAAGCGCAAACCCCTATTATCAATGCTAATGCTGGTATGATTACTATAACGGCTACTAAAAAGCAATTAGATAGAGCTTCTGATTATGTGGAGCTCATGAAAGAAAGATTGCATAGACAAGTGCTTATTGATGTATCTATTATATCCGTAGGTCTAAACAATAGTAATAAAACAGGTGTTGATTGGAGCAAGTTTTCTCTAGGCTTTAACAGTAGCAGTATTTTTAATAATAGTAATCAAGGGCAAACTGGACATTTAAATACTAGCACAAATCCATCTAATTACGATACTGGTATTGTACGAAATGCAAATAATTTAACGGTTGTTAATGATGTTGCTTTTTCCGTTGCAGGATTAATTGATTTTCTAGGTTCAAATGGTGAAACCAAAGTTGTATCTAGTCCAAAGGTTCTCACGCTTAACAATCAGCAAGCATTGATTACAGTAGGTGACAATATCAATTATCGTGTACCAGAAACGACTAATGCGGCTTCTACAACAGGTACCGCTACTTTGGGAACAACTTATACTAATTATTCTATTTTTATTGGTGTTTTACTCAATATTACTCCTGAAATTTCAGAAAATAATGAAATTATTTTAAGAATAAATCCTTCTGTTAGTAATTTTAAATATGCTGATGATGATGCTAGAAGAGAAACAGGTGATGCGAGAGAAATTGCACCTGATACTTCAGAAAAAAAGCTCTCCACTGTAGTGAAAGTCAAAGATGGAAGTACCATTATTCTTGGTGGACTCATTGCTAATAATAAAGGAAAACAAGATACAAGCGTTCCACTACTTAGTAGTATTCCCCTTTTAGGAGAAGCTTTTAAACATTCAGCGGATACACTTTCTACTAGTGAGCTTGTTTTTGTTATTACTCCTAAAATCATAGGTCCTAAAGGTATAGATAAAGCGTCCTTGCAAGATTTAGGATTTAGTCAAAAAATATATGAATAGCAGTTACAGTAACCTAAAAGCTATCTTTGTGGATGGTGAAGTTTTTGATTATGTCAACTTGGATCAGTCTACTATTACTTATGATAGACTTGTTCAGACATTAGATAAACCTCTTAAGCTTATTTTATTTTATGGTAAACCTGGAACAGGTAAGACATTTTTGTTACAAAAAATTTATAATGACTTAAAACATAAAAAAAGAATCATTTTTTTTCCTAGACCTTTTTTTGATGAAAAAGTTTTTATCAAAGCACTATATGAAAATACTTTTAGGGAAATTGCACCTAATTTTTCTGACTATGATGATTTTTTATCTATTGTGAGTAAAAGAATTACAAAAACAGATAACTCTATCACAGTTCTCATTGATGAAGCGCAACTTTATCCTAATGACTTGATAGAAAAAATAAGATTAATGGCAGATTCTCGTCTCTTTAAATTTTTATTTACCGTTCATAAAACAGAAAAAGAAGATTTACTTGCAAAAGATTATTTTCAAACGCGTATTTGGGAAACTATTGAAATAGATAATGTATCGTTACATGAAATTAAAACATACATTGAAAAGAAACTTCTCTATCATAATAGATTTGAATATTTAAATCTATTCAAAGATAAACACTACAAAATGATCTTACGCTTAACAAATGGAAATTTAAGAACTATTAATAAACTTATGTATAAACTGTTTGAAATCTTAGAGTATTATGACCATAATAAACCCTCACTGATCAAAGCAAACTCTTTACATGTAAAGTATATAGAAATGGCTGGAATTAGCCTAGGAATGATTGATGCTTAGTACGGTAGAAATAATAGAATTAGAAAAAAAACTTTTCAAGTATAGAATGAAACAAAAAATTAACTACACTATTTTCATAACCTTGTTCTTACTTATTATGGGAATTATTGGTTACTTTTTTTATAATCAACCCTTAAAAGATGCACCAAAAAAAGAAGAAATGATTGTCAAAATAGAAGATAATATCTCTGTTCCTAAAACAGAAGTGGCAACACTAGAAATCAATATTTCAAAAGAAGAGTCAGCTCAAAAGAGTGAGGTACTTCTACCAAACAAAAATGAACAACTTTTTCTACAAACACCGACAATAAAGAGAAATAGTAATGATAAAAAAACCTCTACACCTCAAGTCTCTAAAGAAAACATCTATACCCATCCCCTTATGGATGAGGAAATAGAGAGTAAAGTGTTAGCAAAAAGAATGGATCGGAAGCCTGAGGAAATATTTTATAGAAATATAGAAGATGAAATACAAACTACAATGTTAGCACCTCCTCCCCTCCCAAAAGAAGAAGAAAAACAAAAAAGTAAAATAACGATAGAAACAAAAGAGGTAAATTCTATACAATATCTTAAAGAAAAATTTGAAAAAACACATAATATTATCTTTGCATTAATGCTCTCAGAAGAATACTATCTTACTAAAAATTATAATGAAAGTAATAAATGGTCCTTAATAGCAAATAGTATTGACCCTGAGAATGAAAAAAGTTGGATATGGTTTGCTAAATCTAAATTGAAACTTGGGCACAAAGAAGATGCCATTATGGCTCTGAAGGCTTTTTTAAAAAATAACAAATCTAAAAGTATTGAAGGTCTCTTGCATCAAATTAATATAGGTGAAATTAGTGATTGAAGAAAAAGTCATGGTATTTAAAATGTATAAAGATGATAAAATACAGAAAAATTACAAGTATTGGTAAAACATGAGTGATATAACTTCAACACTTTTAACATATCTTGTTCATAATCGAATCATTGATGAACACACTGCAACAAAAATTAAAGAAGAAATAAAGCTTGACAACCATAAAGTTATAGGCGAAATTTTACTTGCAAATAATTTTTTTACAAAAGAAGATTTGCTTATACTTGTTTTAGAGTTTTTCAAAAAAGGCTATTTGACACTTGAAGATGTCAATATCAACTTTGCAATTGATACTGAAAAATTTTTGCAATCCCTCGCTAAGAATCTTAATTACGAATACTTAGATTTAGATTCTGTAGATATAGATTATAGGCTTGCCTCTAAATTACCTTTTGCTCAACTCAAAAAATATAAAGCTTTGCCTATAAAAGAAGATGAAATTAACGTTTTTGTAGCATTAAAAGATCCATTAGATATCAATGCTCAAGAAGGTGTTCAGCGAATTTTTCCAAGAAAACTACTCAAAGTTATTATTGCGGAGCCATCACAAATAGATAAATATCTTGTGAAAATGGAACTTGGTGAAAGTATCAAAGGATTAATCGGCGAAATACGCAAAGAGATAACATCAAGTGCGGCAGAAAATCCTCAAGAGTCTTCTGGTATCTTAAAGCTGATTGAAATCATCTTAAAGACTTCTATATTGGCACGTGCTAGCGATATTCATATTGAGCCTACGGAAAATAATTGTATTGTTCGTAGTCGTATTGATGGTATGCTTACTGAAACATTTATCTTTGATAAAGATATCTACCCTCCCCTAGGTTCAAGGATGAAACTTTTATCCAATATGGATATAGCAGAAAAGCGAAAGCCTCAAGATGGAAGATTTTCTGCAACTATTTTAGGGCGTGAGTATGATTTTAGGATCTCTGCACTTCCTACGCTC
Organism: Campylobacteraceae bacterium; assembly: GCA_019162915.1. GTDB lineage: Bacteria > Campylobacterota > Campylobacteria > Campylobacterales > Sulfurospirillaceae > Sulfurospirillum. The sequence goes on from JAFLKZ010000140.1 coordinate 5,361, forward strand.
AATGGCGAATCTATCGTTATTCGTATTCTTGATAAATCAAAAGTGATGATTAAGATAGAAGATTTAGGTATGCACCCTAAAAATTATGCAAAATTTTCACAGGCTACACGCGCACCTTACGGTATTATTTTTGTAACAGGACCCACAGGAAGTGGAAAAACAACAACTTTATACGCAGCACTTAACGCCATTAAAAGTGTACAAACAAAAATTATCACGGTTGAAGATCCTGTAGAATACCAACTAAACCTTACACAACAAGTACAAGTCAATGAAAAAGCTAACTTAACATTTTCATCTGCACTGCGATCAATCTTAAGGCAAGATCCTGATATTATCATGATTGGGGAGGTAAGAGATACAGAAACCTTGCGGATAGCAGTTCAAGCGGCACTTACAGGACATTTGGTTTTTTCAACACTTCATACCAATGATGCCATAAGTGCTGTAACAAGAGTTATGGATATGGGAATTGAGCCTTATTTGCTTAGCGGCTCACTTGTAGCTATTGAAGCACAAAGATTAGTGCGAAAATTATGTCCTTATTGTAAGACTAAATACATTTTACCTAAAACTGCTTTTGAAGATATCAAAACTATGTTACCTGAAAATTATCAATTTTATAAACATAATGGCTGCGAAAAATGTTCTCAAACTGGATATTTAGGTCGTGAGATGATTTCTGAAATTTTAGTTGTGAGTGAAAAAATATCGAGTATGATTGCACAAGGTGCCAGTAAAAGTGAAATTAAAGAACAAGCTTTGCGGGAAGGTTTTACCGATATGTACCAAGATGGTATTATAAGAGCAGCTAATGGTATCACAACACTTGATGAAATTGCAAGGGTGGCTAAAGGATGAAATACTTTGAAGTTAATTATCTTTCAAAAGGTCAAAAGTCAAAAATAGTCATAAAATCAACGAATAAGCACGATGCTATTGCCATTGCTAAAATAAAAGTACCCGGTATTATTTTAAATGTAAAAGAAACATCGGCACCACTTGAAGACAAATTTTCTGAACTGAAAACTCAATTTTTAGGAGCTATCACTCAACGCAAAATAAAAATGCCAAGTCTGATAGCTGCTATCAGACAACTTAGTGTTATGACAAATGCTGGTATCTCAATACACGATAGTGTTAAAGAAGTTTCCAATGCAACCGTAGACAAGACATTAAAAGAAATTTTTGATAGTGTCAATGATGATCTTAACTCTGGACTTAGTCTTACGCAAGCCATGATGGCTTATCGAAGTGAACTAGGTGATGTGACCATTGCTATGGTTGAACTTGGTGAAAGTACGGGCAATATGGCTGAATCACTCGATAAACTTGGGGATATTTTAGATGAAATTGAGTCCAATAGGCAGAAATTCAAAAAAGCGCTTCGCTATCCAACGACAGTTGTTATTGCCATTGCCATTGCATTTACGATTCTTATGGTTTATGTGGTACCAAAATTTAAAGATATATTTTCAAAACTCAAAGCCGAACTTCCCCTTCCTACTAAAATACTTCTTTTTATGGAAAATATTATTAATAATTATGGCTTTTATCTTCTTGCTGTAATTATAGGTACTATTATTTCAATAAAATATTTGCTCAACAATAATGAAGACTTTAAAAAAGGATTTGACAAGTACATCCTAAAAGTTTATCTTATAGGCGATATCATTTTTTACGCTACGATGAGTAGATTTACCCTCGTCTTCACTGAGCTTATTAGAGCAGGAATACCAATCGTTGATGCTTTAGATACAGCTCTTTTAACACTTGAAAATACACACTTAAAAAAAAGACTCTCTGCGGTTAAAGTTTCTGTCCAAAGAGGTATTTCACTCACCGAATCTTTTAGAGATACTCAGCTTTTCGAAGGCATGCTTATCCAGATGATTCAAGCGGGTGAGCAAAGTGGTACTTTAGATAAAATGCTAGAAAAAGTTACTAACTATTTTAAATCAAGATTCAATGAAATCATAGACAATATTGCAAGTTATATTGAACCGATTTTGTTAGGTTTTATCGCAGCGATGGTTCTTTTAATGGCACTTGGAATATTTATGCCAATGTGGGATATGGCTAAAGCTGTTAAAAATTAATAATTAGCCTTTACATGTAAAGGCTAATTATTTAACACCTTTTTGCTTAAAACTCTGTAGGTATAGTGCAATCTAGATTATCTTTGAACTTACTTCCCGCTAGTTCTATTAAGTCTTTTTGACTAATATTGCCTAATATACAAATAGCTCCTAGTTTCTTACACCATAAACGAGCAATATTGACTTTATAGTCTTCTTCTTTTACTTTTGAAGAGATACTCCAACTTCGAATACTCTTTTTTTCTTTATATTCAAGTAATGTAGTAATCTCTTTATCATCTATTTTTTGCTCTATTGCTGAGCGTATTTGCTCTTCATTGAGACCTGATTTCCACGCTTTATATCCTAAGACTATCGCTCTTGCACGATTAGGGGTGCTTACCTTAAGTTTGTCAAAACTAGCACCAAAATACTTGAGATTAACGATAATATCTTTTGCTTTAAAAATTTTATCTCTATGTACATATTCTGGTAAATTTAAATTTTCCAATTCTATATCCTTGTTATATTAAAATGGCCATACGGATTCCATAAATTTTGAACCCCATGGTTTTGTTGTTGTTTGATCGATATCGCCTTCTGTTTTATATAAAATCTTTGCATCAGCTATAAATTTGGAATCAATCGTATTGGTTTTATCAATATCATAAGGTCGAATGACACCACTGATTTGAATAATTTGTTTTTCTCCATTGATGAGAAGTTCTTTACTACCTTCAATAAAATAATTTCCATTACTGAGGATTTTAATGATTCTTGCTGAAATTGAGGTATTAAAGGTTTCGTCTCTTTTGTTCGTTCCTGTACCAGTAAAAGCGTTGTTTGATCCTGCTGTAAAGCCGATATTGCCAACTTGATTAAGTTGCCTTGCTACATTTCCAGCAATACCACCTCCTGCTGTCGTGATACCTGCACCCAAGCTATCTGCGTTATCTTTTGTTAAAGATTTTTTCCCGCTTGAACTTTGAGCTGTTTTTTCAGTAATCGTAACGGTCACAACATCATTCACATGCATCGCTTTTAAATCAGAGAAAAGAGGATTATCTCCCTGTCCAAATAGGCTTCCTGCATTAGATGACACATTTTGATTAACACGAGAAGGCATTTCATCTACGTATACTGGTGGTTTCATACTGATATTGGCATCAGCAGGATGAGTTGAACAACCTGCTAAAAAAAGGACAGTAACAAGACTACATGTAATAATTCTCATAGCACTCCATCTTATTGTAGTTTTTGCAAATTTTTCGCTATTATACAATAATTAAGTACCTAAGGATAAGAAATGTCAAAACTAAAAATTCAACTCCAAGCAGATTTGAAAGATGCCATGAAAAATAAAGATAATTTTAAACGAGATACTATCAGATTTTTAATGAGTGCGTTAAAACAGATTGAAGTTGATGAACGAAAAGAGCTTAGTGATGAAGATGTTATTAAAATAATTCAAAAGTCACTCAAACAAAGAGAAGACTCTGCGAGCGCTTTTAAAGAAGCCTTACGAGAAGATTTATATGAAAAAGAAATCAATGAAGCTAATATTTTAAAAGCGTATTTACCGACACAACTTGATGATAATGAATTAAAAGAGATTATCATTAAACATATTGCACAAACAGGTGCAACAAGTATCAAAGAAATTGGCAAAATTATGGGGCTTGTTTTAGCCGAGTGTGCAGGAGTTGCAGATGGCAAAAGAATTAATGCTATTGCCAAAGAGCTTTTGTCATAAGTTTACATGTAGAGGTTTTCCTCTACATGTAAAAGGTATTTATTTTGATCGTTCAATCACTTCTTTGGTTTGAGTTGCTATTTCTAATTCTTCATTAGTTGGGATGACCAATACTTTGACAGTACTATCTTCAAGACTTATTTCAACGATACTTTGACATCTTTGATTGTTAATCACAGGATCAATTTTGATACCAAAATTTTCTAAACCACTACAAGTGTTGAGTCTTACATCGCAGTCATTTTCACCAATTCCACCTGTAAATATAATACAATCAACCCGTCCTAAAACTGCACTATAAGCACCGATATATTTTTTAATACGATAATTAAACATATCAAGTGCAAGGATAGCGCGTTCATCACCTTGTGATGCCAACTTGCCAATTTCTCTCATATCGTTGTTGCCACAAATGCCTTTTAGACCACTTTCTTTGTTTACCATCGTATCCAATTGATCAATAGTGTATCCAAGTTTTCGAGCTAAATAAAATAAAACTGCAGGATCAATATCACCACTTCGTGTTCCCATAATTAAACCTTCAAGAGGTGTAAGTCCCATAGAAGTATCAACACTCTTACCATTTTTAACAGCACACATACTTGCACCATTGCCTAAATGTAGGGTAATAGCATTGAACGTGCTGATATCTTTTTTAAGGTATTTGGCTGCTTCTTTGACAACATAATGATGTGATGTTCCATGAAATCCATAACGTCTAATTTTAAGGTCCTCATAAAATTTATAAGGAATAGCATATAAAAAAGCATGTTTTGGCAAAGTACTATGAAATGCTGTGTCGAAGACTACAACCTGTGGAACACCTGGACTTTTTTCAAGTGAAACTCTAATACCCGCTAAGTGTCCAGGGTTATGCAATGGCGCTAATGGGATAAGTCGCTCTATCTCGGAAACAACCCACTCGTCAACCAAAACAGGTGCACTAAAGGATGATCCACCTTGTACTACTCTATGTCCAATCCCATTTAAATCATTTAAATCATGAATAACACCTGATTCTAGCAATAAAGAATTCATCAGTCCTAGCGCTATTTCATGGTTTTTAATAGGTGTTTTATATTCAATTTTTTGTTCTTCATTGTTTGCATCAAAATACTTTATTTTTGCAATGGATTCATTTTCGCCAATTTGCTCAATGAGGCCATTTGCCATCACTGAACTATCTGTCATATTAAAAAGTTGATATTTTACAGAAGAGCTGCCCGCGTTAAGTACTA
>JAFLKZ010000140.1:10439-13056 GCA_019162915.1 Campylobacteraceae bacterium
TTTCACTTATTTTCTCCATTATTTGTTTGTGCTTGTATAGCTGTTATAGCAACCGTATTAACGATGTCTGCTACTAAACAACCTCTACTTAAATCATTAACTGGTTTTCTAAGACCTTGTAGTACTGGACCAATTGCCACAGCACCTGAACTTCTTTGAACTGCTTTATAAGTATTGTTTCCTGTATTGAGATCTGGGAAGATAAAGATAGTTGCTTGACCTGCTACTTTACTATTAGGGAGTTTCGTGATAGCAACTTCTGGGTCAACGGCTGCATCATATTGTATTGGACCTTCAACCATTAAGTCAGGTCTTAACTCTTTAACAATTTTAGTTGCAAGCCTTACTTTTTCAACTTCCTCACCTTTGCCTGAATCACCAGTAGAGTAAGAAAGCATAGCAATTTTTGGCTCAATACCAAACATCCTAGCAGTATCGGCTGATGAGATAGCAATTTGTGCTAATTCTTGCGCATTTGGGTCTTGGTTGACGGCACAATCACCATAAACAAGAACTCTTGTATCTAAACACATAAAGAATAAACTAGAAACGATAGAAATACCTGGATTTGTTTTGATAATTTGAAGTGCTGGACGAATAGTCTCTTGTGTCGTATGGATAGCGCCTGAAACCATGCCATCAGCGTATCCTAGATAAACCATCATCGTACCAAAATAGCTTGTCAATACCATACTGTCTCGTGCGATCTCAAGTGTTAAGCCTTTAGCTTTTCTCATCTCAAAAAATGAATTGACAAACTCTTCCATCAAAGGTGAAGTTTGAGGATCAATAATAGTTGCTTTACTAACATCCAGTCCCAAAGAAGAACTTTTACTCAATACAGCTTCTGCATTGCCTAATAAAATAATATCTGCAACATCTCTGCGTAAAAGTATCTCGGCAGCTCTTAAGATTCGCTCATCACTACTCTCTGGAAGAACAATTCTTTTTCTATCATTTCTAGCACGTTGAAAGAGTGCATATTCAAACATGATAGGAGTTACGACAGATGATGAAGATTCTGTATTAATTCTATTTTCAATCTCTTTAATATTAACATTAGCAGAAAAAATTCCCATGGCAAGTGCTATTTTTCTCACACTTTGTGGCGTAATAGTTGCTGGAACACTAGCTACTTGCATCGCAGCGGTATAGGTACCTGCATCAACGCTAAGAATAGGAACAGAAAAATCATTAATTCCAGCAAATAGCTTATTAATTGATTTGTGAGGAAGTATGCCACCTGTGAGTAAAATACCAGAAATATTAGGATAGTTTTTTGAAAAAACAGTACCAAGACATCCTGCGATAATATCTGACCTATCGCCTGGCGTAATAATTAAATCACCTTCTTGGATATACTCTAAAAAGTTTTCAAGTTTCATCGCTGCAATTTTACTCTGCTTAACAACTCTTCTTAAATCTTTTTCTTCTCCAAATATGTGCATACAGCCAAGATTTTTCTTAATTTCAGCAACCGTAGGTGTATCAAGTTCTGGAACTTCTGGTAAAAAATAAATAGGAGCATTTTGAAGAGAGTCTGTTAATGAGAGTTCTTTAAGTTCTTCTCTACCACTTTCACTTAAGCGATTAACAAAAGTTGCAAAGTGTTGACATCCTGCTGACTTGATAGCCTCTGCTTCAATATGAATCTCATCAATGATCTCTTTAACCTCTTTATTTTTGCCTTTATGAATACTAATAAAAGGGCTACTAAGATTTTTGGCGATAGCTAGGTTGATATTAAAATCAAGGGTACTTGAAAAATTTGATTGATTAAGTCCCTCAACTAAAATAAAGTCGTACTGACTTTCGAGAACTTTAAACTTTTCAATTAAGCTCTCAAGAACTTCATTAAATTTATTTTCTGCAATTAAGCTTTCGACTTCGTGAACAGTAAATCCATAAGCATCCTTACATTCCATACCCAAAGAATAATGTTCAAGCATAAAATCAATATCTTTATCTGTTTTGCAATCATTAGCAATAACAGGTCTAAAAAATGCTACTTTACCAAGACGACCTTTGAGCAACTCCATGATTCCCATCGCTACAATCAAACTACCCGCAGATGACTCTAGTGATGAGATATACAGACTCTTTGTTTTCATCAAACTCCCCCTTTAAAATCTTAAAAAGATAAAAACTATATGTAACATAAAGTTTTTTTTAATGATATAACAACCATATAATAATCATATAACAAAATATAAATTTTTTTAACTTTTACATAAAGTTTGGAGCATCATTTGAAAAAAGTATCAAATCTCCTACCATAGTATTGTTCGCCAAAACCTCTTGCATTTTTGATTTATCTCTTAAAATAATTTTTTCAGCCTTTTTGATATGTTCATCTAAAATCTTCAAATTAACTTTTCCAGTAATGATAACCAGGTCAAAAACTTCATCAATAGTCTTGGCTAAAGCGATATTGGTTTCCTCTGTACTTTCAACAATACCAGGAGTAATAATGACACGTCTTCCCTGATACGTCGAAGCTAGTGCATAAGAGCTAACCATGCCATCAAAGTTGCCATTATAACTATCATCGATAATAAGCTTGCCACCAGCTTCAATTCTTTGAAGTCTGTGCTCTACCCCTACTAAATTTTCAATG
>JAFLKZ010000140.1:13077-27057 GCA_019162915.1 Campylobacteraceae bacterium
ATATCATCAAGACGCATACCAAGTTCTAATGCAACATGCACACAAGCACAAATATTGATAGCATTAAAATCGCCTAGAAGTTTACATGTAAAGCTTTCTTGGTTACCATTAATGATGATATCAAAACTAATACCTTGCAGAGTTGATTGGATATTGAGTAAATCTAAGCCAAATATAACAACTTTTTCATTCGCTTGCACATGAGCACTTTCGTGTACAAAAGCTTTTTGTAATCTTCTTGAATTGATAATCTCCATTTTTGTATTTCTGATATTTTCTAATGTTTTAAAATATTCAATATGCTGCTCGCCTATTTTTCCAACAACGCTAATATGAGGCTGCACTAACTGCACTATTTCATCAATATCACCTTTCGCCCTAGCCCCAGCTTCTACGATATATATTTCATTATTGTGCGGTAAAGATTCATTAATATCTTTAATAATTCCACTAAGCGTATTCACACTTCGCGGTGTCATGTAGACTTTAAACTGTGAAGAGAGTATCTGGGCTAAAAAATTCTTGATACTTGTTTTACCGTAACTTGCGGTAATAGCAATGACTTTCATATCTGACATTTGCTCTATTTTACGTCTAGCCTCTTTTTTAAATCCTTCAAATAACATCTTTTCAAATATAATACTGACGATATGCGCAACCCCAAGCGGTATCAATACACCTAATGTAGCACATGAAAAAGAAAACACGCAGAGCAAATCTTGAAAGAGAGAAGATAAGAGAAGAAAGAGGAAAAATCGTTTAACACGAGCTGTGAAAATAAGCTTTTTATCGAGTTTTTTATACCAAAAAAATAACGCTATAAAGTAAGTACCATAAACGCCATAAACAATAAAATCAGCACTCAAGTAATATGCGATAACAGGAAGAAGGAAAAAATAAATGTGCCAATCATATCTATTGTAATGAAAAAGAACTCTTTGAATCTTATAACTATACCATTGCATTGACGTAATAACATAGTATCCAAGCGCTGAAACAAATAAAATATGGGATAGAACAGTAATGATTTCAAGCATGTTTATCTCTTTTCAAAATTATCGAAGAAGAGATAATTTATCTTTTTACATGTAACGTCATTTACATGTGAAAACATAGAACCATCATACAATTTACTGATGAAAAACTCTAAATCCTCTTCAAACTCGGCGTTAACTATCACTTCAACATCTCCATTGATAAGGTTACCAACACATCCAACATAATCCAAAGTTTTTGCCATTTCTACAACAAATCTCCGATAATTTACGCGCTGAACACGTCCACTGACAATAAGTTCATAGGTATTCAAATTTTAGACTCCAAAAGCAATTTTTCTATCTTTTGACCATTTTTTAAAAAGAAAAAATGGTCACCCGTCATTTTTGTAAAATGACTATTTGGGATTAATGAATGCATTTTTTGACCGCTACTTAAAGGCGTAGCTTTATCGCTTTCCCCCCAAAAAATATATGTGGGTGATTTTACCTTGGTAAATATAATGGAAAAATCTTCATTTACTACCATTTTGAGTATTTCATACATTGTTTGACTCATACCCTCGACATCTTTAGTAGCAAAAAATCTATAAAAACTTTTAGGAAAAAAAGGCTTAAAAGTTTTATATATCAAAATTTTCATTTTTACTTTGAATGATTTGGGAGTAACAATACCAGCAGAACTTAGTAACACAAGAACTTCTGGTTTTAAAAGAGTTGCTATTTTTCCACCATAGGAATGACCAAATATCATCGATGGTTGGATATCAAGTTGCTTTAAAAAAGCCGAGACTATATCCGCATACACCAATGTTGCAATAGGCAAAGTGATTGAAGAATGACCAAACCCTGGCAGATCAAGATAGATATGTTTATACTCTTTAAAGCACTCTTTAAAAGCACTCTTCATCGCTTCTTTATTACTTCCCCATCCATGTAAAAAAAGAATAGCTTGCTCATTGTGAAGATTTAAAAGTTCATAGCTCATATCATAAGTGATATTTTCTACAAGTATTGTTTTTTTTGCCATCTATTGTCTTTTAGTACTAGCGTATATTTTTTCTAAAATAGTGACTGCCTCACTCATTTTTTCATATTCTTCAACCGTCACCATTACTGCTTCAAAATGGTTATTCTTGACAATCACAATTCTTTTGTTCTCGCCTTTAGTAAGACTACTAAGAGCGGAACTAAAGTTCCTTACCATATCTGTTGCACTCATAATTTCATTTTTAGCGTATGTCATGAAGTCCAAGCCTTTTGTAAAATTTTACATAACACTTTACATAAAACTCTCTTTTACTTCCCTTTGGCAGCTTGAATGGAATTGATATATTTGTATTCTTTTGGAACATTGATTTGAGAAGGAAGGTTTTGTGAAAGGGATTCAATCACACTATTAAAATCATCAAAAAGATAATTTGCCATACTTCCAGGGATTGGATTTATCTCATTAAGATACACTTTACCATCAATGATGAAAAAATCACATCTGATAAGAGCACCTAAAAATAGTGGATTATAAAGTTTGGAAAAAGACTCTTTAATATCCTCTTCTAACGCTTGAGAAAGCTCTGCTTCATTCACTCTTTTAGTGCGTGAGAAATCAAGATATTTTTTATTAAAATCTAAAAATTCTTCTTTTTGCGGTTCTTCTATGATAGAAAAAAGATATTTTTTAGCATAACATCCTGCAAGATTATACTCTTTAACTCCGCTAATAAAAGGCTCAACTAAAACTGTATCATCAAATTCAAATGCTACATCTAAAGCATAAGACAGCTCAGAAGCTTCTTTAACTATTCCAATGCCGATTGAACTACCAAGGCGTAAAGGCTTAATGATAAAAGGAAAAGGAATTTTGATCAAATCTTCTGAATTTTTACGTAAAACTTGATAATCAAGCACATGGACACCAACTTCTTTGGCATACAATTTAGTCAAAAGTTTATTATAACTAACACAACTACCTTCAATTCTAGGCCCAATGTATGGGATACTATAAAAATCAAGCATGGAGCTAAGTTTCCCATCTTCACCATCACTGCCATGTACAAGATTAATCATAAAGTCACACGAAACCTGACCCTCTCCAAAAGCTTTTTTATAAAAAAATCCACCATTTTTTAAGTAAAGAGATTTATCTTTTTTATATTCACCACTACTAAATCTTTTAGAATTAATTTTATCCGTAGGAATAAGATAAAAATTTCTATCATAATCACAAAAAATATAAACTATCTCACTATTTAATACTTTTTTAAGTGCAATGGCACTGACAACACTAATCTCATGTTCAAAACTTTTTGCGCCAAATAAAACGGCTATCGTCATTTTTTTCCTTTACTTAAGCTTCTGAAGAGCTTCTTTGATAATACCTTGTGTGTCCAAAGAGGTACAACTTGGTAAAGCTTTTTTAATCATTTCTTTTTTAAACCCTAAACTTTCTAAAGCCATACTCGCTTCCAACATCGATGCATTGAGTGGCGATTCTAAAGAGAGATGAATTGAAAAATCACTGAGTTCTACTAAAATTCTTTTTGCACTTTTAGGACCGATGCCTGAAACCATTTTGAAAGCATCTATATTTTGTGTTGCCAGTGCTTGGGCAAAATCGTTTGGACTTAACGTTGAGCAAACGGCAAGTGCTGTTGAGGGTCCAATACCATTTAATTTGATGAGCGTATCAAATACCTTTTGTTCTTTCTCATCTAAAAAACCATAAAGGCTATGTTGATCTTCACGTATAATTTGGCTTACATGTAAAGAAACTTCATCGTGTATTATTTTAACACTACACAGTAGAGAAATATTGATTTTATAAGTGAGTCCTGCATTTGTTTTAACATGAATAAATGTCACTTCTTTCTTGACTATTTTGCCTTCGATGCCAACTATCATGAAGGACTATACTCAGTTGATCGTATCACTCTATATTCACCATCTCCTAGATCTTTAAGGGTAATTTCCCTAGCAGTTTCTCTCTCTTTTGGATTGTATGTGATATCTTGAGGAGGAAAAATAAGTTTAAATCGTATCTCATTGAATTCTTTCCATGAAGAATGATTGATTATTTTTGCAGAAAATACTTTAGTTTGAACCAAAACAAGTTCTTTTTTAAGCTCAACAAGCTCTTCTTTTTTATCTTTATACGTTTGAAGAAGTGCATTATACTCTATCACCTTTTCTTGAAAATCTTTAATCTTGGCAAAGAGTGAAACAGCAGGCTCAACACCACTTTTTTTGAGTTCTAAAATCTTGTTTTTAACCATTTCAGCCATAGGTTTATTTTTTTCGATCATATCTTTTTTAGAACTTAACTGCCTTGGAAAAGCTTTGAGATCTTCTTCTAATCTTTCTATTTTTTTGTTAATAGAAAGAATTTGTTCATTAAACTCTTTAGTAACACTAGGATCAATAATAAACTTATTATTAGCACCTTTAAGTTCTTGAATTTCAATAAGCTCAGAAGCAATTATTTTAGCATTGGACATAAGATTCTCAATTTTGATAATCTTAGCAATTATTTCTCCACCAATCATCTGCTTTACATGTACTGTATCTCCAACAACTCGACCGCCCTCTAACCTATCTATTATTACTTCTCTACCATTAGCTTCACCACGATGTACGGCTATCGTAATTTTATCTGATTCGATATACGAACTTTGATGTGTTTGACCACCAATTTCAACAATTTTAGCCTTTATTTTAGCGCCACTTCCAACATTGCCTTGTACATTTAATTCACTGGTTTCAACACTCATACCAGCGCCTATGGCATCTTTTAAAATGTCTTTTTCTTTAATATTTATTTTAATATTTGAATCCATATTGGCTTCAATAGAGCCCGTGGATCGAAAACTTATCTCGTTAATTTCCATCTGTTCTTGTATGTCATAAATACCTTTGTCAAAATTGACATAGCCACCACTATTGGCGATATATTTTACACTTGTTTCATTTTCTTTTTTGGTAATATTTGCGCTGATTCCAATAGGAATATCATTTGTCTTTTTAGGCTCTTTAATAGGGATAAAAGCACCTCTACAATTTCGACCAGGTGTTCCAACTTGAGGTTTAATATATTCGATAATACATTCGTCTTTTTCAACAGCAGAAACAAACCCTCTTTTTGAATAGTCAACTTTACCATCAGCACTTTTTGAACTCGTCTTTTTTTTGTAATGCAATATCAAATCATCATTGACTGATGCCACTTCATCTACGCCTTGGCAAGCTACAAAAGACTGAGTTTGATCTAAAATACCATTCACTCTAATACTTGCAACAATTCTTTTGATCTCTTTATACATATTTTGATCTCGAATATCGAGTAAAACGCCTGCTTTTATTTTCTTAACCTGAATATCATCAATCATCATTTTTTCTAATTTTGATGTATATTTTATTTCATGACTTTTGGCTATGGTAGCAATTATTTTTGTTAGGTTTTTATTACCACTGAGCGTTATATCGGGCATGTGAATATCTAAAGTATTGTTTTTGTCTATCTTATAAATTTCCACCCTATAATGTTGTTTAAATTTAATATTAGGATTAAGGAGAAAGTTATCATCTAAAAAAAGATTTTTTTCTTCTTCATTCATATCGTGATTATCACTTTTTTCATCACCATAGGAAGTTGTTGTTTTAAGTAATTTAAAAGCTAAATCTGTCTGCTTTAGATGGTTTGCAACTGCAATGCTTTTTAATTCTTTCATAACATTTGTAGCATCTATAATGATAGACTTAAACTCGTTTTTTTCACTTTGTTCTACTTCGCTAACGCCTGTTAATTTATCAAATAGACCCAATGTAAAACCTTTATGTTTTGGATAAGATATCGACCAAATCAGAGCAAATGTTAAATAATCTTATCGAAAAAAGATAAAAATTGAGTTTAAACCATTTTTTGATAAGATATCGCATGCTAATTAAATCATTTTTCACTAACAGTATAGGAATTCTTGTTTCAAGAGTTTTTGGCTTTATTCGAGATACTCTTATGGCTTCTGTATTGGGTGCTAACATATATAGTGATATTTTCTTTGTCGCGTTTAAACTCCCCAATCTTTTTAGAAGAATCTTTGCAGAGGGCGCTTTTACACAAACGTTTATCCCAAGCTTCATCAAGGCAAACCATAAATCCCTTTTTACTTTTGCAATATTTGCTAAGTTTTTGATTTTTTTGATTTTATTTTCTCTGGTCGTGACTCTTTTTAGTGGTTTCTTTGCTAAATTAATTGCATTTGGTTTTGATGAAGATACACTTAAAGAAGCTGCACCGCTTATTGCTATCAATTTTTACTATCTTCCTCTTATCTTCTGTGTCACTCTTTTTGGCTCTTTACTACAATATAAAAACCATTTTGCGACAACGGCTTTTTCAACTGCCCTGCTTAATATTGCGATGATTTTAGCACTTCTTTTAAGTCAAGATTATGATAAAAGAACTATCGCTTACGTGTTGAGTTATGGTGTTCTAGCAGGTGGAATTTTACAAGTTATATCGCATTATATCGCTCTGAAAAAGCATAATTTAATCAAAATTTTTATGGTAGGTTATCTTTATAGTAGACAAAAAACAGAAAAAATCAAAAAAACAAATGAACGCTTTTTTAACTCTTTTCTTCACTCTATCATTGGAAACTCCACACCACAAATAGCCTCATTTTTAGATACCACATTGGCAAGTTTTTTAGTAGCGGGGAGTATCAGCTATCTTTATTATGCAAACCGTATTTTTCAGTTGCCTCTTGCTCTTTTTGCTATCGCCCTTACCACAGGGATATTCCCTAAAATTACACGACTCCTTAAAAGTGATAATGATGTTGAAGCTTCGCAATTGCTCTATAAAAGCTTTTGGCTTTTGGCTTTTTTACTTTCCACTTCAACACTTGGCGGGTACATGCTCAGTGAAGAGATTGTGAAGCTTCTTTTTGAACGTGGCTCCTTCTCGCAAGAAGATTCCCAAACAACTGCTTTAGTCCTTGGAATGTACATGATAGGTTTGATTCCTTATGGGCTTGCTAAACTCTTTTCGCTATGGCTTTATGCCTTACACAGACAAAAAGAGGCAGCTAAAATCGCCATGTACTCACTAGGTTCTAATGTTATTCTCTCATTAGCACTGATACAACCTTTAGGTGTTGCAGGTTTAGCACTTTCAGGCTCACTTTCAGGCATTATATTATTAGTTTTTACCATACGCTCATTTGGTACAAAAAAGTTTTTAGATATACTTCTCGATAAAAAATTAGTGATACTGGCTATTTTGCTTCTTTGCGAAGTAATAGCACTTATATGGATTAAGGGGTTAATACGTGTTTATTTATGATTCTGTTCAAAAGAAAAAAGTTCTTTTCATTCCTATCAAAGAAAATGAAGTTAAAATTTATGTCTGTGGGCCAACGGTTTATGATGATGCGCATCTAGGACACGCTAGAAGTGCTATCGCTTTTGATTTACTGCGAAGGGTTTTTATAGCTCTTGATTATAAAGTTACATTTGTTAAAAACTTTACAGATATTGACGATAAAATTATTAATAAAATGAAAGAGAATGGTCAATCCCTTGAAGAGATAACCTCATTTTATATCAAGCGTTATAAAGATGAAATGAACCTTTTACATGTAAGCGATGCTGATATCGAACCAAAAGCAACCGAAACGGTTGTCGAAATAGTCGATTTCATCGAGACTATGTTAGAAAAAAACGTGGCATACAAGACAAGTGATAGTGTCTATTTTGATACATCAAAAGATCCTAAATATTTAAGCCTTAGTCACCGTTTTATCGATGAAGATGCTTCTCTTGCCAGAGTAGTACAAAATGACGAAAAAAAAGACCAAAAAGATTTTGCTCTTTGGAAGTTTACTAAAGGAAACGAGCCTAGTTATCAAGCCTCGTTTGGTGAGGGTCGTCCAGGTTGGCACATAGAATGTTCGGCAATGATTGAAAAGCATCTTGCCAATTGCGGTGATTTTCAAATAGACATTCACGCAGGTGGAGCCGATTTGTTGTTCCCACACCATGAAAATGAAGCAGCACAAACAAGGTGTAAAAGTGGTCAAGAATTAGCAAAATACTGGATGCACAATGGCTTTGTCACGATTAGTGGTGAAAAAATGAGTAAATCTTTAGGTAATAGTTTTTTTCTCAAAGATGCACTTCGTATTTATGATGGTGAAGTGTTGCGTTTTTATCTACTTTCTACCCATTATCGAGCGAACTTTAACTTTTCAGAAGAAGATCTACTTCTTTCTAAAAAAAGATTAGACAAACTTTATCGTCTTAAAAAAAGAGTCTACGAAACGCCATGTAGCGAAGTCCAACCTACTTTCAAACAAAGTGTTTTAAGCGATTTAAGTGATGATTTGAACATCTCAAAAGCACTCGCCTCTATCGATGAAATGGTTGCAAATGCTAATGAATTGATAGATAAAAACCCTAAAGACAAAGCTTTTAAAGCTCTTATTCATGCTAATTTGTTATGGTTAGAATCACTTTTGGGCATTATCGCACACGATCCTTACATGTACTTCCAAATAGGCGTGAGAGAAGCAGAAAAAAGAGAGATTGAAACACTTATCGAGCAGAGAAATAGTGCAAAAAAAGAAAAGAACTTCCAAGAAGCTGATGCTATTCGCTCTATTCTTGAGGGTAAAAATATTCAACTTATGGATACGCTTAATGGTACACAATGGGAAAAGGTACTTTAGTATGATGAGCCTTAAAAGCGTTCTCGCACGATTTTTACCATTTTTTAAAGATTATATTCCCTATTTTGCTTTGGCAATTTTTGGTATGTTGCTCTCTAGTGGTGGAACAGCTATTTCAGCATACTTAGTCAAACCTCTTTTGGATGAAATCTTTATCGCAAAAGATGCGGAAATGCTTAAACTTCTCCCCTACGCCATTATCGCTGTATATGCGGCCAAAGAGTCTGGTCGATATATGCAAACTTATTTTACTGCCTTCATTGGGCAAGATATCATTAAAAGAATGCGTGATAATATTTCATTTTTTCATGAACACCGAAGTGGTGAGCTTATAAGTCGTAATACAAACGATGTAGAACGTGTAAGAACCGTTGTTTCCAACCTTATCCCTGAATTTTTTAGAGAATCTTTTACTATCATCGGACTCATTGTTGTTGTTATCTATCAAAACCCTGCGCTGGCTTTTTATGCTTTAGTGATTATGCCTCTTGCGGTTTATCCCCTTAGTCTTCTTGCTAAAAGAATGAAGAAAATTTCACGTCTTTCTCAAGAAACTATCTCAGACATTACTGCAAAACTGAGCGAAATATTTAATAATATTGAGATTATCCAAGCTAATAATGCACAAAAATATGAACATACTTTATTTAAAAATGAAAATCAAAAATACTTTAAACTAACGATGAAATCCGTTAAAGTTTCAGAGATGGTAAGTCCTATAATGGAAACATTAGGTTCTATCGGTGTGGCTGTTGTTATTATCGTGGGAGGAAATGAAGTCATTCAAGATAAGATGAGTGTGGGTAGTTTTTTCTCATTTCTAACAGCACTTTTTATGCTTTACACCCCTATTAAAAAAATATCTGGACTTTACAATCGAATGCAAGATGCACTTGTGGCTAGTGAGAGAATCTTCTTTTTACTTGACCAAAAACCTAGTATCACAAGTGGCTCACTGAGTGTACCTCCTATCATAGAAAGTGTTGAGTTTTTAAATGTATCACTTTCTTATGGTGATAAACAAGCACTCAGTGATGTAAGTCTTGATGCCAAGAAAGGTGAAATGGTAGCCCTTATTGGAGATAGTGGTGGTGGTAAAAGCTCCCTTATGAATATGCTCATGCGCTTTTATGACCCAAGTGATGGAGCTATTTTAATCAATGGCATTGATATTAAATCCTTTGATTTGGCAAGTTTAAGAGAAAGCATAGCACTTGTGACACAGCGTGTTTATATATTTCATGATTCCATTGCCTCTAACGTTGCTTATGGGAAAGAGATTGATGAGCTAAAAGTGATTGAAGCCTTGAAAAAAGCCAATGCTTATGAGTTTATCAATGAACTTCCGCAGGGTATTTATACCCATTTAGATGAATTTGGTGCCAATCTTTCAGGGGGACAGAGACAAAGAATTGCCATTGCAAGAGCTATCTATACGAATCCTAAAATTCTCATTCTTGATGAGGCAACGTCAGCTCTAGACTCAGGAAGTGAACAAAAAATAACGCAAGCCATAGAAAATCTCATCAAAGATAAAATCACTTTTGTCATTGCCCATCGTCTGAGTACGGTCAAAAAAGCTGACAAAATTGCTATCATAAAACATGGTAAAATTAACGCTATAGGGAGTGATGCACAGCTTCATCTCTCAAGTCAAGAATACCTCAAATTGAAAGGTTTACAAAGATAAATCAACCATCTTTTATCTTTAATGGGGTATAATCGCGTACTTTAAAAACAAGGAATTAAAAGATGTTTGATTACGAGACCATCAAAAGAATTCTTTTCAATTTAAGCCCTGAAAATGCGCACAACGTAGCAGAATTTCTCTTCAAAAATTGTGCTACGTATACTCCTTTTATCCTTGCAAAAATTGCGGAAGAATACTTCGTATACGATAAAAAGCTAGAGCAACAACTCTTTGATAAAACATTTTCAAATCCTCTTGGAATTGGTGCTGGATTTGATAAAAATGCAACGATGGTTAAAATGCTCACGGCTCTTGGTTTTGGCTATATAGAGTATGGCACGGTAACACCACTGCCTCAAAATGGTAATCCAAAGCCTAGATTATTTCGTTTCGTTGAAGAAGAGAGCCTTCAAAATGCTATGGGATTTAACAACGATGGTATGAGTAAAGTTGCTAAAAGAGTTGAAAAAATATATCCTTATGCAACGCCTCTTGGTGCAAATATAGGTAAGAATAAAACAACTTCAAGTGAAGATGCACTGAGTGATTATGAAAAGCTCATCAAAAGATTTGAAAAAATAAGCGATTACCTTGTCATTAACATCTCTTCACCTAATACCCCAGGACTAAGAGACTTACAAAACGAGAAATTTATAGCTGAACTTTTCATCATGGCAAAAGAGATTACCTCTAAGCCTGTTTTACTCAAAATAGCGCCAGATTTAGACATCAAAGAAGCTTTACATGTAAGTGCTTGTGCCTTAGAAAATGGAGCAAGTGGTATCGTTGCAACTAATACTACCATAGATTATTCACTTCTAAAAAATGCTAAAGATTTTGGTGGCATTAGTGGTAAAGTCTTAAAAGAAAAAAGTTTTACACTATTTGAAGCGTTGGCACAAGAGTTTTATGGTAAAACTACGTTAATCTCAGTTGGTGGTATTGATTCAGCCGAGGAAGCATACCGTAGAATAAAAGCAGGTGCTAGTCTCATTCAGATATACAGTGCTTTCATCTTTAAAGGTCCCGCTCTTAATAAAGAGATAAACAATGGGATACTAAAATTAATGGAACAAGATGGTTTTGAACATATTAGTGAAGCAATAGGAAGCGATAGGAGATAAAAGCCATGAAATATATGGTCACATTTTTAATATTTTTAGGAGCGTTAATGGCTAGTTCTCTACCCTCATATAGTACAAAAACACTTGAAAATGGACTTCAAGTTGTAGTTATTCCCATGAATAATAAAAGTGATGTTATTACTACGGATATTTTTTATAAAGTTGGCAGTGGAAATGAAATCATGGGGAAAAGTGGTATCGCACATATGCTTGAACACCTTAATTTTAAATCAACTAAAAATTTAAAAACGGGTGAATTTGACGAAATAGTTAAAGGGTTTGGTGGCGTTAATAACGCTTCAACAGGGTTTGATTATACCCATTACTTTATCAAAAGTTCTTCTAAAAACCTTTCAAAATCTTTGGAATTGTTTGCTGAACTGATGCAAAATCTCAATTTAAGTGATGAAGAATTTCAGCCAGAGCGTAATGTTGTGTTAGAAGAGAGACTTTGGAGAACGGATAATTCGCCTATAGGTTATCTTTATTTTAGACTTTTCAACAATGCTTTTACTTATCATCCTTACCATTGGACGCCGATTGGGTTTAAAGAAGATATTAAAAATTGGTCCATTGAGGATATTCGAAGTTTCCATTCTAAATATTATCAACCAAGCAACGCTATAGTTATTGTAGCGGGAGATATCAAAGCAGAAGATGTTTTTGCAAATGTTGAAAAACATTTTAAAGACATTAAAAACTCTACGCCTATACCAAAACGAAGTCATCAAATGGAACCTATTCAAGATGGTGCTAAACGTGTTTTGATTAAAAAAGAGAGTGAAGTTGAGATGGTCGCTATTGCTTATAAAATTCCTAATTTTATGCATGAAGACCAAGTCGCACTCTCAGGCTTAAGTGAACTTTTAAGCAGTGGCAAAAGTAGTAAACTTCACAGAGTGCTCATTGATGATAAAAAGATGGTAAATCAAATTTATGGCCATGGTATGGAAGCTAAAGATCCTTCAATTTTCTTATTTTTAGCTGTCTGTAATCCTGGTGTTAAGGCAGAAGCGGTTGAGAGTGAAATCTTAAAAATTATAGAGTCAATTAAAAAAGATGGTATTAATGAAAGAGATATTGAAAAGATAAAGATTAACACTAAGGCAGATTTTATTCACGGACTTGAAAGTTCATCTGAACTTGCGAATCTTTTTGGAACGTACTTCGCAAAAGGCGATATATCACCTTTATTAAAATATGAAGAATCTATTAATAATCTCAAAAAAGAAGATTTAATCAATGTTGCCAATAAATATTTAGTACCACAATTTTCAACAACTGTTATATTAAGAAAGGATTACTAAGATGAATCAATGCTTACGTGGAGCGATGACTGCTCTTATTACACCATTTAAAAATGGAAAACTAGACGAAGAACAATATGCAAAGCTTATACAAAGACAAATAAACAATAAGATAGATGTTGTCGTTCCTGTTGGAACTACGGGTGAGAGTGCGACGCTTAATCATGAAGAGCATCGTCGTTGTATCGAAATTGCTGTAGATATTTGTTCTAAAAGTAATGTCAAAGTCTTAGCAGGTGCGGGGAGTAATGCCACCCATGAAGCCATTGGATTGGCTAAATTTGCTCAAGCGCATGGTGCACATGGGATTTTATCGGTTACGCCTTATTACAACAAACCTACGCAAGAGGGTTTATATCAGCACTACAAAGCCATAGCTCATTCTGTCGATATTCCTGTTCTTTTATATAATGTTCCAGGTCGTACGGGATGTGATTTATTACCAGAAACTATTTTTAGACTGTATGATGAATGTCCTAATATCTTTGGTGTTAAAGAAGCAACAGGCTCCATTGACAGATGTGTTGATTTACTAGCACATCGTCCAAAACTTGCTGTTTTTAGTGGAGAAGATGCTATCAACTACCCTATTTTGTCTAATGGAGGCTCAGGCGTTATTTCTGTTACTTCTAATATTTTACCTGACCAAATAGCAGAGCTTACCCATTTGGCACTTGCGGGTGATTATCATGGCGCAAAAGCGATTAATGATTCTCTGTATGAAATCAATAAAATACTTTTCTGCGAAAGCAACCCTATTCCTATCAAAGCGGCGATGTATATAGCAGGACTCTTAGAAACTTTAGAGTATAGACTCCCAATGTGTGCGCCAAGTAGTGAAAATATGAAAAAAATTGAAAATACCATCAAAAAATATGAGATAAAAGGACTTTAATGAGGGGGAAAACACTCGTTATCAGTGGCGGAACTAGAGGTATCGGTCAAGCAATCGTTTATGAATTTGCCAGAGAAGGTGTCAATATAGCTTTTACGTATAATTCAAATGAAGAATTAGCACTCGAGCAAGTCAAAGATTTAGAAAAAAATTATGGTATTAAAGCTAGAGCTTACCCCCTTAATATACTTGAACCAGAAACATATAAAGATCTTTTTTTAGAAATAGATAAAGATTTTGATCGT
>JAFLKZ010000103.1:0-24812 GCA_019162915.1 Campylobacteraceae bacterium
ATCCTTTAAAAAAATTTAAGCTTATTTTATACATAGTATTATTAAAAATAACTGAGCCAGTATTATAAAAAATTTATTAATGATGAGATATGTCAAAAGCAATTTATAATTAAAATTTAACTAAACTATATAAAATTTATATAAAGATATTAAATGGCAATTCAAATCAGCAATCTGATTAAGAAATACAAAGATACACTCGTACTCGACCACCTCAACTTAACGATAAAAAAAGGCTCTATTTTTGGGCTTTTAGGTCCTAATGGTGCAGGGAAAACGACTTTAGTGTCTATTTTAAATTTTTTACAACCAAAAGATTTTGGACAAATTAAAATTTTAGGTTATGACTTGGATTTTAATGAAAGGGAAATTAAATCATTCTCAAGCCTCGTTCCTCAATCGTATGCGTTTTATCCCACGCTTAGTGCTTATGAAAACCTTGAGTTCTTTGGGGCATTGTATGGTTTAACAGGGCATGTATTACAAGCTAGAATTGACTATTGTTTGGAGATGACTTCGCTAGAAAAGTACCGCGATAAAAAAGCTGAAACTTTTTCGGGTGGGTTAAAAAGAAGGCTGAATATCGCCATTGGTTTGCTCAATAGTCCCAAGATTTTATACCTAGATGAACCAACCGTTGGCATCGACCCACAGTCTCGAAGCTACATTTTAAATGTTATTAAAAACATTAATAAAACTGAAGGTACCACCATCGTTTACACCTCTCACTATATGGAAGAAATCGAATATCTTTGTGATGATATCGCTATCTTGGATCAAGGTAAAATCGTTTTTCATGAGACAAAAGAAGTTCTTAACCAAAAAACAAATATTGCCAAAATTCACCTCGATGACGCTTCCATACACGAAGTAAATCTACAAAATGACTATGATGCTTTGGTCAATTTGTGTTGTGATATCAAGCAAAAAGCTTTACATGTAAAGAATATTGAGTTGCCCAATAACAACTTAGAAAATATCTTTTTATCTATAACCAAAAAAGATTTGAGGGATTGATGTTTTACTATATTTTAAAAAAAGAATTTTTATTAATTATGCGAAATTTACACGCTATTGTTGTGCTTTTTGTGATGCCAACGGCGTTTATTATCATCATGTCTTTAGCTTTGCAAAACACCTATTCTAACAAATACGATGTCAAATTGAACATTGTAGTCACAAGTGAAAAAAGCTCCCTTGCCTTGGAAACCTTTGTCACCAAACTCAATGGCAATAACTTTTTTAATTTCACCTTTATAGAAAACAATGCTTCCATTGACGAACTTTTATATACCAAAAATTATGATTTTGTAGTCGCTTTAAATAAAGACTTGATGGAAAATATGGGCAAAAGTAAAGATACTTCTGTTAATATGTATTCTCGCTCCGACATTGCATATCAACAAGTAGCTTTTCTCAAACAATTTTTAAGTGCGAAAATGGCAGAAGTGGTCATTGACAAGTTTTCAACTCTGCTCAAAATAGACGCCAAAAGTGCTATCAATTTTGAAGAAGCCATTTCTCACACCTACGTTTTAAAAGATAACCAATCTACGACGATTACCTCTGTTCAGCATAGTGTGCCATCTTGGTTGATATTTTCGATGTTTTTTATTCTTATTCCTATTTCCAATACATTTATCAATGAAAAAAACTTTGGTACGATTGATAAAATTAGAAGTATCAATGTTTCGTTTATGCAGATTATTTTTGGTAAATTCTTGCCCTACTTTGTGATGAATCAACTACAAGTTTTTTTAATGATTTTGGTGGGTATCTATGTTATTCCCTTACTCAATGGCGATGCCTTGGTCATTCACGGAAGTATTGCGCTTCTTGTGCTTATTTCATGTGTGGCATCCATCGCAGCTATCTCTTTTGCCCTCGCCATCGCAACAATTAGTAACAGCAGTGAAATGGCAACCATCCTAGGAGGAACCTCCAACATTATCCTAGCCGCACTTGGAGGCATCATGGTTCCCAAAATTGTCATGCCAAAGTTTATGCAAGAAGTGAGTGAACTTTCACCTATGTCATGGGCGTTGGACTGCTTTTTAGAAGTAATAGTTAAAGGCGGTTCTTTTGCCGATATTCACCTTAATTTGTTAAAATTATTAATCTTTGCTACACTTTTTTTCACACTTGCCTTTTTACTGTTAAAATATAGGAGAAACTAATGATAGGTTCACAAAACAATGAACTCAAACTTGAACTAAAACAACTCATCATCAAAGAGTGCGATAAAGAAGACTTTGAACCCGAATCCATCGATGACAATGCACCACTTTTTGGCTCGGAAAGTACTTTAGAATTAGACTCGATGGATGCATTGCAAATCTCTATGGCACTTAAAGAAAAGTATGGTGTTGAAGTAACCGATAGCAAAAAAATACGAACCATTATGAGCAGTATCAATACTTTAGCTGATTATATTCAACCCAAATAAAATGCAAAAATGTTACATCACTGCACATGCTTTAGTCTGTAGTCTAGGAGAGAATGAAGTAGCCATTGTAGATACCATTCGCACGCTCAATCAAGACAATTACGAAGCGTATATAGCCAAGATACTCCATCAATATCCCTATTATCATCTTAACAAGACTTTTACTTCCCAGCGAGAAAAATTTTACGCGGTGATTGAAACTGTGGTATACAACTGTATTGAACAAGCCCAATTAAGTTTAGAAGAGCAAAAAGATTTGGCAATTTTCATAGGTTCTACGTCTATGGGGATTTCAATGAATGAAGAAGTCAATGCTCTCTATAAAAATGAGCAAACCCCTTTAGAATTCAACCATCTCGAATATGGCGTTCTTGGTACATATATTGAAACGTTAACGCACTCAAATCATAAAGCTTTACTTTTTTCAACGGCGTGTACATCGAGTGCCAATGCTTTATGTTATGCTTCAAAACTCATCATCAACCAACACATAAAAAGAGCTCTCGTCTTAGGAATTGAGCTTTTCAATCAATCAACCTTTGATGGTTTCTCCTCCTTAATGCTTCTCTCCAAAAATAAAATATACCGACCCTTTGACCAAAACAGTGACGGCCTTATCTTAGGCGAAGCGTGTTCGGCGCTTATCTTAGAAAGTGAGCCAAAAACTGAGCATGATTTTTATTATAAAGGGTCAAAAAATATCTGTGATATTTACAGTGAAACTACAAGTAACCCCTCAGGAGAGCCTATCTTTAAAACGATGGATGAAGCTCTTCAAAATGCGGAAGTAACTTTGAGCGACATTGATGTTATCAAAGCTCATGCTACGGGTAGTGAAAATAACAACACCTCAGAAGCCAATGCTATCGCCTTGCTATTTAAGAAATATCACTGCACTACACCCATTACCGCTCTAAAACCATTGCTTGGGCACACATTAGGGGCAAGTGGAACCAATGAAATTGCGTTGAGCCTTTCTTGTATCAAACAAGGATTTATTCCACAAACACTAGGTTTTCAAAATGCTGCTGATGGCGTAGTTTTTACACCCCTTACCAAGCCCATGGAGTGCAAAGGCAGACGCGTCAGTATCTTATTTAACTTTGTCGCATTTGGTGGCAATACTACCTCTATTGTACTAAGCAATAAGTAAGGACAAAAGCGATGTACATTCATAAAACCTATCACTTAGTCGAGCCAGATTTACCTATTACAACGTACAAAAAAATGCTTTCATCTTTATGCAAAATAAATCTTCGAAGAGCTAATAAATTCAATATCCTCTCAGTCTATGGTGCCCTAAGTTGCATAGAAAACACTCCTATTTCTAACAATATAGGCATCTACCTTGCCACCGAATATGGTCCTGTTGAGAGCCTCAAAAATGTCGTAGAACAAGTCAACAATCCCCAAGGTATCGTTATGCCTTTTGATTTTCTAGGCATCAATACCAGTGCGAGTTTTTACATCGCCCAAGCCCTAAATGCCTCAGGTAAACACATGGTTTTAACCTCTCACAATCTCTCGTTTGAAAAAGCATTGCAATTAGCTTATTTTGACCTTATGCACCATGAAGTAGAAGATGTTTTGATAGGCAGAGTTGATGCTTCTTTAGCATTTATTGAAAACCATCAAAACTACATTACGCCTCAAAGTGCTGAGAGTTTTGACCAAAGTTACTGGTTCTATGCCAATCGTAACTCCCAAAATGCACTTGCAAAGATAGAAAAAATTGAAGAATTTTCAAGTCTAGAAACGATGAGAGAAATCTATGGCACCCAAATGCCGACCTCTTTTTATGCGCTTCTTACTCAAGATACTAACACAAAAGATCGACTTTTACATATAGCAAAAGACGATAATGGAAAATGTATTGTTATAGAAATGGAAAAATTATAGATTTTAAGTAACCTACTTTTTTATACTTAACAATTTTTTACAATATGACTTATTTTTCTAATATAATGGTTTCGTAACTATCCCTTTTATAAGTAGGGTCAAGCCATACTGATACTACCCACATTCCATATTCAAACCAAAGACGAAAATAATAAGTTTGTCCAGCAACAAACTGTTGTTTTATAATTCTATCAATATGCGGAGTCGGAGTCTTTGTATGCAATTCATGCAACCCTGGTTCAATTGACATTTTCAAAGGTTGGTTGGTTTCTACAAAACCAACGTGTTTTTTATCCATAATAATTTCATATTTTGTCTTAGCTTCAAAATCAAACCTAGGATTACTTTGAAATATAATAATAGTTGCTTTATCTTCAGATGAAGATGTAGAATCAATTGGAATTGTAACTGTTTTAAAAGAGTTACCACATCCTGCCAAAAATATAACGCAAAATACAATCGTTAATAAAATCCATGCTTTCTTCATTATATTTCCTTCTAACTACAATTTTTTCAACAACCTAAACGCCTTCTCTTCATACTCGGATGCTTCGATAAGTTTAGCTGCTATCTTTTTGGTATCGAGTTTTTCTATTTTTCTACTTCCCTCTACACAGTAAAGTGCAAACTCCCGAAGTGTATTGCCTGAGTGGATGATAAGCTTTGAGGCTTCTTCTAAAATAGCCTTGTTAAGTTCGTATTTTTGGGCTTCTTCTAAAAAGGCTGCGTATAAAAATCTAAATCCACCACCACCCGTGCCTATCTCTTCTTGCATTCTTACGATATGAGTGAGATAATTTTTAATATATCTACTATTGGCTTCACTGTTTTCCAATGACTCAATTTTCTTTGCCAATCTTCGCATCCCTTTAATCCCTGCAAATGGAAAAGGTGTGAGCATAGCTTTAGCATTTTTAACGATAGCTTTTTTAATGATGGGGGTAAAATCTATATTTTGAGGAATGGTTTTGGGATAATATAAAAACCCCTTAGGGGCAAAGACTCCTTTTGCAAATCTAGCTTTTGAAAGTTCCGCCTCGGAGCAACGAACCGCCTCTTCAAACACAGGATCCGAGATAAGATAATCCTCTCCATCCACCCCGTAAACAAGCAAGTTGTGAGCATTGAAGTGAAACCGCATATCTTTTGGAAAATAAGGAAGATAAAACACCGATGTTTGAAGTCCCACCATTTTGTTTTCTTTGGTAACAAGATTTTTTAAATCCTCATTAGCAGCTCTAGGATTAGGATAATTTTTTCTTTCCATCTTTACATGTAAAACTTTTGAAATCGTATTGATGATGCTTTTAGGCAAACTTCTATACGCAATCAACGGCAGATTATTGACTTTAACAAAAGGAAGATAAACAAAAGTAAGCGCACTGGTAAGCCCAAAAGCCATAGGCTCACTAATCTTTAACCCATAAGCACTCAGCAAAGTTGAGACGACACCACTTTCACAATGTGCAAATTGAGAGTGTTCAAAAGGTGGTTTTTGGCTCAACGAAAATCCTTTAAATCTTGTAATATTATATTAAAAGCATCAGCATATTTTGTCAATAAACCATCGCTCATTTTTTGAAAAATATGCATCCGAAGGTGCCTTTTAACGCGAAATTGAAACATCCCAACAGCACACGAAAGGGTTGGTAAATCCATTCTATTTTCATACATAAAATACTCTATAGGCGAAGAAATGCCTTGTTTGATGTGCTCTAAACACTCTTGTTTTAAGAGTTCATATTCTTCAATGGCGATTTTAGTAGCAAATTCTTCGACCGAACTACCATAGCGATACCTATCAAATTCCCCTTGATCGTTTTTAGCATACATCACTTTTTGTATGCCATCAAGTGTCGAATTTTCCTCTTTGGGAACGGAGATAGTCGTGTTCACTAAACAACCTCTAAAAGCATAAACGCCGTTGAAAACCGTCCACTCTCAGGAATGTAACACAAGATTTTCTCTCCCTTAGAGAGTTTATCAGAATGCAAAAGTTGTTCCAACATAATGTAAATAGAGGCTGAACCCGTGTTTCCACATTCTGTAAGATTGGTAAACCATTTTTCATAAGGAATTTCAAAATTTACTTTCTTTAGCCCCTCATAAAGTTTATCTTTGAAAAAATGTGAAGAATAATGTGGTAAAAAATAATCGATCTCTTGAGTAGTGATAGCTCTTTTATTCAAAATCTTTTTAAGCGGTTTAACAACGGTGTATTCCACGATATTTTCATTGAGCAACTTCACATCTTGCGCGATGCTTAAAAGCGATTTTGACATAATTTCTTGCTGCAAATATCCTCTCCAACCAACCGTTTTTCCGTCCACCATCTCACAACCACTGTACATACATGTTGGCATTTCACCAGCATACGATAACACTTCTATCCAGTGAATTTTTAAAGAGATTTTATCTTTGTTAGGTTTATCTTGAAGCAACATTGCCCCTGCACCATCTGAGAGCATCCATCTTAAAAAGTCTTTCTCAAATGCAATGGAAGGATTTTTTTCTAACAATTCTAATTGCTTAGACTCTTCATCAAAATTTTTGGCACTTAAAATGACCGATACAACTTCTGAACCCGTGGCGATACCATTTTTAAGCTCACCACTTTTGATGCCATAGTAGACATATTTTAAAGCATTGACACCACTTAAACAAATACCTGAAGCACTCAGTGTTTCTATCTCAGACACACCAAGCTCACCTTGTACCATCAACGTATGGTTTGGCATCAGTTGGTCAGGCGTTGTGGTTCCACACGATAAACACTCTAATTCTTGCAGCGAAAAAGCACTGTTTTCAAGTTTTTTAATAGCATTAGCTGTAATCTGTGCATTAGAAAAAAGTGGTTTTTCAGTCCCTTTTTCTAAGACATAATAGCGTTGTTTAATGCCATTGCTTCGAAGCACAATGTTTTTCGCTTTTGATTTTTTACCACCGATATACCCTAAATACTCTTCCATTTCTTCATTGCAAACAGGAGCATTGGGCATAAACTTTTGTACATCATTAATGTAAATACTATTCATGGTTTGAAAATTCCTTCATCCGATCCATACTACTCCCTGATGGTAATTCATAAAATTCTTTTTGTTTTAGCACTTCGTCTTTCTTCATCTTGCGATAAAGAGTTTGTATCGCCATATTGATTGGAACGACTGAAATAATAATTAAAATTAAAAAAACTGTATAAAGTATTATAAAAAGTTTTCGTTTTATCTCTCCTTGTTTGGAGAATTTTCGTATGAGTTTGCCCCAAATTTGGAAACTTTTAGTGCCAATTTTCTCACTTTTAATCAATTTCACATCAACAGTAACGGCACAAAGTCCCTCACATAAAGAAATAAACTTTTTTTCTTCATCTTTTTCTAAAGCTTGTTTAATCGCATAGCCAAACCTTGAAGCGTCTTTTATCTCTGCTTCGCTAATACCCGCTTTGGGAAAAATACCCCATAGGGCATCTTTTTTACCACTCATCATCCACCTCGGCGTCGTGATGAAAGTCGCTAGAGAATTTCCTTGGTCAACCAAAACAATGTTGTCAATCAACTTTGCACCGATGTGAGCGAGCAAACTTTTTACTTTTTCTTGCGCCATAATCCACATATTACGGCATCCGATAACTGTAATAACGGGTTTATTTTTGAGTTTTTCTTTGGCATACGCTGATTTTAAAAAAGCTGTTATAGGAATAGAGGGCGATAAAAACCATACTTGATAGGCTAAAATAACTAAATCGTATTCATGTGCATCTTCTTCAAAACTTTCGATTTCACAAGGGTCTAAATAGACGGATTCTGGGAAAGTATCCATAAATGTCATAAATTTCCACGGGAAAGGATACGGGTTTTTAGGCTTAATTTCTCTCAACACCACCTCAACGACAGGAGTGTTTTTCAAGGGTTGTGTGATGTTATCAACTACTTGTGTCAATTGCCCTGTTTGCGAATAAAATACCACTAATACCTTTTTCAATGTCAAAATCCTTTAATTTCCAAATACTTCTTTTCCATGAATAAGCTTATCATTGATATCACATAAAGAAAAAATAACCGTTGATTTAATCATCGCAATAATGGGTTTATTTTGACTTGACATCAAAACCCCTGCAAGATTTAATCTTGTATTATTTAGTTTTATCATACCAAATATATCACTTGCAATGATAGATACACTTGCATTTTGCGCCGATACATTAACTTCTTTTTCACCTTTAAATGTACTATTGATGATTTCCACTTCAGAGTTAAAAATAAACAATTCCTCGATAATAGCATCTTTAATCACCACATTATGAGAATCTCGTATCGTGAGGCTTTTGATATGCCCAGAATACGTTGCATCTTGCACATTTTTAATTTTGAGTTTATACGCTTCTGCTTGATTGTTATTTTCAACTTTAGGAGCAATCATTTGATTACTTAAATGTTCCATCAATAAATACGAAAAAGCTTCTTCATGCGTTAGCATAGGAACATGCCCAGAAAGTGGAATAATTTTAAAGGTCGAATAAGGCATCAGTTTATCTAAAACATACCCTGTTTGAATAGGAGCAATACCATCATTTTCACCCCAAATAATGGTTGTTCGCGTATCTATGGTTTGAGGAATTCCATTAAAATTAGCTTGCACTAGTGCTACTGCTGCAATGGTTCCTGGAATACCTCCAAGTATAGTGCTTCGAAGCTCTTCTGAGGCAAGTACGACATCCATATCGAGTGTCATTTTATGATCAATTTTTTCTGCCATTCTATCAATAAAATTATTGAGTTTTGGCGTTTGTAACCCTTGTATTAGCCCATTTTGTTCTTCAAAAAAACGATTGACTCCACTATGAGTTAAAAATTTATTGTAAGCATATTTGTGTAGTATTCCAGCAGCATCCACCAACACTAAGCTCAATATATCTTTTTGATACATCTGTGCATATTTTAAGACAATAGCTCCCCCCATCGAGTGACCGACTAAATGAAAAGGTTTTTTAACATAGGTTTGGGTGATAGAGTGAATAAATTTTGCATAATTTTGTGGAGAATAAAGTTCATTTGCTTTGGACGATTTTCCAAATCCAGGTAAATCAAAAGTGATAACATAGTAATCTTGTTGTAAAATTTCAATGCTATTTGCCCAAATAGTAGAAGCCTCATCACCCAGTCCATGCACCAATACAATCGCTGGATGTGAGGGGTCACCTGCTGTTTCCATATAAACAGAAGCATTAAAGATAGGCTCAGTAACAAATGTTCCTTTGGGGGTATTGGCTAAAAGAGAACTAGAAAATAGAAAAAAAATGACTATAAAAAGCTTCATAACAACCTATCCTTCTAGTACAATCATCAAAATTCCACTTGCAACTTTTAGACTTAAATCCTCTGTTTCAAATACTTCAAAACTAAATTCACAACTATTTCCCAAAGATAAGCGTTTTTCAACCACTACAATCAAATCAAGCTTTTGTGTAGATTGAAGCAAACAAGCATCTTTCACTAAAACCAAAAAACCCATCATGGGAACGTCTGATTTTGATAATGCAGAAGTAGCTTGTGCAGAGGCTTCTATCAGCATTGGAAGTGTTGGGTACTTAGGAAAGGTACATACTACTTTTGCACAATTCTCCTCATGCGCTAAAACTTTGGTGACAAATTTAATCGGAAGAAGATGGGGTAAATTCATAAGATAACTTCAACGATAGGAGTCTGCATCTCCTGCGCTTGTTGGGCTACATATAACATCTCGCTGATGGAATTAGGAATGCCTTTAACCTCACTTTTTTGAATACAAAACGTTGCTTCTTCTTTTGTTACTCTCACGACTAAGGCAACGCCACTTTCAAGATAGTTAATACAATGGTTAACTTGCTCAATATCTGGTATATCTAGTGTTTCGAAACAAAGCAGCAAAAGGATATCGCCATCCATTGCTTTAAGTGCTCCTGCTTTAAGGACATTAAGCGAAGTTTTATCACCACTGGAGATAGTTAAAATCTCATGGTGGTTGTGATATAAAATGGAGAGATACGAAACGGCAGTATTGCAAACTGAATTTTGAAAATCTGTGGGGCTTAAAGGCTGTTCATCTTTAATTGCATTTAAAATATTGGCGGTTACTTCCAATTCTCCAAAAGAACTACCACAAACAATACGCCCCTCTTCAAAATGCTCAACCATTGCCAATAACTCTACGGCTATTTTCGAAGCTTTAGTAAGCCTTCGTCGTACCATCATTTGAGGCACTAACTCTTTGATGCGAAGAGAATCGATACTTTTTTCACCTAGTAAATACGCACTACTTAAAATCTCTAAATTAACTTTCATTGGGGTAGTCCAAAAAGAAGTGACGTATTATTTCCACCAAATGCCAATGAATTGCTCAAGGTATAACGAACTTTTTGATGTTTGGCTTCATAGATGTAGTTTAGTGCATTATTCTCAGGCTCTTCTAAATGGGTATTAGGAGGAATTATCTGCTTTTGAAGGCTAAGGATACAAATAATCGCTTCAAGTCCACCCGCAACCCCTAAGGTATGTCCCGTGATGGATTTAGTAGAACCCACATAAGGCTTGTCTGCAAAAAGTTCATAAATAGCGTTGGCTTCACTACTATCATTTGCCATTGTTCCTGTCCCGTGTGCATTAATATAATCTACTTCTTTAGTTTCTATTTTTCCACAATCAAGCGCTTTTTGCATCGCTACTTTTGCACCTTTTCCATCAGGACTTGGATGTGCCATGTGGTGAGCATCGGAGCTATACCCCACACCCAATACCTCTATGCCACCTTTTTCATAAACATTTTGTAACAATAAAACCGCAATGCCCTCAGAAACATTCATACCATCTCTATTTTTATCAAAAGGTTTACAAGGCAGGGAAGAGAGAACACCAAGAGAGTCAAAGCCTCTAATGGTCGTTTGCGATAACGTATCAAAACCAACAACAAGGACATTGTCATAAATACCTTTACTAATCATTTCATATCCATACCCAATGGCATTAGCACTGGAAGTACATGCTGTTGAAAAAGAGATATTATCCTTAAATGAAAACTGTTGATCTAGTATCTGCGCTATGGCATTAATATGGTGCAATGCAGGATTAATATTTTTGTAGTGATGGTCTTTTAAAAAAATCTCTTCCGTTTTTTGCATTCCGCCTACAGAAGAGCCAACAACCAACAGTGTTTTTTCGAAATTTTCTAAGTTACTATGGTCTAAAACTTTTTTACATGTAAGATATAAAATATCCTCTATCAAAAAATCTTTATCAATTTTTCCAATAGCAATATTTTTACCTTTAATATAGTGATTATAAACTTTTATGCCACTTTTTTGTGCACAAATATTTTCAAAAAGCTCTTCACTACTCTCTCCTCCTGGACAAAGTGAGTCAAAAGTATTTACAAAAACTCTAGTTTGTAGCATTTATGAAGTCTAATAAACTCTGTACATTAGAAAATATTTTTTCATATTCTTTAGAATCTGTAATTTTGACACCAAACTCTTTATCTATAGTAAGAACCAATTCAATAGAATCAACAGAATCTAATCCTAATCCATCGTCTCCAAATAGTGGCATATGGTCATCTATGTCACTAGGCGTCATGTCTTCTAACTTCAAATTTTTAATCAAAACCTCTTTTAATTGTTCAATGCTAATCATCACTCTGCACCTTTTTTAATATTTTTTTTAGTTTACTTGAAAATATCTTCTAATTTGATAAAGTGTGATTTGGATGCACTATGATTAAATTTTAATCACTTACATGCATATATTAAACCATGCCAAGTGATACAATTTCATCAGTTTAAAAATATTAGGAGGAATTCATGAGAAACAAACTACTCTCACTCGCAACTTTGTTGCCAGTATCGATATGGGCTGCGGAGGAAACTGTTGCGGAAGCTACGGCAGAAGTTGTCGAAAAAGTTTTAACACTTGATGTTGGAAATACCGCTTGGGTTTTAACGGCTACTGCGCTAGTCATGTTAATGACACCTGCTGGTTTGGCACTATTTTATGGTGGTATGTCTCGTTCAAAAAACATGCTTAACACCATTGCTATGAGTGTGATAGGTTATATCATTGCAAGCGTTGTCTGGGTTGTTTGTGGTTATACACTTGCATTTGGTACAGATATCGGTGGTCTTATAGGATTTGATAGCTTCTTTTTAGATGGCATTAAAGTGACTGACCTTTGGGCAACAGGAAGTATTCCTACGTTACTCTTTGTCGCATTTCAAATGACCTTTGCAGGTATCACGGTTGCGCTTATTAGTGGTGCACTTATCGAGAGACTTAAGTTTTCTACATGGATGATTTTTGTAACTATGTGGGTTATCGCTGTTTACGCTCCTATCGCTCACTGGGTTTGGGGTGGAGGATTTCTCTCAAAGCTAGGCGTTCTTGACTTTGCAGGTGGTACAGTTGTACATATCAACGCGGGTATTGCAGGTCTTGTTGTCGCTTTAATGTTAGGCAAAAGATCTGATTTTGGCAAAACAGCGATGTTCCCCTCTTCAGTAACACTGACCGTTCTTAATGCAGGAAGCGAACTTGCAGCGGATGGTATTGCCGCGAGTGCATTCTTAGTCACTAACACAGCAGCAGCAGCAGCAGCACTTGCTTGGATGATTATAGAGTATGTTACTTACAAAAAATTCACACTTTTAGGTATCGCTTCTGGTATCGTAGCTGGTCTTGTAGCTATCACTCCAGCAGCTGGTTTTGTTGATACTAGCGCCTCTTTAATTATCGGTTTAGTTGCAGGTTTAGTTGCATTCTATGGTGTCAATGGTCTTAAAAAAGCACTTAAATACGATGATTCACTTGATGCTTTTGGTATCCATGGTGTTGCTGGTATCTGGGGCGCATTGGCTACTGGTATTTTCGCGAACCCTGAGATTAATGAGCTTGGCAAAGGACTTCTCTATGGAAATCCTGAACAACTTTTCATTCAAGTAGAAGGCATTGTGGTCACTATCGTTTATACCGCTATTGCAACAGCCATCATTTTCAAAGTAGCATCAATCCTTACAGGTGGAGCAAGAGTTGAAAGTGAAGCAGAGTCTGCTGGTTTAGATGAAGTCGAACATGGTGAAAAAGCATTTAACTTAAGATAACAATTTCAAAGGAAATAACATGAAAAAAATAGAATCAATTATCAAACCATTTAAACTTGAAGATGTTAAAGATGCACTTGCTGAGCTTGATATCACAGGTATGACGGTCAGTGAAGTCAAAGGATATGGAAGACAACAAGGTCACTCAGAGCTTTATAGAGGCGCTGAATATGTGGTAGATTTTTTACCAAAAATAAAAATAGAAGTAGTTGTTACCGATGAATTAGTTGACAAAGTTATCGAGACAATTGTTAAGAGTGCGAGAACGGGTAAGATTGGTGATGGAAAGATTTTTGTCACTAATGTGGAGAAAAGTGTTCGCATCAGAACAGGTGAGACAGATAACGAAGCTATTTAACACTGTGCAAAGGGTAGATTATATCTGCCCTTTCTCTTTTTTTAAACGATAGGTCATCACGAGATTAAAACAAAGCTCGCTTAACATCATCAAATCCCACATCGACAAAATATCTAAAAATGGCATTCCCTCTTCAAGACTTTCAAAGTTGATTTTACATGTAAAGACATAGGCATCATTGGGTGCTGTTATCTCAGGGAGATTAATGGCGTATTGAAATGAAAAAGTAATATCGCTGTTACGTTTCATTCTTCGTATACGTTTGAGCGTCCCATCAAAATCCTTATCATTAAGGCAAATCTCAGAGTGGATATTGTGTGAGAGAACATTGCGCACAAAAGAGACGATATCGAAAAAATTCTCATACTGCTCACCAAAGAGTCCTTGCATAAACACTTTAAAAGAACTATCAAACCGCAAACTCTCCACCATCGCCATACAAATCCCTCGAAAAGCATTAAACTCTACAAAGTATTCAAACAAAGAAATATCATCTTTTTTAGTTTGACGGGCATTAACTAAAAGCTCATGGATAATCTCCGCATTGAAGTAATAAGCACGCTCATTTTCATATTTCTTGACCACAAACATACTTCTATCGGTAAAATCTTCTGTCTTTGAGAGCTTTCCAAAAAACTCACCCATGTGCAAAAAGTAAAAGTTCTGCTCAATCAGTAAGAGAGCATCATCGAGTAGAACTTCATTAGAAGTCATGATATTTTTTCCATTTTCACTTTAATTTCTTGATAAATCGCACAATTACCTTCTTGGCTTACTTTATGAGGGGTAAGCATGTTGGCATTTTTAGCGCCACTACACAACATCACACAGTCGTCTCTTAGCCTGTCTGTGGGAAAAACTTTATACTCGCACTGCCCATATTGGTTGGAGAGAGTAACTTTATCGTCTTGTTTAAAGCCTACATGTAAAGGGACGTAGAGATAATCATCTTTGATAAATTGGGAATTGAGTGATTTATTTTGTTTGGTTGCTAAGAGGTAAAAGCCTTCTTGTTCATCATCAAACTCATCGTCAAATTCATCAAAAAACTCAAACTTTCCACTCTTGGTGTAAAACTCTTTTGCATAAGGCATATGCTCATATGTTTTTGAAATCAAAAAGCCTTCTCGCTCAAATGAGTTAGAATTAACCACACTATCGATGATTTCTTGTTCACTTTGAAGTTTGCCTAAGTCAAAATATTGCATTAACTTTGCACATAAATCATACTCACTTATCCCAAAATCGCTCTCATACGCTTTAGGCATTTTTCCTATAAACTCATGTCCATAACTTAATTTCACATCATCTTTTTCTAAAAATGTTTTGGCGGGAATGACGAGATTTGATATTTTAGAAGTTTCATTTTCATGAAGACCGAAGTAAACAATAAATTTGGCTTTTTCTAGCCCAACTTTGACTTTAGGAGTACAGGGCATTTGAGAGAGAGGATTTCCTCCTTGGATAAAGACCACATCAAACTTTCCAAAATCAACCGTTGGCATCACTTCTGTTTTAGCTTGAACTTTAAAGGGTGACGCAAATCCAAAACTACTGTTAGAAAGATAGCCTACGCCACAACCCTCTTTGCCAAAAAGACCTAAAAGTGCTGCAAAAGAGTCAATGGCTCTTAAAACACTGTGTCCAAAAGTAATTTACCGACATCATTTAGCGAAGTTCCGCATTTTTCCATCAAAGTGCGCATAGGAATACCATTAACAAAGTCAATAAAATATTTAAAATTAGTACAACGCTTTTCTATAAAGTCATTATCTTCCATCTGTTCCATATACGCCACACGACTGAGCAACATCGCAAAATAGATATCGCTTCGTGGTTTTATCTTTACATGTAAAGCAGCATTGTGCGCTAAATCAATCGTAATAGGGTCGATGACAATGAGTGTTTTGCCTTTAAGAGAGGGCAGCATATGTGAATTAGTCACACTAGGATTTCTCCCCCACAAGATGACAACTTCACTTTGGTTTACATGTAAAGGTGAAAGAGAAAGATTTGCCCCTCTTCCCTCTACGATACCAGCGTCACCTGCTTCATCGCATAGCGACCCTGAAGCTAAAATGGAGCCTCTTTTGGCAAAGAAAAGTTTAGTGACACTTTGCATAATGCCCAAGTTTCCACTACCTTTGAAAAAAAGTGTTTTAGAAGTATCGCTGGTTTCAAGTTTATTCACTAAAATGTCTAAAGCGTCTTTGAGGGGAATAATTTGACCATTGAATGTAGGATTTTGGATACGTTCAAATGTATGATAGTGATTGAGGTGGTGGCAAAGAAAACCTTTAGTGATGGGATGTTCTTTGTCTCCTTTTAAGACTTTATCATCCCCTACAATAATGCTACAACCATCAAAACAATCAAGTGGGCAGGTAGTTTTATGCATTATCGCTCCTTATAAAACGATATTATACATTAGTTCTCTAAATGAAGTAGTTTATCCTCCAAAATATCAAAAGAAATGACGTCATCCGTATCTAAATCAAGATGCTTGCAAACGACTTGCAAACCATTTTCTTCGATAAGATTATAGACCCTCGCACAACTCATCGGTGTAAATTGTTCTAAATGTAAAACAAAAAAGTTATCACTATAAACCCTCATAATAATAGCGTTTGGATATGTCTTTGCAATTGCTTTAGCAATCGAGCACAAAAGCTCATCACCTTTTTTCCAACCATGTTTTTTATTGAATGAGGAAAAATCCACACAATTAAGATGATCGATTCGAATCATTTTAGATTTACAATCATCAAGATGTGCAAAAATAAATTTGAGATAATTAAGGTTATAGTATCCCGTCAGCTGATCTCTAAAGTAATATGAAAAGCGCATCTCTTCAAGCAAATCACGAGGCATTTGTGTCGTATCGCTGGGTAATTTAACACTTTTAAAAACCTCTTTTGCTACTTTGACAATAAGAGGATTAAACTGTTTTCCACTCTCTTCTTCTAAAATACCAATAGCAGCTTCCCTTGTCAAACTTTTGCGGTACGATCTATTGGTCGTCATAGCATCAAAAGCATCGGCTACTGCGATAACTTGCGATAAAAATGGTATTTCTTCATCCTTAAGTCCATAAGGATAGCCTCCACCATCATATCTTTCATGATGGTGCAAAACAATGCTAGCTAAAAGAGAAAAAGGCTCACGTGATAAAAGTTCATAACTCGCAAGGGAATGTCTTTGGATGAGAGAATACTCAATAGGCAATAATTTTTCAGGCTTGAGCAAAATAGCATCGGGGATTTCTATTTTCCCAATATCATGTAACATTCCTGCTTTATAAATCAAATCTGCATCATCCAAAGAGTGTCCTAAGGCTAGTGTCAATGTTTTAGAGTATTCAGCAACTCTTTGACTGTGCCCTGCGGTATAGCTATCTCTTTTTTCCATCATATCGACAAGCGCATAAACACTCTCTTCATACATTTCCATTTTTTCATTCAGATAGTTTTTGCCTTTAAGATGTATCCACCAAATAGCAAAAAGTCCCAAAAGCCAAGTGCCAAGATACATCATTATGAGAAAATAGTAACTTTGGGGATTGACTTCCTTAAAACTTGGTATTTTCATCTCCGTGCTCGCAAATCCGAGAAAATCACCTACTTTTGATTCATCATGTACGTGACATGCAATACAATATTGATTGGCAATAAGAGGTTTTATATAGAGTAAATGTTTTTCTTTATTAGTATTAATAATCTGAAAACTATCTTCTTTTTTCTGTTCTACTTCTTTAGCTAGTGGTTCAATTTTAAGTTCAATGCCACTTTTTTGGGTTAACACATTGAGCAACTCTTTGATGGAAAAATTATTTGTCATATTATATTTTTGTTCACTGCTTAAAGTCTTAGCTTTTTGCTCATACGCCCAGTAGATAAAAGAAACGGATTGTTCTGTTACTCCTTTTAACTTTTCAATAGAACTAGCTTCACTATGCTTTTCTTCATTATAAAATTGATACACCACAAAAAGTGTTGTCATCACAGTCCAAAAAATGGTCAAAAGTATAGCTATTTGTTTAAAGTATTTAATACGCTTGGTAACTGACATTGTTGTGATTATCTTATGTTGGGATAAGTAAAGTTTAGTTTACCAATGATTTTGCCTAAAAAAGGCTTAATTTAATATTTAAAAAATATTTTTTACTTATAGTTGAGAGGTGTGGACACCTTGAAAAGTGTCCACGATAGAGGATTAAATACTAATTTCTTTAATGTCAGCAATTGACTTAAATGCGTTATAAATAGAAGCGATAAGATTTTGTCTATTTTCTCTTACATGTAAAACTTCTGTGTTAACCATAACATTATCAAAGAAGCTATCGATACTAGGTTTTAAACTAAACAGTGCGTCAAGATTTTCTTCGAAACTTGCATAGTGCGTATTCACGACATTTTCAAAAGCTGCAAATAACTCAGTTTCATAGACGGTTTCAAATAGTGTTTTATCGATAACAATATCTTCTTTGATTTCATTACTTTTAATGATGTTAGCGACCCTTTTAAAGGTTGAAAACATCTCCTTAAACCCTTCACTCATCACGATAGTTGAAAGTGCTTTAATCTTCAAAGAGAGTTTAACGATATCTCGCTCACCACTACTGATGACAGCTTTAACGATGGAGGGATTAACATCAAAAAACTGATAAATGCGCTCCAAGAAAAATGACTCTAAAATCTCTAAATCAAACGGCTTATAGTGCAAACTTAGTGTTTTTAAGTCATCTTTGATATCAAAGGCAATATTTCTATCTAAAACGATTTTGATAACGCCATTGACGGCACGTCGTAGTGCATAAGGGTCTTTCGTACCCGTTGGAATTTTATCAATACTAAAAAGTGCGATAAGCGAATCTAATTTATAAGAAAGTGCGATGATGGAACTAAAGAGCGAACTTGGCAAAAGACTCTCTTCACTTTTGGGGAGATACTGCTCTTTAATCGCTAAAGCAACAACACTCTCTTCCCCCTCAACTTGTGCATAGTAGTAACCCATCAAGCCTTGAAGTTCCGTAAACTCATAAACCATCTCACTTAAAAGGTCACATTTACTCAAAAGAACTGCTCTATTAATGAGTGTTTCGAGTTTTGGCGTTGTAAAAGTTGGATTTTCTTCTTGCAATGCCATGCTATATTTTTTAGCTAAAAATGATGCTATATTTTTTTCTCTAAGCTCTTTATCAAAAACAGAACCTAGCCCATCAAGATAAACAACATCTTTAAGTCCCTCAAAAGAGAGTCCATTTTTAAGGTCATTGTCTAAGAAAAAGAGTGCGTCACTTAAACGTGCACGTAAAACTTTCTCATTTCCTTTAACGATAAGGTCGTAATCATCGCTAATAGCATTAGATACCACAATAAAATTATTGGTCAAAACGCCTTCTTTAAATACAGGAAAATAACGTTGATTTTCTTTCATAGAGGTGATAATAACTTCAGGAGGAAGACGTAAAAATCGCTCTTCAAAAGTTCCCATTAACGCTTTTGGATACTCGGTAATCGCCACAACTTCGGCTAAAAGGTCTTCATCTATCTCGATGCACACACCACTTTGAGCTTCGATTTCTTTAAATTGAGACAGAATTAACGCTTCACGTTTACTCGGGAAAAGGATAACACCCCGCTGTTCCAATCTCTCAAAATAATCACCCGCAAACATATAAGCAAAAGGCTCATAAGAAACACTACGATGAGGATAAGAAAAACATGTTGAATCAACATTGTAAAGAGAAAAAGGAACATGTTCGTCACCTAACATACAACCAATCCAACGAATTGGGCGTATAAAACTCTCTTCTAAAAAGCCCCAACGCATTGATTTACCAAAGTTTAGACTTTTGAGAAACTCTTCGACCATCCCTTTAATAAGGGTTTTAGAATCTTGTCCCTTTGCCATTTTTTGGTAATAAAGAACTTCTTTGCCCTCTTTTACAGCTCTACTAATCTCGCTAAAATCAACACCACATTTTTTTGCAAAGCCAAAAGCAGCAGGGGTTGGTTCGCCTTCTTTAAGTGCCACAGAAAGAGGAGCACCATAAAACTCTTCCACACGACTCTCTTGAGAAGTAGGAAACTCCGTATGCCAAAGCACTAATCGTCTTGGGGTATAGTAAAATTCAAATTCACAAACAAGTGCATTTTTTTCTAAAATATCAAGCCATAATTTTTCAATATTAGGTAACTCTTTTAAAAAAGGAATGGCGGGAAGCTCTTCTACGCCTATTTCTATGAGAAGTGGTTTGATCATTGATTGACCTTTACATGTACAAATTTAATTTGATTTTATCAAAAGATGCGTTAAATTGTCCTTTTACATGTAAAGGGAATGAGGGATTTAGTGATAGTTTTTACAATGCCCAAAAAATTTAGTAAAAAGCCAAATTGAGGGACAAAAATCAGTAATTGCCCATACTAAAATCATTATAATTGTAAAAAGTATCAAGATACTACCATAAACAGAACCTATACTCATCAAAAAATAGGCTAATAATAGCACCGTAGACATCATCACTCTTTGTAGTTTTTCAGCACATAACATATATAAACCTTTTATCATAAATATTAGGTATTAATATAAAATTATTTCACTTAAAAAGGTATTATTTTTTTGACTTAACTCAAAATGGCATTGTTTTAAAAAGTGCAGATATCGGAAGATGGTCTGAAAAACCTATTCCTAAATGCTCCCCTTTTCCTTTATCGGAGATTTGCCAGCGAAGAGGATTTCCTTTTTCATCGAGCATATATGCTTTTTTAAAAACGCTAAAAGAAGCTTGTTTATACTCTATTCCTTTGTTATCGCTTAGCGACTGGGAAATTAAGATATGGTCAAGTGTTCCTTTCTTTTTAAAAAAAACATGTGAGTACCGTTCACTCTCATCTAGTTCATACCAAAGATTGTAGTGCACAAAACCCTTTTCACCCGCTTTAAGAACATTGACTAGCGCTATTCCCCAATCACCTTTTCCTATTTTATAAGGAGAGTTTAAATCGCCTAAAATAATATACTCTTCCTTAGGTGCTTTCTTAATCAGCCCATTTAAAGCAACCGCGTACAAGATGCGTTCTTCTACTTTTTCTTTATTAGCAGGCCAATGGTTGAGATACAAAACCAATGTTTTTTGCTCTATTTTGACACTGACTTTATGAATGCCTCGTGCTTGGTCTTTAATCATTAAGGATTCAGAAGAGGTGATAGGAAAACGTGACAATAATGCACTTTCTATCGAACTTCTCTCTTTTTTTAATGGAAAGAAGAGATAAGGATAAGCCTTATCTCCCAAAGCAAGATTGAGTTTTTGAAGTGTCTTTTCATTTTCGACCTCTTCTAAAGCCACAATATCGGCATCTAAATCTTTGATAACACGTGAAATATTTACTATCTTTTTTTCAAAATTTTGCACATTCCATTGATGTTTATTATGGGGTGTATATTCTTCATACTCATGTCCATCGCGCGTTAAATCAAATAAATTTTCGACATTGTACGTTGCTACTTTAAATTCTAATGAAAATAAGACTAAAGGAATAAAAAGAAAACTGATAAAACGCATTGGCTATTTAGAGCCTAACATCGATTCATATTCTCCAGACTCGGTATTAAAATATTCTAATTCACCTGTTCCTAAACGATAGTACCAAGCGCGTAAAAACAGTTCTCCCTCATCTACGCGACGCTGAACATCAGGATAGGTTAAAAGATTTTTCAACTGAAATAAAACAGAAATCTTTTCAGTAAGCTCAAGTTTTTCCTCTTCACTTATATCTTTACTTATCTTATTAG
Source organism: Campylobacteraceae bacterium (assembly GCA_019162915.1). Lineage (GTDB taxonomy): Bacteria > Campylobacterota > Campylobacteria > Campylobacterales > Sulfurospirillaceae > Sulfurospirillum. Next base: position 21,628 of record JAFLKZ010000103.1, read on the forward strand.
TCACATAATTTTTAGCATCTAGCCCTAGTTCTAACCATTTTTTAACATGCACGAGATTAATATCAGTAACCTTCGTGTACATCGTTTCAATAGCCCCACAATGAGAATGTCCGCATACGATAATATCTGTTACATTGAGGATAGAAGTAGCATACTCAATCCCAGCAGCTGTCGCATGGTAGTCATTGTCAGGGGCAAAAGGGGGAACAAAATTTCCAATATTGCGTAAAACAAATAACTCTCCAGGTTCCGCATCGGTAATCAACGTAGGATTAACTCGTGAGTCACTACAAGCAATAAATAATACTTTAGGATGTTGACCATTTTTGACTAAATCTAAAAACTTATTTTCATATTTTTTAAATTTTGTATCTTTAAATTTTTCATATCCACTGATAAGTTCTGCTATTTTCATTGACGCCTCTTTTCAATATTTGATCTTAATTATACAAAAACTCTATGAAAAAGAAATTACAAGGATTTCAACTATATAATATCTGCACCAAAACTCTACTGCAAGGCTTAGACCAAGTGGAGGCTTTGTCCTCTAAGAAATTGTTTTGCAAGCAGTCTTATAATTAAAAAACAAAAGGAAACAAATGTCAGAATTTACCAATGTAAAAATCGTCAAAAAAGCTAATGTCTATTTTGATGGAAAAGTAACGAGTCGAACTATCAAGTTTGAAGACGGCACGATGAAAACACTAGGATTTATGCAAGTAGGAGAATTTACTTTCAACACGGATCATCCCGAAATCATGGAGATTTATACAGGTGAATTAGAAGTTTTTCTCCCAGATACTAAAGAGCCTCTTTATATCAAAGACAAAGGTGAATTTAAAGTTCCAGCAAAATCAAAATTTACTGTACATGTAAAGTCTCCCGTTGATTATTGCTGTTCTTTTATTGCATAATTTCTGATAAATTTTTCGAAATCATCTACGTTCAAGGGTCTACTAAAATAGTACCCTTGAACTTCATCACACCCATTTTCTCTTAAAAAATCAAGTTGTTCTTTTGTTTCAACGCCCTCTGCTATCACTCTTAACCCTAAACTTTTAGCCAAGGCGATAATCGTCACCGTAATTGCTCTATCTTCAGGATCAATACTCAAATCGCGAATAAAAGATTGGTCAATTTTAAGCTTATAAACTTTAAAACGCTTAAGATAGCTTAATGATGAATACCCAGTACCAAAGTCATCGATAGAAAGGCGAATCCCTTTTTGGTGAAGGTCATTCATGATTTCTATCGCACGAATAGGATTTTGCGCTGCAACACTTTCTGTCAGTTCAAGCTCCAAGTACCAAGGCGGAAGCTTTACTTCATCTAAAATTGTCGTCACTAACTTTGATAGATGCGCATGGTGGAACTGTACCGCTGAAAGATTAACCGAAACCGTAACGGGTGTATATCCCATATCTATCCACTGCTTCATGCGTGTTACAGCGGTTTTTAAAACCCATTCACCGATAAGCAAAATCTGTCCACTCTCCTCTGCTATGGGGATAAACTCGCTAGGAGAGACAACGCCTAATTCAGGATGTGTCCATCTAAGCAACGCTTCTACTCCGACTATGTTTCCACTTTGTAAACAGATTTGAGGTTGATAATGGAGCTGTAACTCACCTCTAGTATGGGCATAGCGCAGAGCATTTTCGACAGCAAGATTTCGAGAAGAGCGAATTTGTATCTCTGGGGTAAAAAATCTAAAATTATTTCGACCATTTTGCTTTGCTAGATACATTGCAGCATCTGCACATTTAAACAGTGTTTCCATATCTTGACCATCATCAGGATACATAGCAATACCAATTGATGCTGTTACAAAAAGTTCATTATTCATAAGACCAATAGGTTGCTCAATTGCCTCCAATAGCTTTTTAGATACATGGGCAGCGCCATCTACTTTCATACTAGGAAGCACTATTATAAACTCATCTCCACCTTGTCTTGAGAGGGTATCTTCCTCGCGGATTAAGTTTTGTAATCGTTTTGAAACGGCAACCAAAAGCTCATCTCCAACAGCATGCCCCAAAGTATCATTGATATTTTTAAAATGGTCAAAATCTAAAAAAAAATAGCCAATTTTTCATTTTTTCGATGTGCAATACTCAAATCGTGTGCAATACGCAAATTTAAAAGCATTTTATTAGGAAGTCCCGTAAGTGCATCAAAATACTCTAATTTTTGAATTCGCTCTTCACTTTCTTTTCTTTTAGTGATATCTCTTGCTATTCCCAAAACCCCTATGAGTGAATTATTGACGTCATATAAGGCTGTTTTAATGGTTTCAAAATAACCTTGATACCCATTATCTTTGAATTCTAACTCTTCTTCATTACTAATAGAAAATTTAGCGTTCATAGCTACCAAATCATTGGCTCTAAAAAAATCAGCTTGTTGCTCACTTACAAAATCATAATCACTCTTCCCGATAATATCGCTCTCTTTTGCCCCATACAACTTTTCAAAAGCTTGATTACAAAAAAGATATAAACCATTGTTATCTTTCAGCCAAATAAGATCAGGAATAGCATTCAGTAAAACTTCAAGCTGCTTTTGAAGCAAAAATTTTTCATCTGTGGTTTGAATAACTTCTGACTCAAGAAAGCCTTTCGCAATTTTAAGCTCCATTAAAAGTTTTACCATATGTGCCAACATCAAGGAAAAAATTAAAGCAAAAATTTCTCGTAAAAGAAAGGAAAAAGAATTTCCCCAGCCGTTTGTAGGAGCCATGCTAATAGTCCAAATAGCATTAGGAACTTCAAAAGAATAGTTGACTGGAGATTGCAAGATATGCTCATCACATGTTAAAATACTTTGCTTTTGATTCGTATCAGGGTTAATTCTCCAAACCTCATAAGAGAGTCCTTCATCTTTCAACTGATGCCAACTCAGAGAATCAAATATTTTTGAAATTTCAATAACAGTGACAACAAAACCCCAAAAATTATCTTTGTTTTCTTTATCTATAAATATTGGCAGTCTTCCAACGAGTGCAACACCTCCTTGCACTAAGGTCAAAGGCCCAGCTAGGGTAAGTTTACCAGTATCTCTTGCTAAAAATGATTCTTTTTTTTGCATTTTATCTTCAAAAAGATTAAGTCCTAAGGCTTTTTCATTCCCTAAAAGTGGTGCAACCTGCCTAATGATACCTTCAGGTGCGAGAGCGAGTTCTATAA
>JAFLKZ010000103.1:24848-25444 GCA_019162915.1 Campylobacteraceae bacterium
TCAAAATCCCGCACTTTTCCATCACCTTGGTGCAAAAGTGCCGAAATCATATACGAAGAAGAGAGAGCTCTGTCTAAATTTGATTTTAAATCATAACTATAACTAGCAGCAATATTAGAAATTTTTGTTTTTTCTTGTGCTAATTCAAGAGAGTTAAGATAAAAAACAAACGCAGAAGTAAGTATAAAGGAAAGTATAAAAACACTCATCAATGCTAATTTGGAACTTCGATAATTTAAGAAAAATATTTTTTTCATCGATGCTCCTTGAAATTTTTTAGACTTGATTATATCAAAATATCTCTTGAGATAAACCGTACCCACAAGCAAATGCCCATTGGAAATTAAATCCTCCAAGTTCACCAGTGACATCTAAAACTTCACCGATAAAATAGAGGTTTGAACACAACTGACTCTCAAAAGTAAGAGGGTTTATTTCACTCGTATTGACCCCTCCTTTGGTTACTTCAGCTTTGGTAAATCCAAAATTTCCAGCAGGCGAAAACTCATAAAATTTCAACATTTCTAATTTTAATAACTCATCATTTTTAAGCTTTGAAATCACTTTGTCTTCTAATGCCACAGACTCCAAAAAAG
>JAFLKZ010000114.1:0-18857 GCA_019162915.1 Campylobacteraceae bacterium
ACTATTATATTTATTGTAAGAATAAACTATAATTCTAAGGTTTTTGGAGTACCCCAAATAAATAAAACTTCAAATTCAAGATAGGTAAGAGGATAATTTTGAATTAGTGATTTGGTTTGAGACACGCTCAATCTTTTTTTACCTCCGCTTACACCACTTTGTTTGATATATCTAAATGCACTAAGATTATCCGAAAATGAGATTTTAAATGTTTTGATTTCGCTCTTACATGTAAAGTATTTTTCAAATATTTTAAGAAGAGCCTGCGCATTAGGCAAAAAGACTTCCAGCCCACTTAGTGTATAGATAGTTTCAAATGTTTTATCTGTAAAAACAGCAAACGCTCCTTCTTTACATGTAAACGAGGCAAACTGTATCATTTTTTCTATATCGTGTGACCATTGCAATGCAGATGAAGAGATGAGAAGGTCGTAAGATGGTTGAAGTTTTAACGCTAACGTGGAAGATTCAAAATCTTCATTGATGATATCTATATCTTTACATGTAGGATGTTTATCGCTCATCTCTTGAGAGCTATCTACCCCTACAAAATGTTCTATTTCCCAGTCGATATTTTTATAAACTTCCCCACTCCCACAGCCCAAATCCAAAATACTCTTTGGCTTGCTCTTAACGCCAGATACAAGATACTTTGCTACCTCTTTTTGCACGCAAGTATGGCTATCATAACTATGGGCATGTCTGGAAAACTCTTTGATATGTTCTAAAATCATCACTCTCTTTGTCTTTTTTTTATAAAAATTATACTTTTTTTCCCATAAAAAAGAGGAAAGGACAAAATCATCCCCACTCTAAAGCTAATTCTTCAATACTTTACACAAAACATTAACGGAATTACCTATTAAATAAAAATAGACTATTTCCTACAAATATCATGCAAATGTGACTTTAAGAGTCTTTTAAATAGAATTGTACATGCAATGTTTAAAAGGGGTTTTTAATGTCTTTTTTTATCCGTGTTTTCATGCTTTTTACTGTGATTTTTAGCACTACTGTTTTTGCCTCCATCGGTAAAGTCTCCTTGCTTAAAGGGGAAGCTACATTACCGAAGAAGTAAAATATCCTCTTTATGACGTTAGCAAAGTGCAAATAGATAAAGAACTTTTCCTTTATCATACGGCTATTGAGCACTATAAAAAAGCTTCTTTTGAAGAAGCACTCATTATTTTTCAAGATATGAATAGCTGGAAAAATAAAACCAATCAGGCGATTTATCAGATCTACATTGAGCGTTGTTTGCACTACATCGCATTCCCACCTAGCGCATTTAATGGTGTATTTGCACACACGACCAAAGGATAATTATGAGTCATATTAAGATATTAGGAGCGCAAGGTAGTCGCTCAAGTGATGCGTTTACGACGTGTATTCAAGTGACAAAAAACACCCTTATCGATGCTGGCAATATCATGCATGCACTAGGTCAAGAAGCTTTACATGTAAACCATATATTTTTTTCCCACTCCCACCTTGACCACATTATCGATAGTGCTTTTTTAATGGACAACTTTTTAGCCCAAAGAAGTGAGCCTTTGTATCTTTATGGATTACCCCAAACCATAGAAGCTTTAAAAAAACATATCTTTAATTGGGAAATTTGGCCAGACTTTAGTCAAATCCACCTCATCGGTCAGGGAAAACCCTCTGTTATTTATGTAGCAATAGATTTTTATCAACGCTATGAAGTGGAAGATGGTATTTTCTTGACGCCTATTCCTGCCAATCATACCGTGGCGTGTTGTGGTTATCTGATTGAAAAAGAAAATCACGCTATCGTTTTTTCAGCCGATGGCTTTAAAAATAAAGCATTATGGCATTTAATTAATACCAATGCGACTATCACTGCGTTGATTATTGATGTTTCATTTCCTAACTACCTCTCTAAAATAGCAGAAGCGAGTAAACATCTTACGGCACATTTTCTAGGCGAAGAGCTTCAACAGCTTACGAGAAAAGAGGTAAAAATCTACATCAATCATATCAAACCCTTTTACCAACAAAAAATCATTGCCGAATTAAAAGCTATTGGTATCACACAAGATTCTATACTTAATGATGGCGAAACCATAGACTTTGAAACAGGTCTTTTACAAAGAAAACAATCACAATACACGATTGATGAGAAAATTCAAAAACTCAATAAAATAGGCATTGCACTCTCTGGTGAAGAAAATCTCGATATCTTGCTTGAAATGATTGTAGCAGAAGCCAAAACACTCACTAACTCAGATGCGGGAACACTTTATTTAGTCGATGGTAAAAAACTACACTTCAAAGTAGCACAAACTGATTCACTAGGCATCAAGATGGGGGGAACTAATGGAGAAATTACATGGCCTCCCCTTCCTCTCTACTTTGAAGATGGAACACCTAATAAAGAAATGGTTGCCGCTACATGTGCCATTGAAAACCGTCTTATTAATATTCCTGATGTTTACGAAGCCGTTGGATTTTCTTTTGAAGGCACGAAAAATTTTGATAAAGGAACAGGATATCGCTCAAAATCTATGCTTGTTATCCCGCTCAAAGACCATGAAAATGAAATAATCGGCGTTTTACAGTTGCTTAATAAAATAGACTATGCTACCCACGCAACAACTTTTTTTGATGCAGAAGATGAAGAAATCACGCTCTCACTTGCCTCTCAAGCTGCCATTGCTATCACCAACACTTCACTCATCCAAGGTTTAGAAAAACTTCTTGAATCTTTTTTGAGAAGTATCATCTTTGCCATTAGTAAAAAATCTCCTTACACCGCTGGACATATTCAACGCATGGTTAAACTCAGCGTCATGATGGCGGAGGCGGTAAACCTCGATGAAACAATTTATAAAGATAAACACTTCACCCACGAAGAGATAAAACAGATTAATTTTGCAGCTTTAATGCACGATATTGGCAAGCTCGCAACGCCTGAACAAGTGATTGATAAATCAAAAAAGCTCGAAACTATTTTTGATAGAATTGAACTGATTGAGATGCGCATAGAAGTCATTAAAAAAGCTTTACATGTAGCGCTTTTGGAGGGTAAAATAACTTCAAATGAACGCGATGAGAAGGTAGCAACTCTAAACGAATATCTCACCCTCATCCAAGTAAGCAATAAAGGTGCAGAGTTTATGGGAGATGATAAGGTGGCACTCATTCAAAAAATAGCAAGTGAACCTTACAGCATTGATGGTGTGGGCTATACCATCATCACTGAAAATGAAGCGTATAATCTCAGCGTTCAAAAAGGAACACTAACCACCGAAGAGCGAGAGATTATCAACCACCACGCTAAAATCAGTGTCGATATTCTCAACAAACTTCCCTTCCCTAAAAAATACAAAGAAATTCCCCAAATGTCAGGCAATCACCATGAAAAAATAAATGGGAAAGGCTATCCGCAAGGTCTTAAAGGGGACGAGATAAGCTTTGAAGCACGCATCCTAGCCATAGCCGATGTTTTTGAAGCACTCACCGCCAGTGATAGACCGTACAAAGATGCCAATCCTCTCTCTTTTGCAATGAAAATACTCTATTTCATGGCAAAAGATGATGATTTAGATAGACAAATGGTTAAATTTTTCTATGACTCTGGACTCTACTTGGAGTATGCCAACGCGTTACTTCCAAAAAGTAGTATTGATGAAGTAACGGTGGATTTTAGTACACTTTAAAATTATCTGCCACATTTTTAGATTTTTCTCTATATATTTCTATTGTATTTAGTGATTTTTCAACTCTTTTTAGGTACAATCTTTGGTTATACACTATTTTAAATCAAAAGGACATTTCATATGACCAGCGTTTTACTTATCTTGCAATTTGTACTTACCGGCATTATAGCCATTTCAGTACTCCTACAAAAAAGCTCTTCTATAGGCCTTGGCTCTTATAGCGGAAGCAATGAATCACTTTTTGGAGCCAAAGGACCTGCGGGCTTTATGGCAAAATTTACTTTTATTGTGGCGGTTATTTTTATCCTCAATACGCTTGCACTTGGTTATTTTTACAATCAAGATAGAAAAGTTTCTTTAGCTGAAGACATTAAAATTGAAAAAAGTATCGTTCCAACTACACCAGTCCCTGCAACCAGTGCACCAGAGGCACCATCAGCTCCAACAACTAAATAAAAAATGAAATCCTTATCGCTTTTGTTTTTTCTATGTGTAACGGTATGGGCTGATGCCCATATCTTTATATACCATAGATTTGGCGATAATCGATATCCCTCCACTAACACAACAATAGAAGAACTACGCAAAGAGTTTGACTACTTTAAAAACAATGGCTACGAAGTTATTCCTCTTAAAAAACTCGTCCTTGCACTTCAAGACAAACAGCCAATCCCTGATAATTGGGTTGTTCTTACCATAGATGATAACTATAAAAGTTTTTATACCAATGGGCTTCCTCTTTTTAGAGAATACAACTACCCTTTTTCAATGTTTGTCACCGTGGAGAGCACTGATAAAAAATATGGCGATTTCATGAGTTGGGCTGAACTTCAAGAGATAGCAAAGTATGGTGCATTAGAGTTTCACTCACTGACCCATCCCCATATGACACACATGAGCGATGAAGCCATTACTAAAGATTTTGAGGTAGGACTTGCCTTATTTGAAAAAAATCTAGGATTTAAACCTCAATACTTTTCATATCCATTTGGAGAATTTAATCCTAGAGTGAAAAAGATTGCAGCGTCTTTTGGATTTAAATCTATCCTTAACCAAAATATGGGCGCCGTTGGCTCTTTTAGTGACCCTCTTGATTTAGACCGCAGTGCACTCGTTGGCAAAAGCGATTTACCAAGCTTTCTCAAATACAAAGCCCTCAATGCTTCTTGGATTGAGCCCACTATGCTTTTAAAAGATGGCAAAGTAGGACGTTTACATGTAAAGACGATGGAGAATGCTAAAAAAGGTGGCATCTACATCAGTGAACATGGATTTAGAGAAGTTGCGCTAGAAAACGGTGAATTTCAAGCAGATATTAACAAAACATTAACCAAAGAGCGAACACGAATTATGATTTCCATAGGGAATAAAATTTCAACAAAACTACTCGTAAAGGACGAACATTATGGAATTAAGTAAAGTTTATACAGAACAAAAAGAGCATATGGAAAAAAGTATTGCGTCACTTAAACGCGATTTTTCGACCATTCGTAGTGGAAAAGTGACTATTACCGTCCTTGATAATATCCATGTTGATTATTATGGAACACCTACGGCATTAACGCAAGTTGCCACTGTTTTAGCAACTGATGCAACAACTATCACCATTACACCTTGGGAAAAGAAACTGATCAAAGAGATTGAAAAAGCAATTATGAATGCGCGCATTGGAGTTAATCCTAACAATGATGGTGAAAGTATCAAACTCTTTTTCCCAGCAATGACGAGTGAGCAACGTAAAGAGAGTGCAAAACAAGCTAAAATAATGGGTGATAAAGCAAAAATTGCCATTAGAAACGTCCGTAAAGACAGTAATGATCGCGTTAAAAAACTTGAAAAAGACAAACTCATCACAGAAGATCAATCTAAAAAAGGTCAAGATGAAGTCCAGAAAATTACTGATGAAACGGTAAAAAAAGTGGATGATTTGGTGAATGCCAAAGAAGCAGAATTACTTAAAATATAAGGTATCACATGCACGTTGAAAACATTTACAAAAAAGCCAATGCGCTTTTAGAAGGACATTTTTTACTCAGTAGTGGCAATCACTCAAAATACTATCTGCAAAGTGCCAAAGTGCTTGAAGATCCTAAAGTGGCAGAAGAATTAGCCGTTGCTTTGGCGGAGATGATCAAAGCATCTAATCTTGAGATAGACACTATTTGTGCCCCAGCCCTTGGTGGTATTTTAGCAGGTTATGAACTCGCACGCGCCCTTGGCAAACGCTTTATTTTTGCAGAGCGTGTCGGTGGAGAAATGACTATCCGTCGTGGTTTTGAAGTGAAAAAAGGCGAAAAAATCCTTGTCTGTGAAGACATTATCACTACGGGTGGCTCTGCTCTTGAAGCCGCTAAAGTTGCACAAAGCTTAGGTGGTGTTATCGTAGGATATGCAGGACTTGCCAATCGTGGTTTTTGCCAAAGAGTCGGAAGCGATATAAAAGCAAAGCCTACATGTAAACTTCCTTTTGATGTTCCATTTTTTGCATTAGCAGATTTTGAATTCGAAATTTATGAGCCACATCATTGTCCCCTTTGCAAAGATGGAAGTACTGCCCAAAAACCTGGAAGCAGAGGTAACTAAGTTTTCATGCGATGGAGAAATGCAAAAAAAGTAAAGGTTGATAAAGTTTTGTCAAAATCTCTTTTTATTGTTGCTTCTCCTCTTTCACGGCTCAAAGCTTTTACGGTAGACTCTTTTATGCTACTCATGCCCATTTTATATGTCGTTTTTTATGTCATTTTTGGTTCTCGTGAACTTTTTAGAGAACATATGATAGACGGTTGGCTTTTAGTACTTGTCCCACATTTTATGATTACAACTTTTTTTCTACTCTTTAAGGGGCAAACCCCTGGCTATAAAGCTTACGATATCCAGCTTATCGATACGAAGAGTAAGATACTCAAAAAAGCTAATTTTATACAACTTTTTTCACGGTATTTTCTCTTTTTAATAACAACGATAACACTCTTTGGACTTTTTGTCCCTCTATTTCGCAAAGACAAATTATCTCTTTTTGACGTGCTTTCTCAAACTGCTCCTATTGAAAGTTTAAAAAGCGACAAAAAGTGATTTTCTTTAAAATATCTGGCTTCTTTTTTTTCTATTTTGTCGTAACCGGTGTTTATGTTATCTTTATGCCAAAAATTCTACAAAACTTAAATTACACTCCTTTACAAATAGGGGCCATTTTTGCCCTTGCCCCTTTAATGCGATTTTTTGTTCCTTTTTTATTTTTGAAGAAGATAGAACTCACCAAAGAAGTTTTTTATAAAGCACTCGGTGGTGCCCTTCTCGCTATTGCGCTTTTTTATGTGACTATCAAAGATTTTTATCTTTTTATGTTTCCCAATCTTCTCCTTGGAGCTTCGTTGGGAATGATTTTACCGTATGTGGAAACCTACGCCATAATGCATCTTCAAAAAGAAAGATTTGGTCGTTCTCGCCTTTTTGGTTCTATTGGATTTATGTTAGTGGGTATTATTTTGGCGAGGCATTTAGATGATTATACTAATGGACTGCACTATCTTCTTTTGGGGATGATTTTCACTGCTCTTTTCGCCTATGTTCTAACGCTCAATAATCCAAACTTTAAAACAAAAAGTGAAAGAGTAAATACCTTTTTTAAATTAGGTGATGCCAAATTTTTATGGATGAGTCTTTTTTTAATGCAAATGAGTTTTGGAGCATTTTATAACTTCTTTACGATTTATGAAACTGACCATGGTATTAGTTTAGAAACAACAAGCTATCTTTGGGCTTTTGGTGTCATTTGCGAAATAGCGCTTTTCTATTTCCAAGCACCTTTATTTCAAAAAATAAATCTTCTAACACTAGTAAAAATTGCTATTCTTGCCACGGTTATACGATGGCTTTTGCTCTTTTTATTTCCAGATTCACTATTGATCTCTTTTGCAGCACAATCTTTACATGCTTTTAGTTTTGCCCTCCATCATACCGCCGCTCTTAGCCTTCTTTACACGCTCTACGAAGATAAGAAGTTAGCAGCACAATTTTACTATGGATTTTCTTTTGGCTTAGGAGGCTTTGCGGGTGCTCTTGTTGCAGGATATTTTTATGGCCCTTACCTTTACGCTTATGCCACTATTGTAGCCGCATGCTCATTTGGGGCACTTCTTTTTTTCAAGGAGAAAGGATAAAGTTTTTTAGGTAAACAGTTTCTATTTTATAGCCAAATGACTCTTCCATCACATCTACCAATTCTTGCTTAAATCTCTCTTTTCCCTTTTCATTTTGTAGTTTATTGGCGTCCATTGAGGAGATGTACTGCAAAAGAACATTGCGAACATTGTCTATATTTTTTTCAAGTGCTTTTTTTTCTTGTGTATTTTTCATTACAAAAGCAATATCTGCTTTTAATATTTTGTATTTATCGGAACGAATATTGATAAAAATAGTTTCCAAGCCAAGTTCTTTAGGATCTGTACTTACATTGGTGGCTTTTGCTGTGGAGGGCATAGTCGTGTAGGAAGGTTTTGTTTCATCATCTTTTAAAATAAAATTTATCGCTACAAATCCTAAAATAATCAAAAATACAATGATGGCGAGAGAAACTTTGAAAATCTTGTCATTAAACATATGTTTCCTTTTTTATCTTTTGCTCCAAATCTTATCCCCTAGTTTAAACTCATCCACAATCCCGATAATCATGCTAAGAAGTTCAAAATACTCTTTTATCTGAGAGAATTTTAGTAAAGACTTTGTTAATATCGGCTCAAACAGCTCTTTGTTGTAGTCAACACAAAGATACATCTTAGAATTAACGAAACTAAGTGAAAGATTCTTCTTATTTTTATTTTTAAAATTGATAATTTTTTCCATTAATGTGTGCGATAGTATATAACGACTCTCGATTTGGTCATCACCATACACCACAAAAAACTTTTCAAATTCACTGTTATCTAGTTTGATAAGTTCACCTTTTGACGTATTGAGGCTTTGCATCCACGAACCTAAAACACCTAAAGAGCGTTCCGCAAAATCAGGAAATATAAAAGTTTTAGATTTAAAATCTTTATTAAAATCAACAATAAAAAAAAGTCCTTGAAAATGGGTATACCAGTGCTCTTTTCCATCTTTATCTTTTCTTTTTTCCTCTACATGTAAAGTTGAAAACCGTGTCTTAACACCATTAATGACACCACTGACTAAGTCACTACCACTAAATTTATCGTAGTTTTGAGAGAAAATACCACTTTGCTGATATTCTGATTCTAAAATAGAATGCTCTTTGTCATAGACTAGTGAAGGGTCAATAAAATGGATAACTTTTTCAATAATATTGTCTTTAAAAAGAGATTTATAGCCCGCTATTTCATGTCGATAAATAAACATATAAATCAAAAAAGCCACCATGGAACTAAGCAAAAATGCGTGAAGAGGAATTAAAAATTTACCTTGTATCAGGAAAAAGCAAAAACTCATCCCTAAAATAATCAATACATAAATAGCTTTTTTGAGTTTAGCAATAATACGCAGTCTCTCATTTTCTAAAACTTTTAAGTCTGCATACATAGACTCATAGTAATAATCAAGTAGTGAGGAAAGTTTTGCCATTATTATTTTTGAAAGAGATTTTTAACATCCACATTTTGACGTTCACTCTGGATTATTGTAAAAAGCATCTTATGTTCAAGGTGCATCAAACTTGCCATCATATTGGTTGGAAACATCTCTATGGCATTATGATAGTCGGTGACACTTTGATTGTAAGCTCTTCTTGCCGCTGAAATCTGCTCTTCAAGTTCGTTGAGAGTATGTTGGAGATGGAGAAAATTTTCATTCGCTTTTAAAGTAGGATAGTTTTCCACACTCACCATCAATCCACCAAGCATCTGTGAAAACTGATTGTCTAGCTTCATCTTAGCTTCGTTATCCAGTCCACTTTGCATTGCCTGACTTCTAAGTTGCGTGATTTTTTCTAATGTTGTTTTTTCATGTATCATGTATTCTTGGAGTGAGCTTATAATGCTAGGAAGAAGGTCATAACGTTTTTTTAGTACTGCATCAACGCCAGCAAATATATTGTCTACTTGATTTTTCTTTGATATCAAAGCGTTATACATCAAAACAATCACTAAACCGATAATTCCAGCAACGATAAGAAATGTTTGCATATTAAAACTCCTAGAAGGAAGAGATAGGCTTCTTGTTTCAAAGAAGCCTATTGACTAAATTTTTACTTACCGCCCATTCTCTTTCTCATCGTTGGGTCAAGGTATTTTTTACGAATTCTAATGTTGATAGGTGTAACTTCCACTAATTCATCATTTTCAATCCACTCAAGGGCTAACTCTAAATTCATTTTGCGAGGTGGAACAAGCTTGATAGCTTCATCAGCACCACTACTTCTAACGTTACTTTGTGCTTTTCCTTTGATAGGGTTAACATCTAAATCATTAGGACGTGCATGCTCACCGATAATCATACCCGCATAAACTTTAACTTGTACATCAATAAAAAGTGAACCTCTCTCTTGTAAACTAAAGAGTGAATAACCCATTGCGGTACCATTTTCCATAGAAACGAGTGCGCCATTTTTACGGTGTTCAACTTCGCCACTAAGTGGTCTAAATTCTAAAAATGAGTGGTTCATAACACCCTCACCTTTAGTATCTGTCAAAAACTGTCCACGAAAACCGATAAGTCCACGTGCAGGAATTTCAAATTCAATTCTCGTTTGGCCATCACCTGTTGGGCTCATAGCTTTCATTTCTGCTTTTTTACGACCTAATTTTTCGATAACTGTTCCGGTAAATTCATCTGGAACATCCACAACCAAATGCTCAAAAGGTTCCATTTTAACGCCATCTTCTACTTTAGTGATAACTTCAGGACGCGCAAGTGAAAATTCAAAACCTTCTCTTCTCATGTTTTCAGCCAAAATAGTGATTTGAAGCTCACCACGTCCGCTTACTTTAAATTTACCCTCGCCTGCATTCTCATATCGCATGGCGATGTTCGTTTTCATCTCTGCTTCTAAACGCTCATTGATTTTGTTTGACGTGACATATTTTCCATCAAGTCCTGCAAAAGGAGAATCGTTAACACCAAAAACAACTGAAAGCGTAGGCTCTTCAATATGCAATGGATCAAGAGGCATTGGATTACTAGGATCTACGATACTATCACCAACGTCAAGTGTTTCAAAACCAGCAATAGCAACGATATCGCCACTTTCTGCTTCATTGATGTCAATTCGTTCAAGTCCGTGAAAACCAATTAATTTTGATACACGTCCTCTTAATTGCTCACCATCCGCTTTTGCTAGCATAACCGTTTCATTCTTTTTAATTCTTCCGTTGAAGATACGAGCGATACCGATTTTTCCTACATAGTTGTCATAATCAAGTGTGAAAACTTGTAATTGTAATGGATTGTCAGCAGAACCTGTTGGTTTTTTAACAGTTCTAATAATGGTTTCAAAAAGAGGCTCAAGATTTTTGTTCTCATCAGCCATATTGTATTTTGCATAACCATCACGCGCTGCAGCATAAATAATAGGGAATTCAAGTTGTTCATCATTCGCACCAAGAGCGACAAGAAGGTCAAATACTTCATCAACAACTCTCTCAGCATCAGCAGCTGGTTTGTCTATTTTATTAACAACAACGATTGGGCACAGACCAAGGCTCAATGCTTTTTTAACAACAAATTTTGTTTGAGGCATAACACCTTCTTGCGCATCAACAAGCAACAAAACACCATCTACCATTTTCAAAACACGCTCAACCTCGCCACCAAAATCAGCATGGCCTGGGGTATCGATAATATTAATTTTGGTATCTTTATAACGAATAGCTGTATTCTTTGACAAAATGGTAATTCCACGTTCTTTTTCAAGATCGTTGCTGTCCATGGCTCGTTCTTCAACTTTGTGGTGTGCTGTATAAGTACCTGATTGTTTTAATAATTCATCCACTAATGTGGTTTTACCATGATCAACGTGCGCGATAACGGCAATATTTCTAAAGTCTTGCAAAAAAATCTCCTCTGAGTTTGGCTTTTATACCTCTAAAATAAAAAGTGTTGGGTTTTGTATTTTGGAGTCAATATGAGCGATTATACCATTTTATTGCTAAATTTGAAACATTCCCTTACATGTAAAGAGATATTGAAATTTTATGTTAGATGGAACATATATTGCTTTATTTAGTCGTGTAGTTCTTCAAAAAAATTGTAACTAGTATAAAAAGGTAAGAAAAAATGGCAGATGTTACTACTTATGTTAACAATGCAAGTCCACTCAATTTAGCTTTAAGCGGTGGTGAAACGAAAAAAAGTACGAATGAAAAAACAGCGTCAAAAAGCTTCATATCTATTATGCTTGCGCAATTGACGGATGCGGCAAAAGTGAGTCCTAAATCTGTAAAAGAGACTGTTGCCGAAGCCAAAGAAGAAATCAAAGAGGTAAAAACGACAACAAAAGCAAAAAGTATCGATGAACATCTTTTGGAAGATATTTTAAAAGTGGTAAATTTTCTTAAAAATGGTACACAAGCAACTTCTTTTCCTACACTAAAATCATCCAGTAGATTAGAAAAAATTCTTACTAATGAAACAGCAGTCAAAGACTTTGGTGAAGTAAAAAATGTCAGTGATTTGATGGCTTTATCTAAAAAATATAATTTAGGATTAGAAAAATTATCTTTTTCAAAAGAAAGCTTAGAATCCCTCAAAAAGGAGTTTCCAGCTCTTGCAAAAAGTGATTTTTTTCAAACTATTACAGAAGAGACGCCCCTTGAAGAAACTATCCCTGATACTAAAATCACCAGTAATTCAATTAATCCATTAGAAGTGCAAAACAAAAAAAGTGAAAATACTGCACCCCATTCAGCACTCAAAGAGTTAATGTCAAAAGAGATCAAAGAGGAACCAAAAACAACTACGCCTCATCAGCAAACAAAGATTGAAGAAGTTTCCAAAACAGAAACTATCGCATTAGAAGATGAAGCATTGATAGTAAATGAAAAGCAAATAATCAAAGAAATAAAAGTTGTATCTGAAAATGCAGAATCTAAAAAAGTAACCCCTTCCCAAGTAGAAATTGTAACGCAAAAAATCGTAACTCCTTCTACAGATGAAGCTAAAATAGACAAAAAATTAAAAACAGAACCTGCAAAAGTAGCAGAAGCAACTTTGAGTGAAGAGATTAAGCAAGAAGTAAAATCAGCCCCTATTACGAGAATTCATGAAGTAAAAACAGAAAATACCTCAGCCCAAAAGGGATTGACAGAAACTATTTTGCAAAATATCAAAATAGAAAAACCCATCATGGAAAAACCCTCCGATGAAACTCTCGTTGCGGTACCAACACCGCTTATGAATTCTGAAGAAGTAATAAAAAGTGAAAATATCGAAACCAAGCAAAGCACCATAGAAGTAAAAGCTGTTCAAAAACAAGAGATTACGACTAAACAACCTATCACATCAAGAGAGAGTCTCAATCAATTTGCAACAGACCTCAAAGAGAAAATAGACAATTACAAAGCGCCTATTATGAAAGTAGAACTAGCCCTTAACCCTAAAAATCTAGGGGAAGTCGAGGTCACACTTTTAACAAGAGGAAATAATTTACATGTAAACATTTCTTCCAATTCAACAACCATGACACTTTTTACTCAAAATCAAGCTGAGTTTAAAAATGCCCTCGTCAATATGGGCTTTACAAATTTGGAGATGAATTTTAATGACCAAAGGGAAAGTGGACAACAACCTCAACATAATAATCAAAAAAGTAGTGGCGAATTATATGAAGAATTACCCACAGAGCAAGCCTCCAATGAAAATACTGCTTCTATCGAAGTAGTCATTCCAAGATACGTATAAAGGATAAATCATGGCAATTACAACATCAACAAGCTCATCAGGTTCAGGAATCACCACAAGCTATGTAGATAGCTCAACAAGCAGTACAACCGCAAGTAATCCTGGAGCCGTTTTAAGTAAAGACTCTTTTATGAAACTTCTTTTGGTTGAACTTGCACACCAAGACCCGACTGCACCTATGGATTCTGATAAAATTTTGACACAAACTTCACAGTTAGCAGGTCTTGAAACACAAGAGAACACCAACAAAGTTATGACTGAACTCTCAAACCAAATGAAATCAAGTATGGATATGGGTGCCATCGGCGCTATCGGTAAAATGGCAAGTTTAGGTTCTAATGCTGTAAGCCTCGTAAAAGATACGACCTCGAAATTTGAAATTTATTTTGAAAAAGAGATTAAAACAGGAACACTCACGGTTACTGATAAAGATGGCAAGACTGTTAAAACTGTCTCTTTGGCAGACCAAGCAGGGAAAAGTGGTGTATTGGCTTTTGAGTGGGATGGAACTGATAATGGTGGCACTGCTTTAGCAGCTGGTAATTATAGTGTTACGGCTGATTATGTTGATGCAACAGGTGCGGCTCAATCTACACAATTTGGTATCTATCCTGTTGAATCAGTGCGATATCAAGATGGTAGTCCATTGATGAAACTAGGTTCTTCTTATGTTCCACTAAGTTACATTACAGAATTTTTCTAGGACATACTCATGAACTCTTCTTTTTATAATGGCATTTCTGGCATCAAAACACAGCAATTTGGTCTTGATGTCTGGGCAAACAATATCTCTAATATCAGCACTTCTGGATTTAGAGGGAGTACACCAGAATTTTCATCTCTTTTTGCATCAACCCTCAGTGGTGGCGGCATGGAACCTACAATTAATAATGGAGGCATGGGAAGTCAATCACAAACTACAGGACTCAATCTTTCTCAAGGAGTACTTGAAAATACTGATAATCCTTTCGACTTAGCTATCAGCGGAGAAGGTTGGTTTGGCGTACAAGGGCAAAGTGGGCAAACTCTTTATACAAGAGCTGGATCATTTTCTATCGATAGCCAAGGAAGCTTAGTTGATTTAAATGGGAATTATCTTATGGCAACTTCTGGTGCCAATATTACGCCAACCTCGCTTAGCCAAACAAAACTTGATACTTTTGGGCAATATTATAACAAAACAACTTCTCTCCCTGCAACGCCTTTCGCCATAACGACATTAGGTGACGCTCCCTTAGGAACCGTAGGTGCGCAAACCAAAGTAACACTCCCTGATTTACTCTACTTCCCACCAGAAGCGACACAAAATGTTTCTTATGGCGCTAATTTAGACCCAACTATCAATATAGGACCTATCCAAATAGCTTTAAATGCCACTGATTTTCCAGCCACTGTAACACCTGTGCTTTCTCAAGTAAGTCTTAGTGGAGGCATTGCAAATACCCCTACCATTCTAAATCCAAAGACTGGCGATGTTGTTATAGTAACACTCACTGATACTAATGGTAAAACTTTGGATATCACAACACCTTTAGATGCAACCAATAATTGGAGTATTGCTAATTATGATGTTAGTAGCTTGAATGTTACTGTTCCCCTAACGGTCAGCTCGAAAATACAAACCAAACAAGAAATAGCCAATGTCGCACACTTTACCACAGGTGTTATTTCCGCTAATGGCGACAAAGATACCCTTGATTTTACTTTTACTAAAAGGGTTCCACAACCTGCATCAGGAAGTACATGGGATGGTGAAGCAAAGATCTTAAAATTTTATGAAAACTACACCATAGAACAATATGACCCAACAAAAACCTATGATCCAGCAGTTTATGATGTTGATTTGACAAAGGGAACTGTCAAAAAAATATATGACCCAGCTCTTTATCAAGTAGACACTACTGCTAATAAAGTTTACGAGATTACTGGCTCACAAACAGGTATGCTTACTTTTGGAGGCACGGGTGAACTTTTGAGCAATACGCTTACCTCTATATCTAATGATGGTTCTGCCATAGCACTTGACCTAGGAAAACCCAATAGTTTTACTGGACTTACCTCAAGCACATCTCTTAACAAAGCACACTCTGCAAATGCTGATGGCTATGTTGAAGGATTTTTAAAAGCTTATGGAATGGATGGAAACGGTAATGTTATCGCTGAATTTACCAATGGCAGAAGCTCGGCTATCGCTAAAGTGGCAATTTATCATTTTCAAAATGACCAAGGTCTAGAAAATGTTACTTCTACCTTATTTAGTGCCTCTTCAAATAGTGGAAAACCTATCTTTTATACCAAAGATACGGGAAGTTTTTTAGGCTCACAAATCGTTAGCAACAAACTTGAAGGAAGCAATGTAAATATGGCAACAGCGCTTACGGAGCTTATCATTATGCAAAAAGCATTTGATGCCAGCTCAAAAAGTATTACAACAAGTGATCAAATGATACAAAATGCTATCAATATGAAAAAGTAAATGGAATAAAAATTGCTTCTAATAAATACGAATGAATATAATTTAAAAATTGCTTTATATTAAAACAAATGAATTAAAAAGTAATTCTTAAAAGGATACGACAATGATGAGATCACTTTGGGCAGGTGTTAGCGGACTACAAGCTCACCAAATTGCCATGGATGTGGAAGGTAACAATATCGCCAATGTTAATACGACAGGTTTTAAATATAGTAGAGCGAATTTTTCTGACCTTCTAAGCCAAACAGCCAAGATAGCAACTGCGCCACAAGGTGAACTCGGTGGTAAAAACTCTATGCAAATTGGGCTTGGAACACAAGTTGCCTCTGTTACTAAAATTTTCAAACAAGGCTCCATTCAAACTACTGATAAAAACACCGACCTTGCTATCCAAGGAGATGGTTTTTTTGTTGTTTCCCCTGATGGTGGAAATACTTATAAATACTCCAGAAATGGCGACTTTTCTTTCGATGCAGAGGGTAACTTTGTTGAGGGAAATGGCTATATTATTCAAGGCTGGATGAGAGATAAAACTACCGCACAAATAGATGCAACAGCTCCTATTGGTAACATCACAATTCCTCCAGGACTTACTACTCCCGCCAATGATACAGGATTTATTACACTTAAAGCAAATCTAGCTTCTGGCAATTCTGTTGGCACCAGTAAATCTCCTATTTATACCCTTGATTCTCAGCATGGATGGGTAGATATAAATGGCGATGGTATACAAAATACAACTGAATTAAATAATGAAAATGATGATGGTTTACATATTTTTAATACAGACAAAGCACTTTATGAAAAAAGTCAAGATTTAGGAGCTCTTTTCAATGCTAGCGGTGAGGCATTTAATCTCACTAGCGGACAAGGTGTGTGGGTTAGTTATGCAGAAGCTAAAACACAAAGCACTATAATCAGCCATAATGCTCCTATAACTGTTGTTGACCTTGTTATTAATGGAGAAACTATTTCGGGAAGTGTTCCCTCTCTTATTGATAATGATGTTGCAACTTATATCGCTGGATTAGTCAACCAAAAAACATCACTTACGGGAGTCATAGCTCAAATATCAAGTGGCAATCAAATCTATTTTACAAACGATAACAAATCAGGTACAGAAGCTAAAACAAAAAATATTACAATAACTAAAGGTGGGACAGATAATACTGACCTTGCTAATAATACTGTTATTACCTCGTACCAATATACCTATGCTACCACATCACCTACCTATTCGGGTGGATATAATACAAGTGCACGAACATTTACAACTACAGAAGATTTACGTAATGCAATGCAAACAGATGCTAGACTTTATGTTGATTATAACAATACCGTACCAGGCGGTGCTGATAAAAATGATGGTGTCAATATAATCGTTAATGCTCAAGGACAATTTGAAATATCAAATCCAATCGGTGATGCTTTGAATGCAGATGATGGAGATGTTGTTACCTCTACTCTTACCACCATTACAGCTGCTCAACTCACCACATCATTTGCTTTTCAAGATATTACATTTCCAGTTGGAACAAACCTTTCTGCGGCTATTACACCGTCTGCGAACGTTGTAATTGGTGCTACTACTTATGGACCCACATCTGTTCCATTAGCCCTTACTATACCCGCTAATACTGTTATACCTGCCCCTTCTGCTGTGACTATACCTGGACCAACAGTAACTAACTTTCCAGCTGGTCTAACTACTACTCTTATCACACCTGTTGTGGATGTTACCATTGGTGGCACTACATACGGACCCACATCTGTTCCATTAGCTCTTACTATCCCCATTGGAACTACTATACCAGTTGGAGGACTTAATATAACTATTGGTACAACAGTTGCCGGTGGTATAACAACACTTCCTGCTGGAACAAACTACCGTGCTAAAGATGATTACGACCTTTATCTTTCTGTTACTGGACTTACGAATGCTTCAAATAAAGTAACTAGCAATAGTAATTTTATGACCTCTATGACAGCACTTCAAGGTACGTTAACATCAGGAACTGGCACACGAACTTCTCAAGGTATTTATGCTGCAAGTCACGCTTCAAGTATTGATGTTTATGACTCATTAGGAAGTAAACATACTGTTAGATTTGAATTTAGTAAAACAGGTTATACTAAAGATGGTGGAACAGAATGGTCAATTCTTATTACTGTTCCAGAACCTGGTGATATTAACTTAGGAAGCTACCCTAAAAATATTATAACTGGTACTATGAGCTTTAATTCAGATGGGTCTTTAGCAACATTTAGCCCTAACAGTATCACTTATACTGCCAATAATGGCTCAACTCCTAAGCAAAATATAGAATTAAGTTTTGGAACACTTGGTCAATTTGATGGTATGACAAGTTTTGATAGAGAATCTAATACATCAGGTATTTCTCAAGATGGTTATCCTGGTGGAGATTTAGCGGGTATCCGTGTAGATGAAACAGGAACTTTAATTGGTAGTTTTACCAATGGTAGAAGTTTTGGTCTAGCCCAGGTGGGAATGGCAAAATTTACTAATAATGAAGGCTTGGAGAGTGATGGTGGTAACACTTTTATCCAAACCTCAAACTCAGGTGACCCTATCATTGGACAAGCTGCTGTGGGTGGACGAGGATTTGTCCAAGCGAGTTCTTTGGAGATGAGTAACGTGGATCTTTCGCGATCATTAACACAGCTTATCGTTATCCAAAGAGGTTACCAAGCTAACTCAAAAACGATTACAACTGCTGACCAGTTACTTCAAACTCTGCTCCAATTAAAGCAATAATTTTACTTACATATAATAAAATAGTCCCAAATAAATTTGGGACTATTTCATGAAAATAACACTACAAAATTAC
>JAFLKZ010000114.1:18867-23222 GCA_019162915.1 Campylobacteraceae bacterium
TCAAAAACAATTACAACTGCCGATCAGTTATTGCAAACACTCCTTCAACTCAAGCAATAATTAGCTTACATGTAATACAATAGTCCCAAATAAATTTGGGACTATTTCATGAAAATAACACTACAAAATTACACTCCGCTCGTTATTTGTGCCAATGCCATTCGTACTTGTTGGCAAAGTTTTGACAAAAGTGATTGTGGTGGAGAAAAAGATAAAGAACTCATAGACCGCGTTGGAAACAAATTTAAACACGCTTCAACACTTGAACATCTGGTTTATAACTTTTATATTCAAGGCATTAGTAGAGCGCTTCTTCAAGAGTTTGCACGCCACCGTATCGCTTCCCTTTCTGTCAAATCATCACGCTACACACTTAAAGAATTAAAGAGTGAAATAACCTTTACATGTAAAGATAGTGAAAGAGCTTCAAAGTACCTTGTTTTAACAGGTATTGAGATGGTAGATGAAATGAGTATTAAGGCTTTAGAAAACTTACGACTCGTACTTGTAGAAGGTATTAGCAATGATAAAGCAAAATACTGCCTCCCAGAGAGCTACAAGACCGAACTTACATGGACTATCAATGCAAGAAGCTTACAAAACTTTTTAACCCTAAGAAGTGACAAGTCTGCCCTTTGGGAAATTCAAAATTTAGCCCATGCACTTTATGACTCTTTGCCCGAAGATCATAAGTATCTTTTTAACGTAAAAGAATACGACTAACTCACTTTTACCCTTTGTGAATGAGTGATGGCAACAGCTATGGCATCACTTATATCCAAAGGTTTTATCTCCTGTTTAATCCCCAAAATCTTCTTTACCATAAACGAAACTTGCTCTTTGGTTGCTTTACCATTTCCAGTAACTGCTTTTTTGACTTGAAGGGCTGTATATTCACTAAAGTTACCACTTACTTGTAAAATTTTTAAACTTAAAGCACCTCGAAATTGTGCTAATTTAATAACCGTTTTAGGATTATACGCATAAAAAATATCTTCTATGGCAACTTCATCAATAGCATGGTTTTTAAAGATAATATCCAACCCTTCAACCAACTCCATAATTTGATGTTGCAACACATTTTCTTTTATTTTAATCAACCCTGCTTCTATCAAAGAAATAGAATTTCTTTCTTTTTTGAGTATCGAATACCCACAATTTTTTGTCCCTGGATCTATACCTAAAATAATCACCTAAAGTCCTTTATTCACTGCTTTTTCACAGTGTGAATAACTATTTTCACATTATAGCGACCCTTGGTTTAACATATAACTAATAATAGTTTAGCTAAAATAAAAACAAGTTATTCACATAGTTATTCACAGGGTGAAGATTTTTTTAAGGAGATTTTTTGTTAGCAGATACCATCATAGGCCTTTTAAAAGAAGAAATATCTTCATTAGAATATGATCGCTACATCAAACAATTAAAATTTCACGAAAAAGCCTCAAACTCCGACCAAATGGTCTTTATAGCTCCTAATATTTTAATAGCTAACTGGGTCAAAACAAAATACTGCGAAAAAATAGCCCATCTTTTTGAAATAAAAATGGGGAAAAAACCAGAAATAAAAATTATTTTAAAAGAACACATTAAAGTCACTAAAAGCAAACCAGTCTCTTTAGAAATGGTTGAAATGACTAAAAGTGCAAAAAATACTATTTTAAATCCCTCTTATACTTTTGATAGTTTTGTGGTGGGAAGTTCAAATCAATACGCTTATACTGCTGCTAAATCTATCGCTGAAAAACCAGGAACGATTTACAATCCTGTTTTTATCTATGGACCAACAGGACTTGGTA
Organism: Campylobacteraceae bacterium; assembly: GCA_019162915.1. Classification (GTDB taxonomy): domain Bacteria; phylum Campylobacterota; class Campylobacteria; order Campylobacterales; family Sulfurospirillaceae; genus Sulfurospirillum. The sequence continues at coordinate 20,670 of JAFLKZ010000114.1, forward strand.
AAACACACTTAATTCATGCTATCGGAAATTATTCTCAAGCCAAAGGCAAAATTGTTATTTATGCTACCATCGAACAATTTATGAATGATTTTACCTATAACATCCGTAATCAATCCATGGAAAGATTTAGAGAAAAATATCGTAATTGTGATATCTTACTTATCGATGATACACAATTTTTATCTAATAAAATTCAAACCCAAGAAGAATTTTTTCATACCTTTAATGAGCTTCACTCTGCAGGAAAACAAATCGTTTTAACTTCCGATAAACCACCTAAAATGATTAACGGCTTAGAAGATAGATTAAAAAGTAGATTTGAATGGGGTTTGATTGCTGATATTGGATTGCCAGAACTTGAAACAAAAATTGCTATTATTAAAAAGAAGTGTGAATTAGATGGTATTAACCTTAATAGTGACATTGTAAATTATATAGCCTCCAATATGGGAGATAATATACGAGAGATTGAAAGTGCTATTATCAATCTTAATGCTTATGCGTCTTTGATGCGTCAAGATATAACATTAGACTTTGCAAAAAATGTTATGCGTGAACAAATTAAAGAAAAACGTGAAAATATAACATTGGAAGATATTATTTTAATTATTTCCAAAGATCTTAATATCAAACCAAGTGAAATTAAGTCAACTAAACGAAGTAAAAATATCGTTGAAGCAAGAAGAATAGGAATTTATTTAGCAAGAACACTCACACCAAATTCTATGCCTTCACTTGCAACCTATTTTGGAATGAAAGATCACACAGCAGTATCACATAATATTAAAAAAATAAATGAACTTATTACGACAAATGAATCATTTAAACTAAGAGTAGAAGATATCAAAAACAAAATATTAACGAAGCAAGAATAAAAGTTTAGAAAGAATAAGTGACAAGATGTGAAAAAACTTGAATTTTGTTTCACTATCAAAAACCCCTGATTTAGGGTATAATTTTTGTTTTTTCACTTTTTCACCATGAACTACTACTTCAACTATCTTAATTAAAATATAATAAAAGGAGACTCTGTGAAAGTTTCAATTAAAAAAAGCGTTTTAGAAACGATGCTTTTAAATTCACAACCCTATTTAGAAAAAAAAGACCTTAGTCAAATTACTTCTCATATACTCATTCTCGCTCAAAATCAAAACTTGATTATTAAAGCAACAGATTATGAAATTGGACTTACTTATCATACAAAAGATATAAAAATTCTCAGTGATGGTAGTGCTACCGCTAATGGTAAAAAGTTTTTAGATATTGTTAAAATTTTAAAAGATGATGAAGTTATCCTTGAAACTATTAATGACTATCTTTATATTAAGCAAAATAGTTCAAAATTTAAATTACCTATGCTTAATCCAAATGATTTTCCTTTATTTCCTGAAATTGAAAATAAACCAAAATTTGATATCAATAGTACATTACTTGTTAAATCTATTAAAAAAATAGCACCAGCCATTGATACTAATAATCCTAAATTTGAATTAAACGGTTCACTCATAGACATTAAAGATGGATTTATCAATTTAGTGGCAACTGACACTAAACGATTAGCAATTATCAAAATAGAAAAAGAAACTGAACATAATTTTTCATTGATTATTCCTAAAAAAGCTATTAGTGAAATTCAAAAACTTTTCTTTGATGATATTGAAATGTTTTATGATGAAAACACACTCATTGCTTCATCAACCAACTTTCAATTTTTTACAAAACTCATTAATGGTAAATTTCCAGATTATCAAAGAATTATTCCAAAAAACAAAAATTTTAGAATTTTACTCAATCGAGAACTAATGATAGATGCTATTAAACAAATATCTATTATTTCTAATGAAATAAAACTGACCTTTAAACCTGAAAAAATAGTTTTTGAAAGTTTAAATGATGATAATATAGAAGCAAAAACGGAAATAGAATTTAAGACAGGACTAGAAGAAGATATATTTTTAGCAGTTAATAGTCGTTATATTTTAGATTTTTTATCAAACATCGACAATAGTAATTTTACCCTTGGATTTAATGATAGTGGTTTACCTTTCACTCTTGAGAATGAAAACTTTATGACTATTGTTATGCCAATTATGATTTAAAACACAGAAGCGGAGAAAATATGAACAATACTTATGGTGCAGATAATATAAAAGTTTTAAAAGGCCTTGAAGCAGTTAGAAAACGCCCAGGTATGTATATTGGTGATACTAACATCAATGGATTACATCACCTTATTTATGAAGTAGTTGATAACTCTATCGATGAAGCAATGGCAGGACATTGTGACCTTATCAAAGTAGAACTGACACGAGAAGGTTCATGTGTCGTAGTCGATAATGGTCGAGGTATTCCTGTTGGTTGGCATGATGGTGAAAATATGTCAGCAGCAACCGTTGTTTTAACTATACTTCACGCTGGTGGAAAGTTTGATAAAGATACGTATAAAGTAAGTGGAGGATTGCACGGTGTTGGTGTCTCTGTTGTTAATGCCCTTTCTTCAAAATTAGTAGCAACTATTAAACGTGAAGGCAATGAGCATCGTCAAGAATTTTC
>JAFLKZ010000114.1:23232-24878 GCA_019162915.1 Campylobacteraceae bacterium
AAAAGGAATTCCACAAACGCCACTAGATATCGTTAAAACAACGAATAGAACAGGAACAACCATAGAATTTTGGCCAGATGCCACTATTTTTGAAACAACTGATTTTCAATTTGACATTTTGTCAACTCGTTTTCGCGAACTTGCCTACCTTAATCCAAAAATAACCATAGAACTTAAAGACCAAAGAGATGGACGCGCTGAAGTGTATCACTTTGAAGGTGGTATTAAACAATTTGTTATTGATCTTAATAAAAAAGAACAAGTAGCTGAACCATTTCATTATACTGATAGCGTAGAAGATGTCGAAATTGATATTGCAATGATGTATAACTCAACTTATAGCGAGACACTTTTTTCTTTTGTTAATAACATTAAAACGATGGATGGTGGAACACATGAAAGTGGTTTCCGCGCAGGTTTGACAAGAGCTATTACAAATTATATTAGTGCTAATGCAGGAGTTCGCGAAAAGGACGTTAAAATCACTGGCGATGATGTCCGTGAGGGTTTGATCGCTATTGTTAGTGTTAAAGTCCCTGAGCCTCAATTTGAGGGGCAAACAAAGGGTAAATTAGGAAGCTCTTATGTAAAGCCCATTGTTCAAAAATTGGTTTATGAGCAATTAGTCAAATACTTTGAAGAAAATCCTATTGAAGCTAAAGCTATTATGAATAAAGCATTAGCAGCAGCACGTGGACGCGAAGCGGCTAAAAATGCAAGAGATTTAACACGCAGAAAAGATTCTATGAGTATTGGAACACTTCCTGGAAAACTCGCAGATTGTCAGAGTAAAGATGCAAGTATTAGTGAACTTTATCTGGTGGAGGGCGATTCTGCGGGTGGTTCTGCAAAACAAGGACGTGATAGAGTATTTCAAGCTATTTTGCCACTTAAAGGTAAAATTCTTAACGTTGAAAAAAGTCGTTTAGATAAAATTTTAAAATCTGAAGAGATTAAAAATATGATTACGGCACTAGGGTGCGGTATTGGTGATGAGTTTAATGAAGAAAAACTTCGTTATCACAAGCTTATTATCATGACGGATGCCGATGTCGATGGTAGCCATATTCAAACGCTTCTTTTGACATTCTTATTTAGATTTTTACGCCCCGTCGTGGATAATGGTTATGTTTATTTAGCGCAGCCTCCACTTTATCGTTATAAAAAAGGTAAAAAAGAAATTTATCTTAAAGACGATAATGAAATGAATGAATTTTTGATTGAATCAGGTATGGATGCTATTGATATTGAAGGTGTTGGTACTAAAGATTTGATGGATTTCTTTAAAATTATTTCAGCTTATAGAAATATACTGAAAGAATTAGAAAAACGTTTTTCTATGCCAGAGGTTATTCGTCATTTGATAGAAAATCCTGACTTAATAACACTTCCATCACAAGAACTCTTTAATGAAATTAACAAGTTTATTACCAATATTGGCTATAACATGCTCAATTACTATATCAATGATGATAGTTTGCATCTGTTTATTCAAACAAAAGATGGTTTAGAAGAATTGTTACTTGATGATACTTTCTATACGAATCCTTTGTATGAAGAGGCACTTTATATTCACAAAAAAATAGTTGAGCGAGATTTTGACGTATTTAATGGTCAAGATCCGATAGAAGTTCTTAATAATATTG
>JAFLKZ010000025.1 GCA_019162915.1 Campylobacteraceae bacterium
CTTTACTCATGATTATTCCACTACATCATTCCATAGGCATCCAAATAAAGGCTCATAGAATCTATGAAATCTATTCTAATGGAAGGTTTTGCTTTTTTGATACAAAAAAGAAGTGCAAAAAGTGCCGAAGTTACGGGTACACCATTTTGTGAACGCAGTAGCGTAATCTCTTCGATATAACCTAACCTATCTTTTACAAACGCTTGCAAAGCTTTAACCTCTTCTAAGTCTATCTCTATATCTAATTCTAAAATATCACCATCAATACACATGTAAGCCCTTTGCAAAAAAAAGATTTTTGGTTATTTCAGTGTCGCAGAAATTTTCTGCGACACTGCTTTGTTAAAACTCTTTTAAGTCACTCTCTTCTAAAGGAAAAACATCTTCGTTATTTCGTCTTGAAGTAGTCGTTTGCATCGGTTTGCCTTTTTTAGCAGGCATGCTGTTGAGTCGTTTAGGCGCCATACTTGGAGCTGAAATTCGCTTAATACTTCTAGTGTTATTTCTTGAGCTCTCTTTTCCCATATCAAAACCAGCAAGTAATGCAAGTTCAGAGACATTATCTAACATGGAGATAGCTTGAGCATTAAGCTCTTCAGCCGCTGCTGCTGTTTCTTCAGAAGCAGAAGCATTTTGTTGTGTGATTTGATCGACTGAACCCATCGCAATAGCGATCTGATTCATACCCTCAGCTTGCTCTTTAGCAGAAATAGCAATTTCTCCGATAAGGTCTGAAGTTTTTTTGATGCCATTTAAGATATCTGTAAAAGATTCTTTAGTTTTATTGGCAACATCAGTTCCCATCTTGACTTGGTCGATGCTCGTTTCGATAATACCCGTGATTTCTTTTGCCGCACCCGCACTTCGTTCCGCAAGGTTTTTAACCTCTTCGGCAACAACAGCAAAGCCTCGTCCATGTTCACCTGCACGCGCTGCTTCGACGGCTGCATTAAGTGCAAGAAGATTAGTTTGGAAAGCTATCTCGTCGATAGTTTTGATAATTCTTGCTATCTTTTGAGAAGAAGCAGTAATTTGCTCCATTGCACCCATAAGTTCAACTACGCGTTGATTGCCCACTTTTGCCGCGTCATTGGAGTGTTGTGCTAAGATATTGGCTTCTCTACTATTTTCTGCATTTTGATTGTTACTAGCCGTAGCTTGTTCTATCGTCGCACTGACTTCTTCAACACTACTTGCTTGTGAACTTGCACCCTCTGCTAATGAAACGGACGCTGAGCTTATTTGCTCACTAGCACTGACTACTTGCGTTGTTCCCTCTGAGAGTGATTTAACAGATTCAGTCACAATTTTAACGATACTTCTAATGATAAAGAAAGCAACAAGAATGCTCATCAACAATGCAGTAATAAGCCCTATAATCATCACCCAAGAAGCAACGCTCAAAGATGTAGTTGACTCATTTGCAATATCAATTGTGTTTTTAACACCCAAATCAACGACTGCTTCTGCTGCACCTAAAACTTCATTAGCCACTTTAACACGTAGTACATTTTCTATAGCTGTTTCTTGTAGCACAACGATGAAACCTTTAAGTGCCGTTTCATAATTTTTAGCTGATGTCTCAATATTTTTAAGCTGTTCTACGTTAACAGGACGAGATGTCGTCGTTCTTATCTCGGCAATACTTTTATAAATAGCATCAAAGCCTTTTATGGCTGTCTCTAAAAGTGTAATATCTCTTTTAACTTGTGCCCTTTGTCCTTCTATTCTCGCTACATTGCCTAAGTCTATAATGTCATTTATCTTATTTATTTTTCCCAGTCTATCTAATAATTTAGAGAGTTCTATCTTTGATTCCATCTCTTGTTTCATCTGTACATTTTGGGTGGAAAGATAATCAGCCGCATTTTTCATAAAAGTAGTTGCATTTTCGACCATGCTGCTATCAAGACTCTTTTTGCGTACCAATATCTTTTCACTACGCTCCACAGAAGCCATATAATCACCTAATGATTTTGAAGCAATTTTTTCATTCTCAATAAGTGCTTTTAAGTTGTATTTTTTACCCAACTCTTGCGCTTGAGCAAGGTACTTTTGAAGCTCAATAAATCCTTTTTTTGAATTAGCTAGAGCAGTTTCATCATCTTGCATTGAAAATGCACGAATATCATAACGAATTTGGTTAGCGACCTTAAAAACCTCACTGGCCACTTGCACCTCTGGCGCATAGATATCTGAAAGCCTAGCAGAATCACTTGCAGCACTCCGCATGTTAACAACACCAATAGCACCTAACACTAAAGTGATAAATACCAAAATACCAAATCCTATAGAAATTCTTTTTCCTAAAGTCATATTACTGCCCATTTCCTATCCTTTATCACTAAGTGTTTTACTTAAATTTTGTACCACATTTAACTCTTCTTCGCCAAAAAGTGCTTTCAAATCTAATATCATGACAACTTTATTTTTAAGTTTAGCCATACTTTTAATAAATCTTGTATCTACCTGTGAGCCAAACTCTGGTGGTGCTGACATATTTTCACTGTCAACATTAACCACTTCTTCTACTTTATCGACGATAAAACCGATATTTTTTCCCTCAATGGTGATGATAACAATAGCAGTGTACATCTGCGGTTCAACCTCAGGCATATCAAACTTGAGTCGCATATCAACTACGGGAATGATATTGCCCCGAAGATTCATCACACCTTTGATAAATTTTGGCGTTTTAGGAACAGCCGTAGTTTTCATCATCGCGATAATCTCTTTGACATCAAAAATATCTACGCCATAAACCTCTTCTTCTAAGTAAAAAGTGAGAAATCGGTTGGTGTTTAACCCAACTTTTGTTTTGGTTTTTTCCATGTTTATAGTCCCAACACCATACTTATAGCTTTTACAAGCTTCTCGTCACTAAAGGGTTTAACCATCCAGCCTGTTACGCCAATAGCTTTACCTCTTGCCTTCATCTCAGGGGAACTCTCGGTTGTCAATATTAAAATAGGTCTATTTTTGAATTTATCGTGTGACTTTAACTGTTCGGAGAGATCAAGCCCACTCATCTGCGCCATGTTAATATCGCTAATGAGAAGATCATAATCTTCTGCACCATTTAAAAGTGCTTCTAAAAGTTCTGCGGGATTGAGATAGGTTGCAAACTCGATGATTCCTTTGCCTATCATCTCTTCTAAAGCCATCTCAGCTGTTGCTAAAATCGTCTTAGAATCATCGACTAAAATTACACGCTTGCCCACGCTATCTCCTTATTTTTGACATTTCCAAAAACTATACCTTTATGGATATTAAAAAAGTATTAATTGACGTAAAAAAAATTTATCTTAAAGGTGGAACTTCTTTTGCTTTAGCTTTACATATAAATAGAGGAGAAATTATGAGATTACGTTTAAGTGCTGATTGTATCACTGTTGATTTATCTGAAAACTCATCACATTTCTTACATGTAAGCAACACCCTATCCAAAAAATTTAGTAAATCTTTTTGGGTCAATGAAACGCTTATCAACCTCCCAACTCAAAAAGAGATAAAAAAACGTAAAGAATTTTTAACCAGTTTATACTACACCTGTGCCTTTGCTTCTCAAACACAAAACCTAGCATTTTTACAAAAACTCATCGCTTTGCATGACAAACCAATAAAAGTTATTCAAAAAGAAGCAAAATTTTCTCTTTTGCCGAAATGTCATACTACCAATGAGCACTATAAACTCCTAGAAGCAAATGAGGGTGAAAGCTTACAGAGTATTAGAAAAAAATATCTCAGCCTTGCTAAAACCTACCACCCAGATCACAATAGACAAACAAATGAACCATCATACACAGAAAAATTTCAAAAAATTCAAGAAGCTTACGCTAGTATTAAATCACAAAAAAGTAAGAAAAAAGCTGCTTAGAGCTTTTCTTAAGCTACGCTTGGGTAAAATTTTAATTCCACTTTGATGTGGGGCATTAGCTCAGCTGGGAGAGCGCGACGCTGGCAGCGTCGAGGTCAGCGGTTCGATCCCGCTATGCTCCACCATCTACTTTAGGACTTTAAAGCCAATTTTGTAAAACTTAAAAAACTTAGTCCTCCCACTTTTTTTCCCCCTAAAAAATGTAAAACTCTAAATTTATTCCACTATTGTCTTCTCAAAAATCCTTTATTTTATTTTAAAAAATAGTTATAATATTGATAATTATTTGAAATTTATCTTTTTATTTTTAAAGATGGAAAGTACTTAAAAGGATATAAATGTATACAAATCTATCTCTTGCTAAAAAATTAAGTTTTTTTGGAATATGTGTTTCCCTTCTACTGATACTCTCTCTTGGATTCAAATTTATTTCATTGCAAAATATTGAAAAAGAGTTTGGGAGATTCTCAAAAAATGGTGTTGATGGAAAAATTATCACTTTAGAGATTGAATCAAAACTTAATTATATTAGTCGATGCACACGCGATATTATGCTTGGTAACGCATACGAAAAAAATATAGAAGAAATACATAAATCAATCGCGCATATTGAGAAAAATTTCGACGTCCTTAAAATAACTCTAAACGGTCTATATAACGAAGAAAATCAAATAAAAACTGTCGAAAATGCGAGAATAACAACACTCGCTTTTGTCAATGATGGTTATATAAAAATGCAAGAACTTGGTAAAGTAGAACGTAGTGCTAATGTTCTTGCCCTCATGTATCAACGCTACAAAAAAGATGCCACGCCTCTTGCCAATGCAAGTAGAGAACATTTTAGTCAAATTATCAAATCAAAAGATGCGCTATTAAAAACACTAACGGTTGATTTTGAAACTAAAATCACTGCACTTCAACGGGGCATTATCACAGAATCTATCATTCTATTATTAATTATAATGACCTATTTTTTCTTTTTTTCACGCGCACTACTTGTATCCATAGAAGAGCTCAAAAAAGGACTTCTTTCATTTTTCTCATTTTTAAATCACGAGAATAATCAAGTACCAAAATTAGAAATAAAAGCTAATGATGAAATTGGTCAAATGGCATTACTTATCAATCAGAACATTGAACGTACACAAGTAACTATGAGTTGTGACGAAGCGTTTGTTTTAGATGTTCAACGCTTTGCTAATGAAATAGCCGCAGGTAATATGCTTGCTAAAATTGAAAAAACACCGTGCACAAAAAGTCTACAAACCTTACATGAAATATTGGTAAAGATGCAATATGACCTTGAACACACCATTGCACGTAATGTTCCAATGTTACTAGACATTTTAGAGCACTATAAAAAACAAGATTTTACGAAACGCTTTCCAAATCCTTATGCAAAAATTGCAATTAGTGTTAATGCTCTTGGCGATGAAATTTGCTCCATGCTACATTCATCAAAACTAAGCAGTGAAAATTTACATTCTAGGGCTAGTGAATTAGAATCACTAATGGAAAATTTACAGCTTGCTACCAATGCACAAGCATCTAGTATTGAAGAGACTGCTGCTGCTATGGAGCAGATTACCCAATCTATCAATACGACTTCAGTGCGCACCAAAGATGTTGTGAGTCAATCTGAGCAGATTAAATCCATCATTAATATCATCAGCGATATCGCGGATCAAACGAATTTACTAGCATTAAATGCTGCTATTGAAGCAGCACGGGCGGGAGAACATGGAAGAGGATTTGCGGTTGTTGCAGATGAGGTACGCAAACTTGCAGAGCGTACCCAAAAAAGTTTAGGAGAAATTAATGCAAGTATTAATCTACTTACCCAATCCATTAGTGATATTGAAAATGTTATCAGTGAACAAGCTGATGGTATTTTACATATTAGCCAATCATTATCTCTTATCGATAGTAATACACGCAAAAATGGAACTATTGCAGAAAATATTATGACTATTTCAAAAGAGGTAAATTCTATGAGTGATGCAATGCTCAGAGAAGTGAACAAAAATAAATTTGAATGAGCCTACCATAGACTTCTTACAAAACTTAATTAGTACCAATAGGTAGCGCTTATATCTATATAAATACTATTTTGCATTTTATAAGCACATTTACACTATAATCCCGCATAAAAATGGGTACTACTCCAACGAAACATGGCACTTTGCCATTAATTTTGACCAATCTTATCTCACCTATTTCAAAAAATACAAGGAAAAATCATGGGCGCCATCATCAACAACAGCGTTAAAATGGAAAAAGGTTACAAACTAGCAGCACTTTGGAACCAACAAAAGAAATTCATCATAGCCTCTCAAAAGCAAGCTTTGGGCGAAAAAGGTGCGGTAAACTCGGATATCGCTAAAATGAGCGATGAGCGTAAAGCAAAAGCAAAAGCAAAAGCAAAACAAGTCAAACTGGCACGCAGAAAAAATAAATAGTGGAACTCTCCCTCTGGACATATCTTGTCGCCATCACACTGCTTACAATGACCCCAGGGGCAGATACGATGATGGTGATTAGAAACTCACTTCGAGGTGGGTTAAAAGATGGATTCGTGTCGAGTTTAGGCATTTGTTTGGGTCTATTTGTCCATGCTTTTTTATCAGCAGTAGGCATTTCAGCTATTTTACTCTACTCCGCTACCGCCTTTATGTTTTTAAAATCTATCGGGGCGCTTTATCTTTTGTGGTTGGGATTTTCAAACTTTAAAGCATTTTTTAAAAATGAGTATAACTACAATCAGCAGACAAAAAAAGCCGTATTTCACTTTTGGATATCGCTTCGTGAAGGTTTTTTATCTAATGTTCTCAATCCTAAAGCGGTGATTTTCTATATGGCTTTTCTCCCACAGTTTATCGCTCCTAATGCGTCAGCTCTTTTACAATCAATGTTTTTAGCCTCTTTACATTTCATTATTGCCATGATTTGGCAAGGACTGCTCATCTATGCTATTTGCTCTGCCAATGGATTTATCATGAGAAAATCTGTACGAAAGAGCCTTGATTTTATCTCAGGCTCGATCATGGTACTTTTAGGAATTAAACTTTTTTTAGAAAAACGATAGTTAGGCTAAAATTTTCTTCAGTGATGCTTCTAATTCACCGTATTCAAATACAAAACCTTTATCCAAAAATGCTTTAGGATAGGCTTCTTTACTATCCAAAAGAACAACTGCGCCTTCTGAAAAAAGCATCTTAACGATAAAAGAAGGAAGTGGTATCAGTGTTGGTCGATGAAGGACTTTTCCGAGTGTTTTGGTAAAAATATAATTTGTCACAGGATGAGGAGAAGTAGCATTAAAAATGCCTTCGAGCTTTTTTTCGAGCACAAAGTGATACATACTCATCAAATCATCAATATCGATCCAACTGGTTATCATTCTACCATCGCCTATAATGCCCCCAAGCCCTAGTTTAAAGGGAGGCACCATTTTTTCTAAAGCTCCTCCAAGTCCTAGCACTACACCAAATCTTAAAATAGTCGTTCTTTTTTCACATTTGTGAGCCTCACTTTCCCAATCATGGGCAAGTTTGCCTAAAAAATCATCTCCAAGTTGCGTAGTTTCTTCGTTACATGTAACGTTATTAGGATAAATCCCCACCGCAGAAGTGGAGATAAAATGTTCAACTTTACTTTGGTTAATAGCACTTACTAATTTTTTAGTTGTTTCAATACGACTATCATAAAGTATTTTTTTGTACGCCTCATCCCATCTTGCAACAATGGGTGCGCCTGCTAAATTCACAACAGCATAAACTTCTTTAAGTTTTTCAATGATAGTTTCAACATCATCTTGACGCTCAATCACGATAAAATTTGGAAATTCTTTTTTCAACGCATTTGCTACAAAACCACTCGCACCACTTATCGCTATTTTCATTTTAACCCTTTTTAACTTATGACCTTGCTCTTCCATTAAGAAGATTGATGAGCGAATCAGATACGCCTGCAAAATCCAAAACTCTTTTGCCATTATACTGTTTAGCGAACGCTTCTGCTTCTTTTTTAGTTGAAAATGCAGGAAGGTCATCACCTGCTGGTCCTGTTTTGTTTGAACCATAGACAAAATAAGCTTCTCCTGCTACTATTTTTTCCAATGTATTAAAATTAGTAACATAGATTTGCATATCGTCATTACTTTTGACATTATATTCAGGCCATTTACCTGGTTGAAAGTAAAATTCAAACATAGATTTTGGTGTCGAAAAATAGATAGTTTCACCACTTCTCACTTTGATACTAGACGCCCATTCAGGTGCAGTATAAACTTTTATTTTACGAATAAGACACGTCGCTTCTTTACTAAGCTCAATTGGCGCACTAAACAATAAACCCACTAACCCTACCAGCAATAATAATTTTTTCATTTCCATAACTCCTATACTAAATCTGTTTTTTTAAAGATACTAAATCCAAACCACGCAAACGCCAAACCCAATAAAATAGGATAAAAAATAGAAAAAAGAACAAGCAACGATTGTTTCACATTATCCAAAATGTAATACGCCACAGGGCCCATCACCGTGAGTTCAGGGTCAAAAAGACTGATGGCGGCTACTCTAAAAATCTCCATAGGATTGAGTAGGGATATGCCGATGATTAGTTCTTCACTTAAACGATTTTGCATCATCAAACTAATAAGCGCAATATCGATAAAGGCAAGTAAAAATATCCAAACAAAGAAAGATAATCCAAGTGCTACTTCAGAGGACTTTACGACCGATGATATAAAAAATGCTATTCCCAAAAAAGCCAAACTAAGTGAAAAAAGAAGTCCAGAGTAGAGAAAAAAGATACCCCAAGGGATAGAAGCTCCTTTAAAAACACCGATAATAAGAGCAATAATCATCGCAAAAAAAACAGGCAAAAAGACTGTCGCAAAACGCCCGATAATTTTTCCCCAATAGTACTGTTTTAGCGAAATAGGAAACGAGAGCATGTACTCCAAAATGTGATTATCTCTATCACCTGAGATAGAACGCACCGTGGTGATAAGGATAAAAATAGGCAATATAACAATCGTCACCTGAATATACATCAAAAGCAAACGACTCAGTCCACTAAATCCCATCACTTGAGATTCGGTAACGCCTGCGATGAAAAAAAGTGCAATGAGCCCTCCAAACACCACTGAATAAACCAAAAACCATTTTGCTCTTATAGATTCTTTTAAATCCAAATATGCAATTAACATCAAATTCTGCATTTTAATTTCCTAATAATTTTTTTCGTATTTTGGGATCACTCATGTTTTCACCTCGTAGCATACGCATCTGCATCTCTTCAAAATTAATGCGTCCCTTACTCTCTTTTTCATGTGCCGCAAATCCATAGTGCATCGGCGTGTCCTCGATGACAGAATAATAGGCTTTAAAAGCATCGATATATTTTTTCGCTTCATTATCATATATCCAAAAAGTTACCTCACTAAGATTTAGCTTTTGGTCTCTACTCCACAAAATAGCACACCCAATGTCATCAAAAAAGTATGTTTTTCCCTCTTTGGTGATGACTTGCGCTGTATCTTTTGCCCCCACTAAAAACATATGACAGTAGACATCTTGCACAGTATTATCTTGATAAGTAAGCGGTTTTTTATCTTTATTAACGATATCCATAGGGCTTTGATGGAGATTTTGAAAATACCAAAAAAGTCCACCTAAGGCGAGTAGCGGAAAAACTATCAATATAAAATTAAATACCTTACGGTTCATAGCCACACTCCATTTTTAAGATAATAAGCCACGGGATACAAAGAGACTAACCCTAAATAGAAGGCATTAAAGAAAAGTGATATTTTAAAAAATTTAGTATGGCCTTTATGGGTCACCATTTCTAAAATACCACCGCAAAATCCATAAAAAGTTCCTACAAAAAGGCTAATATACAAGAGGTAACCTACTCCATAATACTCTTGTTGCAGTAGACAAAATGGGCAATGATGCGTGGGTAATTCATACACGTATGTGCTAAAAAAGACGATTAATGCAATGAGAGAAAAAAGAACATACATGAGATTTGCAAAGATAAAAACAGGGATATTTTTTAGGATATACCCTAGTAAAACCATCAATCCAAAAAAGTAGAACAGTCCTACTAAAAGTGAACTATCTACTTTAAAAAGCAAAGAAAGATAAGAAGCACTGGTGAGTGAAAAAAGTGTGCCACAACAACTGACTATCTTGCTGATATTTAAAGAGGCAAAAAAAGAAATTTCAAGGATGATTTCTAGTAAAAGCGGAATAAAAGCGATTACAAAAAAGAGAAATTTCATCCGTACAAAAGGAGATAATTCATCTTTCATATCAGCGTTATTAAGGAGTAACCAAAAGCCAAAAAGATAAAGATTGATGATTTTAAAAACCATCAAATAAAGCCCAAAATCAACCGAATTGACTACTCCTGAAGCACACATTGCTCCCGTGATGATGTTGGAGAGTTTATTACATGTAAAGATATAAAACAAAAAAAGCGGGAGTTTTAAAACAAAGATATATTTGATGATAACGGAAACGAGATAGCTTTGTTTTTCAAGAGCATATTGCAAAGGTTGTGTGGAGCGAATGTCCCACTTAAATAAAATCCTCAAACTTAACACAAAAGCGATAAGTGCAAAAAATAAAAAAAGTGCATCAAGCATCAAGATAGCGATAATCTCAGGTGTTAATGTCATACTATTTTTCCATTTTTCATCTCAACTTGAGCATCCACAAAGTCCAAATCAAAAAAGAGTGGGTCATGCGTTGCCACGATAATGGTGGTATTTTCCTCTTTGAGCTGTTTTAAAATTGCGATTAATTCATTGGAGAGTTTCGCGTCTAAATTAGCAGTTGGCTCATCTGCTAGGATGATTTTTGGTTTATTGATAAGTGCCCTTGCGATAGCTACGCGTTGTTGCTCTCCCCCTGAGAGATTTTTGACGAGCATATCTGCTTTGTGCGCGATGGAGAATTTTTCCATCACATGGTTCACACTATGGGTCAACACCTCTTCGCTAGGATTTTGAGGGATAAGCGGTAAAATGATGTTATCTCGCACACTTAGCGTTGGGATGAGATTGTATTTTTGAAAGATAAAACCGATATTTTCACGTCTAAAGAGTGCACTAAAATTGTCAGGTAACTTAGAAATAGCCTTACCCTCAACTAAAACTTCACCACTACTAGGACGTGAAAGCCCTGCAATAAGCGATAAAACCGTACTTTTACCACTACCACTCGCCCCTTTTAAAACTGTAAATTCCCCATCCTTTACATGTAAAGAAATATCACTAAGTGCGACCACTTCTGTGTTGCCTTGCGTGAAAATTTTATGGATATGGCTTAATTTTATCATCGCATCACCTCATCAGCATCGAGTGTTGAAGCTTTCCAAGAAGGTATCAAAGTTGCAGCGATGTAAATGGGAACGCTTAATAAAAAAAGTAAACAGAGCATTTCCACATTAAAGCTAAACGGTAAAATAAAATCGGGTTTGAGTTTTGAATATCCCATGAAAATATCTCTTAAAAGAGGTGCTTGTAAAAAATAAACAAAGAAAAGTGCCGCACATAACCCCATGATAAATGCGCAAAAAGAGATAATGAAGCTTTCATAAAACTTTTCCTTAATGATGTCATCCATACTCCACCCTACCGCTTTTAAAATGCCTATCTCTTTTTTCTCTTGAGAGCTTAGTCCACTTGTTTTGTCATAAATGATGATAAAAAAGGTAAAAGCACAGATAAGAAAAAGAGATAAAAAGAAACCACTTTTATAATCAAAAATATTTTGGTAACTCACACGGATATCGTCTTTGGTAATGGCGCGCATATCGGGAAAAAGGAGATTTATTTTGGAGACAATCATCGGTATCTCTTTAGGGTTCGAGACTTTGACCACGATATCCGTTGCCATTTTTTTATCCATCCCAAATATTTCGTAGGCTGTATTTTTAGGCAGTAAAATCATATCGTTAGCTTCAAGCGAAATGTCAGAGCTAAAAACCCCTGCAATGGTTACTTTTTTCCATTTCCCCTCCGCTGTGACGAAGTTAAAAAAATCTTTATAGTAGTTCTCTTCTAAAACTTTTTTAACGCCCTCGCCCACAATCATCCCGCTATTTTTTTCTAACACTCCCACATCAACACTATCGACTATTTTTTGTAAACTCTCTTTGTATTGATCTTCAAAAGCATCAATGCCTACAACCGAGAAGTTAACGCCCGCTACTTTAAAATAATAATATCCCCAAATACGAGGAATAGCGCTTTTAACGCCCTCAATGGAAAGTAATTCTTCCGCTCTGCTGAGGGAAACATCACTTTGTTTTCCTGCCACAAAGCGTTGCAATGTGATTTCAGGAAGGGACTTAACGACGCTGTTTAATTCTAGCTTGATCGAATCGGAGATAAAAAGCACTGAAGAGAGTAAAAAAACGAGCATACTAAAAATCAAAAGAATAAAAATATTTTTTTTTCCACGACGTAAAATTGCATTAATGGCATATTCGAGAAGGAGAAAATTCATCTTACTTTTCACGTTCTATCCTTGAGGGATTTTTGTTAAAAATTGAGGCATAATGGTATACAAAGGTGGAGGGAAAATACTCCAAAAGTTCGGGAGAATCTCCAAAATAGGAAAAAACATCACTCAAACTTCGATGCCTCACATAGTGCGCTTCACTCACCAAAGAGATATCTGGCAATCCTACTAAAGCGACAAAAATTTCTTTTTTAGCACTGAACGTATTCTTTTTAAGATAGCCAACTTGCAGCACAATAAGGCTACATGTAAAGAGGATAAAAAAGAAAAGTGTCTTGCTTTTTGATGTCATTTGCCTATTTTAATAACCCTTCTTGATACTTCTGCAAAATCTATCACTTCTGCTCCTTCTTTGATTTGCTCACGACTTTTGTAAGCGCCAAAACCATACGCCATTGGTGTTATATTTTCACTATTGTAAAACGCTTCTTTTGCATTAATCCATTCACCGCTTTGAGCATCATTCACCCAAATAATCGCTTGATCATTCCATGTTATTTTATCTTCTTTAAACCATAAAATAACACAACCAATATCATCAAAGGTATATTTACGCCCTGTTTGTGCATTTACGACTTGTGCAGAATGTTTTCTATCACTCAGTACCATCTTGCATCGCTCACACATATCGCGATCCCAATGCACTTTTTTAGGCTCAAGATTTGGTTTGCTATCGCATCCTGCAAAGAAAAGTCCTAATAAAAATAGTAAAAAACTAAATTTTTTCATCACTTACCACTTTTCCCAAATCCATATAGATTTGTCTATTGACGATATCTTTGATCTCATCAAGTCGGTGCGACACAAAAAGAGAAATTTTACCGTTTTCGTTTTCTTTTAACAACCTATAAAAGTTATCTCTAGCTTTTGGGTCAAGATTAGCCGTTGGTTCATCGTAAATAATGATTTCACTCTTTTTGGCTAGACTTATCGCGATAAGCATTTTTTGCTTCATGCCACCGCTTAATTTAAAAAATGACTTGCCAAGATTGGGAACAAGGTCAAGCTCCATTTCTTTGGCAAAATGAAATATCTCTTTTTTTTCAATCTTAGCACTTGCGCACACATAACTGATAAGCTCTTCAAGGCTTAGTTTGATGGGAGGAGGAAGCTGAGGCACAAAACTGATATGCTCCAATACTTCGAGTCTATCCTTGATCGGGCTTAGTCCGTTGATGAGAACTTCGCCACTGTTAGGATGATAATAACCTAAAATCAAGCGAATTAATGTCGTTTTGCCCGCACCATTAGGTCCCATCAAGGCGACGTAATCATTTTTTTCAAAGGTTAATGAAGCATTATCTAGCGAAAGGGTACTTCCAAATTTTTTAGTAACATTTTTAACTTCTATCATACGAGTGACTTTAATCTAAAGGTATACGATAAAGCATCCGCATGGCAAACATCCACGCATCTTCCACAAAGCGTACAATCTCCACTCATAACAACCTCTTTTTTAATGCCTAATTCTTCTCTTTGCTTGTCGTACTTTGCTTTCGTAATCTCTAACACTTGATTTTCAAAACAAACATCGTGACATACCATGCAATGGTCACAGTTATCATTCCACTCTATTTTTGTAGCACTAATCCAACCCAAAAAGCCATAAGTTGTTCCAATCGGACAGAGATATTTACACCACGCACGGCGGGCAAAAAAGACTTCTACTAAGAAAACTGCTAAAACCCAAACCAATGCAACACTCCAGCCATAAGCAACGAAACGGCTCAAAATTCCTACCACATTGATAAGTTCAAATACTAAATAACCACTTGTAGCGGAGAGTATTAAAAAGATTGCCCAAAAGATATAGCGTACACGATTGTCAAAAGTGCGCTCTTTGATGATTTTTTTAGTCACAAGCGTATTGTGAAGTTTTTCTCCTATTTCACTCAGTAAACCATAAGGACAAACCCATGAACAATATGTCCGCCCTCCAATAATGAGGTACACAAGAATGATACTTACTGTTCCTATCACCATGTTGATAGGCATGTGATACGTGGCAAGATATACTTCAAGTGTTGCAAATATATCAATCAAATGAAAGCCCAAAAGGCGTGAACCGCTCAGTGTTCCTTCTAAAATTTGTATATCAATCGCAAAAGATAAAAAGAACATCAAATGGAGGGAAATAATAGCTATCCATCTTTTAGCACGAATACTTAGTTTTTTCTTTCCCTCAGATGTCTCATCAAAAAAAGTAGACAAAAATGAAGTCTTGGCGATAGTACGTCGCTCTTCGTATTTACTCACATCGTATCCTTTATTTTGCTAACGCTTCAGCTCTTGCTTTAAACTCACTAATTTCTTGCGAAAGCTCTTTAAAATCTGCCTCATTAACATTCATAATGGCACCCTTCATAATGGCATTTTCTCGTCTTCCACTCTTAAACTCAACAAGTTTTGTATAAATAGCTTCAGCACTTTGTCCAAAAAGGGGAAGTCCTACGATGCCCTCACCACCAGCGCCATGACATGAAGCACATTTCTTTTTATAGTTGTCACTTACTTTAAAAGTGGTCACACTTCCAGCTTTATCTCTTAGCGCTTTGAGCTTTTCATTTTCAATTTCTCTATCGCTTTTTTGCGCAATTGGCGTGGCTTTTGATTCTGTTTTTTGAATATTGGCTACATTTTCAGTGATTTTTCCAGCCTCTCCTCCTTGAAAAGCTCGCCCCTTACTTGCTGTGTATGCCATTAGTCCTATGATCAATACGGTTAAGAATCCTACGATGATATTTTTCATTTTTGTTTCTCTCTTAATTTTTTGATTTCTTGATTAAAAACAAAGATTTCATCGGCTAAATCTTTAATCTCTTTGTCTTTCATTTGCATAACAAGTTCCCTCATCAAGATATTGTCTTTTTCACCACTCTTATATTTCATAATAGTTCCATAGATAAATGTTGCATCTTTACCAATCAAAGAGGGCCCGATGACACCATTGGCGTAATCATCATGGCACGCTGAACATTTGACAATAAAGTTTTTACTCAAACGTCCTACAAGAAGGCCTAACTCAACATGTTCATAAGGACTTCGCACACGCATGTTAGCATCCACTGGCGTGTAAGTTTTTTCTTCTTTAGTGGTCATATTTTTGTCAGCATTATTGTAGTCGTAGTAAAAAACTTTACTTTCATTTTCATCTTTGGCTTTGATTTGCACTTTTTCTTCTTTAAAGTTATCGTTTTGGACAACTTCAATTTTCCCTACTTTGGTGGGCTCAACCGCTTTTGTCTCTTTTTTTTCTTCTTTATCTGAACATCCCCAAACAAGAAAAACAACACTTAGCATAAGGATTATTTTTTTCATGATTTGACTCCTTCTTTATAATAAGCTTCATACGTCATTCTAGGCTTTACCACGATAGCAGGGCTAGAAGCGGGACAAAGTTCTTCACACACGCCACATCCTACACATCCACTTTTTATCTGCGGACGCGTTATTCCCATTGGCGTGACTATCATTTCAATAGCACTTAAAGGATTAGGGAGTGGACACATATCCGCACAAATCGTACAAGGCTTATCCTCAAACAAAGAGAGTTTTTCTAAAACTTGCTCTTCTAGTTTTCTCGTATGGGGATGACCATAAATGCGCTGTATTTGCGATTTTGGTACATTAGTTCTCGTCACAGCTAGACACGTTTTAGGAAATTCTAAAACAGCAATGCCCATCTTCACATCTTCAGGTTTTTCAGTATGATGATCCAGTGCACCCGTTGGACATGCCAAAACACAAGGTACAGCGCCGCAAAGATAGCATCCTCTTTTTCTCGCATCAATGTAAGGGGTGCCCATTCCATACCCTTTTGCAAAGTCAGCAAGTTCGATAGAGTGGTAAGGACAAACTTGCAAACACTGACCGCATTTAATACACAGTGCTAAAAATCTATCTTCCTCCACCGCTCCGGGGGGTCGTAAATGTTTTTCATCTGCTTTAAGATAAGGGGCACTAACAGCGCCTCCTGCTAACACAAGTCCTAGTATCCCGAGTGTTGAATATTGGATAAATTCTCTACGCTCTTTTGTTACATGTAATGCCATTTTTCCACCTACTAGTTGTTCATAAATTTTGGTTCTTTATCTTCTAACAAAAAGATAGGCTCCGAAAAAGGAGCTAGTTTTGAGAGAAAATTCAAAAGCGATATGACGGGTGAGCCATAAAAAAACTTCACCGAGGGATTATACGTCCAAAGCTTATCAGCGTATTGGTAGATTTTGTAGGAGTTGTCTCCTACGCCATCTCTATTTCTATCAAATCCTTCATAATTGTCCCAATAATTGCGTGCAAATTCGTTGTTAAAATCTTTTTCACTTCGTGAGTCATTCACCACATCTTCGATATTTCCCAAGATTACATTGTCAGTCACGATATTGTTTTCACAGAGTGAGTGAAAATGCATCGCTTCTGAATTGTATAAAATTTTGTTATGGCGTATAAAGTTATTCGTATCTGGCTCAAAAGGTGATCTATCGATATACATCCCCTGCGCGTTGTAAATAAAAGTATTGTTTTCTATCGTAAAGTTACTCACATCTTTAAGTCCAATGCCAAGTCCTGCCGCACCAATAGAACTTTTGACGATATTACCAGTCGCAACCGTATCGTTAGAATACATAAAAAAGATACCTACGGAATTGTATCTATACTTGTTATTGTGCACATAGTTTTTACCTGCATACATAAAATGCAAAGCATAACGTCCATACTCTCCTAAATTTTCTTCTATCGTATTGCCGTGTGAATACCACACTACCATATCGCGAGATTTGAAAAGATGATTTTTGCGTATGATATTATCGTTGCTGTACCAAAGCCTAATGCCATCTCCCCTAAGCCCCAAATCAAATGCTTTTGAACTGATAAAATTGCCCTCAATAATTGAATTATTGATAATCTCAGCATTAATGCCAAGCAAAGAATCCGTAATCTTGCACTGACTTATCTCGCACTGACTTATCGCTCCTGTGGTCGTATCGCCACCAATGGTAACCCCAGCATCAAGGTTATCTGGTCTATCACCACTATTGGTAATATGAAGATTTTTCAGCGTGACATAAGAGCTTTTTATCGTAATAACACTCCCCACTCCCCCACCATCTATAACAACGCCCTCTTCGACACCTATCAGACTAATGGGTTTATTAATAACGATATTTCCCTCATAAACACCTGCTTTTAGCTTGATAATCGATCCTTCTTTGGCAGTGTCAATGGCATCTTGAATAGGACTTCTTTTTGTTTCTTTAATAGGTCCCTCATACTTCACTATTTTTTCTTGTGTGTCATACTTAAAATCACTCTCCCCGTAGGTCAAAGATAAGGTTAAAGCACACAAAATGAAAATATACTTCATCGGTTTAGTTTGCATTACTCTCTTTTATTGCCTTACTTTTTGCCAAAATAGCAAGTAAGGATAGCAAACAGATAAGGACTAAAAGGTAAAAACCGATGGTGGGATAAGAGTGCGTTGTAAATTGTGCTACCTTGCCATCGCCAAAAACAGTGGGCATAAACGGTTTTATCTTAAAAGCGCCCCAATCGTGTAAATTGTGACCAAACCAATAGAGCCAGTAGGAATAATCTGCGATAAAAAGTAGCGGCACACTCACCGGAATAAACATTAAATAACTCCAAATTTTATGATTGTAAGCGATAAAACAAACCATCACAAGACTTAAAGCAAGCAGTGCATAAATGCCTACCTCTCGCTCTAAAATGCCCCCTCTCCACATAGGGTCCATACCGATATAATGGTTGATAGTATTCATCTCGTGTACTTCTCCACTAAATCCATCAAAATGAAAATAAACAGGAATTCCCTCAGGAAACGCCTCTTTAGGATAGTTAGGTGCTTCAAGTGAAACTGCCCAAAGTGGCATTGAAGCCACACCTATCTCAGAAGAAGTCTCAATCATTTTTGTTAAATTATTGTGCGCTTCTTTAGGTGTTGTGGTACTTTTATATCTTCCTTGGTTATACACATTCCATATTTTTGAAGCAAGAGGTGAAATCTCCGCTACTTTGCCATCATTTATTTTATTGAGTGTACCGTGAAAACCTATCATTGGCACGGTAAATGCGATGGTTAAAATCACCAATGCCAGTCCTGCAAATATCTTAGATTTTAAAAAGCTTGAATGCATTTTTTCTCCTTAGAACATCTTTACGTATAAGCTACACAAAGCTTACATGTAAAGATATGGTATTTTAATTTTTATTATTAATCATTGATATATATCAATCAACAAAGGGAAGCTCCCTTTGTTGATTTGATAGGGTTAGAACAAGTTTGCGTTACTATCAATCCATTTAAGATAGTGAATGATATTTTGCACTTCGCCATCTTTCATATTTTGATTTGGCATTCTTAGATTAAAGTAATCGATCATCGCTTTAACATAAGGGTCATTGTATTTTGCTTCTGGATTTTTGATAAAATCAGCTACCCATTTATCGCCATTTTCATGACGACCCAAAACACCTGTAAGATCAGGACCTGAACTTACTTTTCCCACAACGTGACAACCAGAACATCCACCTTCATTAAAGGCGACTTCTCCTCTTGCTGCTTCTGGAGATTGTTTTGTAGCAACCAGTTTAACCAATAAATCTTTTGCACGAATGCCGACATCTGCGGTTTTAACCATATACTGCCAGATCATATTTTCAAACAAGACTGCTTTTTCTAAATCACCTGATTTGACAGAAGCATCAGAGAGTTTTTTCTGCTCTGGGATTTTGCCGTATTGGTCAAGTGCATCCGTTACAAGGTTTTTAACAACCTCATGTTTTTCAAAATGGTTATCTTTTAAGAACTTCACAACACTTTGGATAACTGCGTCCGTTGCAGTATTAGTCGCAACCGTTTTGTCATACTCTGCTTTGAGTTGTTCTTTGCTCATCGTAGCCATTTTCAGTTTTTGTGTACTCTCATACTTTTTGTTTGGATCTTTGACCATCAAGTAACCCATCATTTCTAGGTGAAGTGCTGAACAAAATTCTGTACAATAGTAAGGGAATACGCCTTCCATGTCTGCTTTGAATTTTACAGTTGATGTTTTACCTGGTTCAATAGAAGCATGAACATTGTAATTATCTACGGTAAATCCGTGTGTTTCATCTTGCGCTCGTTCAAGATTGGTCATATAAATCGTAACATTATCACCTTTATTAACGGTGATGCGCTCTGGATTGATGTGTGATCTTACCAATGTCGCATAAACTGTTACATCATTGCCTTTACGCTCAATTCTCTCTTGCCCAGCTAATGTTTTACCGATATGTTGCTCACCTGTTCGTGAGTTGGTGCCCATAGGATAACGAACTTCCGAATGTAGCTTACTGATACGAATAGCAACAGCATCGTGAGGCTCACCTAAAGGAATAGGCATATCCACTAACATATCCATCTTTCCACCTTTGATATCAATCAACTGGTGATTTTGAGGATGCAATGGTCCCACATTCGCAAATCTATCGATAGATAGTTTGTTAAGTGCGATAATATACTCACCTTGAGGATCAGCAGTATTGCTCTCCATGCCACAAAGGTGTCCGATGTTATAGTGAACATTGACTCTGTCTAACACTTTAAGGGTTTTAAAGTTCCATTTGACAACTTGGCTATCAACATACAATGAAGTATAGATTTCGCCATCAACATTGGAGTATTGGTTATGCAATGGCCCCAATCCTAGTTCTACTTGTCCATGAAGTGCTTTTTTCATATCAAGGATAGGTATACCATAAGGGTCTTTACCTGCATAGTCTTTGTTTTTAATTAACGCTTGAATCTTTGAAAAACTATAAACTGATGCGTGTGTGTCAAGCTTTCCACAGACTACGATATATTCACCTGTTGGGTCAACATCGACGCCATGGGGAGATTTTGGCTCTGGAATTAAGAAAAGTGCATCGTTTTTGACAGCGATATCCATAGGGATAACTCTATGGTCATTGACAATTTTGACGTTTTTAGGGTCTTTTGCTAGTTCTGCCAATTTTTTCCAGTCATAAACATGTAAAAAATCGGTATCACTTCTACTCATACCCGCTTCATTAGGTGGCATACCCACTTCAATACCGCCTGTGTACATCTCAGAGTTAAATGAGTTGGTAAATCCCCAGCCATGGCTTAGATTTTTACCCGCATCACTCAAATCTTGCATGTAAGGAGGAAGCTCTAACGTGAAAGAATCTTTAGGTTGAATGCGTCCTTTATTGGCATCAAATTTCCAAATCGTCACACCACCACGATACGTTTCTTTATAGTCTTCGATAGGATGGTAGTTGTTATCAAAAGGAGCGGCGTATTGTGCTGCTTCAATGATATATTCTGAATTTTGCGTAAAGAAAGATCCGCCATGCTCAGATTTAAAGACAGGGTTGACCACAATTTGCTTTGTTTCCATATCTTTTAAGTCAATAACGGCAATTCTAGGGTTGGCTTTATCGTTGATAATCAACCATTTACCATCTACCTTCGCATCTGTCTCTGAGAGTGATGGATGGTGTGTGTCACCCCAAGTGATATCTTTACCTCTGATTTTACCTTGCTCTAAAACCTTTTTACTCTCTTCATCAAAGCCATATCCTTGCCAAGGCTCTGGCGTAAATACAGCAATATATTTTAAGATCCTCATGGAAGGAACACCATACACTAGCATTTGTCCAGATTGCCCGCCTGAGCTAAATACCATATATTTATCATGAACACCCGTTGGATTGTAAGTCTTTGCAGCACGAACGACATCTGCTTCGGACAAACCTCTCTCTTTCATCACTTTATCTAAAGTACCTTCTCCAGCAGCCATGGAAGCTGTTGCCAAAAGTGTACTTGTGAGTAAAAGAGATGAAAATTGTTTAAAACTTTTTTCCATATTTCCTCCTTTGAAAACACGCGATTGCGTTAAACAAATGTCACAAAAAAGTACAACTTGTCCTCTTTTTTTAACACATATTTAACATTTTGATGTATTCGATGAAATTCTATAACAGTTCAGGTTTCTTTTGGGTCGCTATTTTTTGATTATAAAAAATTATTTTTTAGATAACTAAAGAGGAAGAAGGTAATTGTATAATAAATTGCGCACCCCCTTCTATATTGTTGGCGGTGATAGTTCCATGAAACTGATTTTCTATGAGTAATTTTGACATATAAAGCCCTATTCCAGTCGATGGTCGCTTTTTACTACTATGAAAAGGTTTAAATATATCCTCGATAGGAACCACCTTAATACCCCCTGCATTATCTTCGATTGTCAAGATAATAAACTCTTCGATAGATTGCAATGTGATGCAAATAGAAGGATTTTTTGTTTTACAAGATTGGACAACATCAAGTGCATTTTGCACAATTGAGAGCACAACTTGTGCTAAACTATTAGAATTTCCATAAAGAGTGATGTCTTGAGCCATATTTTTAATAAGTTTAATTTCATTAAGTTTCAATAAAGATTCAACTAGTTTTAACGCTTGATTGATAGACATTGCAGGATTAAAAACGCTGTTATCTGTTTTTTTATAAAAGTTTTCAAAGTTCGTAATGGTTTCTGACATAAACTGAATAATCTCTTCATTTTTTTCAGTTTCTTTAATAAGTTCTGGGTCATTAAGTTTTTTTCTGATGTAAAGGCAATTAAAACTAAGCTGTGCTAAAGGCTGTCGCCATTGGTGTGCGATGATAGCTATCATCTCGCCAAGAGCTGCAAATTTGCCTTGTTGTATCATGATATTGTCTTTGAGTTTTTCCTTAGAAATATCTTGAATACTCACCACTATCAAAATATCTTTATTCTTGCCACTCACACCAAAAGAAATTCTAATAGGAAATGTTTGCCCTTTATGGTTGATAGCTTCTATCTCATGGGCTTCTTTTTTGTTTTCACGCTCCAATATTTGTACAAAATTTAAAATACCTTCTTTTTGCATCGCTCTATATTCCATGGGAATAATTTTTTCAAAAGAAAGTTGGTTGATCATCTCTTGCTTGGTATATCCAAAAATAGTTTCTGCCATGGCGTTGTATGTTTGTATCCGAAGATTTGCATCAAGCGTGATGATAGCATTGGTACTTGACTCAATAACCGCATTTGAGTAGTCTTTTTGTTTAATGATTTCTTGGGTATCTTTGATAATTTTTCGATTAGCGGGTCTAAAAATAAAAAGTGCTTCAAAAACAAGTGTTACCAGTGTAAAAATAAAAATCAATAATTCTACTTGCTTGAGTTTTTTAGTATTAGACTCTGCTCTAGCGACATAAATAGAAGCAGCTTTTTCTAAATGTTGCAACAATCCTTGTGAATTTTGTAACACATACGTCAAACTTCTTCCATCACGGTTTTCTTGAAATCGTTTGGCATGTATCAAAAACTTTTTCACCCGCTCGTCTAATAAAATAGGCTCTTCAAAATAAATTTGTTTTAACTCTTTAGACATAGGAAAAGAGATGAGTAAATTATGAGAATCTTCCATAAGTTTGATGTTAGATTGGAGATTTTCTGTCTTATAATAAATTGCATAAAGCGCAATCTGTTGTGAAAGCATCCCTTGTCTACCACTCACATCAATAGTTTTACCATCATTAGATTGGCTACTAATGAGATGATTAAGATTATAGTAAGCCAATATCGATAACAACGCAATAATAGAAAGGGCAAGTACATATCGTTTTGTAAAATTTACTTTTTCTATCATCAATATCTTCCTTTTAAAATTGTCATTGTAGCAACTTTCGTGTTATAATTGGCATTTAAAGGAGTCGAACTTGTTGAAAAAAATCGAATTTATTTTGCGCAATAGCTCTATTTTATTAGTAGAAGACGAAGAACAGCTACGGGCTAGCTTTGCCAAAGTCTTACTGTTATATGTGGATAAAGTCTACACAGCCGGTGATGGTGAAGAAGCATTTTTAATCTATACTCACCAACATCCAGACATCATTATCACCGATATTAAAATGCCTAAAATGAACGGTTTAGAACTTATCAAAAAAATCAGAAAAGAAAATCACCATATCCCCATCATCGTGACGAGTGCGTATACCGACCAAGATTTTTTACTTGAGTCCATTAAACTCTCGTTAGTAGAATATATTGTGAAGCCTATCAAAGAGAGTGATTTGACAAGACTTTTGGAAACGAGTGCTACTATTTTGCTAGAAAAATCTAAAACTATTTTCAAGATTGATGAGCATAATGCTTATGATTATGAAAATAAAATATTGGTGCAAAATAAAATATCCATTACGCTTACTCAAAAAGAGATAGAGTTTCTTGAAATGCTCCTAGCCCATAAAGGGAATTTAGTCACAAGGCAACTTATTGAGGATAAACTCTATATTTATGAGGAAGCTCCTCCCTCAGCACTGAAAAATCTTGTTTTTAAACTTCGCAAAAAAATAGGAGACGACATTGTAGAAACGGTTGGTAAACTTGGCTATATGATTAAAGGTCGCTTGACTTAAATCAATGAAAGCTATGCGTTGTTTATTGTACATTTCGTAAAACAAAAAGGAATAGAAGTATGAAGAAAATTATAGTAGCATCAATCATCGCGGCAGCAGCATCAACATTGATGGCAGCAGATGGCGCAGCAATTTATAAAGCAAAATGTTTTTCTTGTCATGGAGAAAAAGCTGTCAAACCAGCACTTAATAAATCACAAATTATCGCAGGATGGGACGCTGCAAAAATTATTGCTTCAGTAACTGGCTATAAAAATGACCAAGGTGGCGCTATGAAAGGCGTTATGAAACCTATCGCTTCGGGCTTAAGCGATGAGGATTTAAAAGCAGTAGCAGAAACTATCGCGTCATTTAAATAACTCTCTTTAGGCGGGTGAAAACTCGCCTCTTCCCTTTTTTCTAAGCAACTTTGCATTACAATACACGCTTTACATGTAAAGGATAAAAAATGGAACTTGATATTTGGTTAACGATGCTTTTGGCGACTATTGTGATTAGTGTTTCTCCTGGAGCGGGTGCTGTTGTTTCGATGAATTATGGACTACGTTATGGTCTTAAACGCTCTTACGCTGCCATCATGGGGCTTCAAGTGGGACTTTTGACGCAAACATTTATTGTTGTCATTGGGCTAGGCTCTCTTATCACACAATCTGTGATGCTTTTTACAATTATCAAATGGATAGGTGTTCTTTATCTTGTTTTTCTTGGCATTATGAAATTTATCGAAAAACCTGTATTGCCCCA
>JAFLKZ010000202.1 GCA_019162915.1 Campylobacteraceae bacterium
TACTTCTTCTTCTCTAATTCATCAATTTATTACCATTTTTCCTCTTATTATTCACTCCTTTTTCCTACAAATACCCTTACTTTACATTGTTAATTCACTTTTTTTTCTTCAATTGCATTTTATACTATTTTCGTTAGTATATCCTTTCAAAATACAACTGATGTAGTCAGTTAAAACAAAGGATTAGAATGAAAAAGATTATTGGTTTGCTTATTTCAGCATTTTTTATCTTAGGACTTATGAGTACAAATTCATTTGCAGATGCAGCAAAAGGTCAGAAATACTTTCTTAAGTATATGAAAGAGGGTTCTGGAATGACAGGTGCAAAATTTGCGACTGAGCATACTCAAGCAGAGTGGAAAGCGCTTTTCGAAGGTAAAGGCGAGAAGTTTGTTGCTGCTTACTCTAAAAAGTATCCAAGTTTAGAAGCTTTTCTAAAAGGCGATAAATTTGAGAAATTTATGCCAGATATCAAAGATTTTTGTGTTGAATTTGCAAGCGATAGTGGTAACGTTCCTTCTTGTTAAAATAATTAAAAAGGTTTCAGTCGAAAATATTTGGCTGAAACCCTCTTATTTTAAATTATAAAAGTAATATAAATTTTACTCTAAAATACTCTCTATTTAAGCCTAGTAACGTCATTTAATTAAAAAGTCAAAAAATATTAACATAATATTTACTTATTTAGTAGAAAATTCTTACGTTTAAATTAAAATTTATTTTACTTTTGTTATGATGTCTTTATATTTATAAAATCGAAAAGGAGAATTGATGAAAAAAGTCATCGGTTTAGTTATTTCTGCGTTCTTTATATTGGGCTTGATGAGTACCTCTGCATTTGCTGATTCAGCAAAAGGTCAGAAGTATTACCTCAAATATATGAAGAATGATTCGGGAATGAATGGTGCAAAGTTTGCAACACAACATACTCAAGCTGAGTGGAAAGCTCTATTTGAAGGTAAAGGCGAGAAATTTATCGCTGAATACTCTAAAAAGTTTCCAGCACTAGAAGGTTTTCTAAAAGGCGATAAATTCGAGAAATTTATGCCAGATATCAAAGATTTTTGTTTAGAGTTTGCAAGTGATAGTGGTAACGTTCCTTCTTGCTAGAAGTTCAAAAAATTTTATATAAAGGGAAAAAATGAGAAAAATCATCGCTCCATTAATTATAGGAGCTGCTTTATCAACTGCATTTGCAGCTGATGATTCACTAAAACAAGAAATAGAGGCGCTTAAAACGCAAATGGCTGAGCTTAAAAGCGCACAATCAAAAATGAATATTGATGCACTACGTGCTCAAGTAACAGAAATCAAAGCACACGATGCTGGTGATAATATCAAGTGGAATGTTGATTTTAGAACATCTTATGATGTTATTGATTACAAAATTACCGATGGCTCTAAGACAGATAATGCAATTTGGACAAATAAACTTATTCTTGGCATGGCTGCACAACCAGCAGACAATTTAGTTTTTAAAGGCGCATTAGGTGTTTATAAAACATTTGGCCAAAATAACATTAATGATACAAGTATGTTTCAGGGATTTGATTGGTATGGTACTCAAAAACCAGGCGATGATTCAATCAAGTTAAGAGAAGCTTATTTCTTATATTTTGGAGATATGGGTGATGTACATTACAGTGCTTCATTTGGAAGACGACCATCTGTTGATGGCTTTATGACTAACCTTAGAGCTGATAATGAAAATCCAGCATCTCCAGTTGGACATAATATCAATATGGAATTTGATGGTGCAAGCTTTAAATTTGATCTTGATAAAGTGACAGGTATTTCAGGTATGTATATTAAACTTTGTTTAGGTAGAGGATTCTCTGAAACTACTGGTGCATATTCGCAAGGAACAGCAGGCTTCAATCCTGCATATATCAAAGATGGAATGAATCCAAATATGGATTTAGCAGGCTTGTTAATGCAGTTCTATGATGATGGACAATATAAAATCATGGCGAATGTCTTTAAAGGCTGGAACATGATGGGTGTAGGTATGGAACTAGCGGATCAGTCTCTTACTCGTTTCTATGATGTAGGAGATATGACTGGTGCATCATTGTCTTTACAAGTTAATGGTATTGGTAACGGAATTAATGATTTCTTGGATGATAGTGTCTTCTTTATCTCTTATGCGGTTAATAAAACAGATCCAAACAATGTTCCAGTTAATACCTACAGTGGTAGTATGGTAACGGCAATAAATTATGGAATGTCTGGTGCTGGAATGCTAGGTTCTACAGAGAAAGAAACAGGATCTTCAATTTATACGGGAGTTCAAGTACCTGGTATTATGGCAGGTCAAAGACTTGGTCTAGAATATAATCACGGCAGTAAATACTGGAGAAGCTTCACTTATGGTGAAGATACTCTAGCAGGCTCTAAATTAGCTACTCGTGGTGATGCATATGAAATTTACTATATCTTGCCTATTGTTAAAAAGAATCTTACAGCTCAACTTAGTTATGTCTATATGGATTATAATTATGCTGGTAGTGACATGTTCTTTGGCCAAACAGGCAACCCAGAGGGTCTAATGGGTATGATGCCATATGTTGAATCAGCTTCAAATATCAAAGCTTCAATCAGATACAGATACTAATCTCTCTCTTCTTAGAAGGAGGTCTTTTGACCTCCTTTCTTTCTATAAAAACTTCAACAACTTTTTGACTATCTCTTGATAACTCTTTTTAACTTCATCATCACCAAATACTACTGGCATTTTTCCCTCATCGCTGAGCATTAAAATATCGCTATTAAGAGGGATTTCTCCTAAAAGGGGGACGGTGTATTTGTCAGATAGTTTTTGGGCACCTTTCGTTCCAAAGATGTCGTATCTTGCTTTGGTATCTGGTGCGATGAAGTAACTCATATTTTCAACGATGCCGACAATAGGTACTTTTGTGTCTTGAAACATCATGATGGAGCGGCTTACGTCATCGGTGGAGAGGCGTTGGGGTGTTGTGACGAGGATAACGCCACTTATGGGAAGTTCTTGCGCCATGGTGAGTTGTACGTCGCCTGTTCCTGGTGGCATATCGATGACGAGGAAGTCTAGTTCTCCCCAGGCTACGTCTTCTAAAAACTGCATGAGCGCGCTGATGGCTACGGAACTTCGCCAAACTAAAGGCGTATCGCTTTTGGGTGTGGTGAGTCCTACGCTCATGATTTTGACACCGTAGTTTTCGCTCGGAATCATCTTATCTTCATCATTCCATTGTATTTTTTCATTCTCAATACCAAAAAGTCTAGGAATACTTGGCCCGTAGATATCTGCATCGAGCAATCCTACTCGTAATCCTTTTTGTGCTAACGCTACGGCGATATTAGCGCAAACGGTACTTTTGCCCACACCACCTTTTCCACTGCTGATAGCAATTATTTTTTTAGCATAGGGTGCTTTGTTGTTGGGATTGGTAGTTGAACCATAGGTGATAATTTTTTTAGGATTCATTATTTTCCTTTACATGTAAAGCTAATTCACGTTGTAATAAAAGTTTGGTGGAATTGGTTTTGAAGAGAAAGTTTTGCATGACAAACTTTGTTTTAGGATATTTTTCAATCAGCTTTGTCATTTGTTGCATTTTATCATCTAGCAAATCACACAAAAGCGTTAGAAGTTTGAGGCTTTGCTGTGTTTGCTTAGCGTGAATAAGCAATGTTTGTAAGATAAAAGCTCGTTTTTTATAGGGCAATTCAACATCCAGTATTTTTCCCATCTCCACGATCTCTTGAGCGTTAATGTAGCAACCACAGGAGAAGAGAGAAAGAAGATGTTTCTCTACATGTAAAGGGTCGTTATTGGTTGGCATGATGTATCCTTTTGAGTTTTGCACTAGCACCTTGACGGATATTTTCCTCAGCATCATTTAAAAGTTTTTCACAAATTGCTTTGGAGGTAGAGGGGTTTTCGATGACTCTTAGTCTTACCATCGTATCATTGTCATCGGCTAAAATTTCGAGATATTTGAGGGGCGTGGAAGGATTTCCAGAGAGTCCATCGCGTACTATTTTCTCGTCGTTAAAAAGTTTTTTGAGGATGGGAATCGGCGTTAAGGGGTTGGTGGCGACAAGGGCTCGCACGAGATTGATGTTATCGGTTGAGAGTTTTTCTAACACCTCGATACTGGTGTGCGGATTTTTTGCTACTGCCCATCGTACACTCATATCTTTGGAAGTAGAGAGTTTTAAGAGAAGTTCACACATCGTCTCACTTTGCTCTTTTTGTCTCTCATAGACGGAAGTTCTTAGGCTAAGGTTCATAGCAACGAGACCTTCGATCAATTCATCCCCTGCAAACTGTTCTAAAACGTTCTTTACATGTAAAATGTCTAGCGCTTTGTTTTCTAGGAGCTCACTTGCTTCTTTTTGCGTCATTTTTTCTCCTATTAGTTACGAGAAGTCACTTAACCGTAACAATTTAATTATGTCAAGATTATTTTACATTTTATTAAGTAAAACAGTAATAAAATCGAGTAATTAACTAGACAAGGAGTCTCTATGAGATGGCTGAAAGTCTCTATTTTAGGCGCTATCATTTCTACTGCTACTTATGCGATGCCAAGCGATATCATCATATCTGCACAAGATGCAATCAAACTGATAGGGAGCGAAAAAGTTGTTTTTGTCACGGGCGATGATGAAGATATTTTTAAAACAGGGCATATCAAGGGTTCGGTTGAAATGTATGCGCACCATTTGCATCACTCTTCCATCACAGGTAAGATGCAGTGTTCTCCTTTGTTTATGTGCGTTGGTGAGGCTGAGCATTATATCGGGGGAAAGGGTATCGATAATGATACGTTAATCATCGCGTATGATGACTTTAAAGGTCCTAATGCTACGGGTGTTTACGCATTTTTCAAAAGTTGGGGACATGACAAAGTTAAAATTTTAGATGGTGGGCGCGCAAGTGTGATGGCAAATGATCCTGAACAAAAAATTTATGATGACATCAAAGTGCAAATCAAAGATAAAAAAGACGACAAAGAAGCGGTTGCTAAACTCAACATTAACCTAAAGGAGCAAGAGAAAAAACTTTTGGTTCAAAAAGGTGAGGAAGAGGATATCAAGGCTAAAAAATACACGATTGATCCTGCTAAAATAGATTATAGTTATATCGCGAGTAAAAATGAACTTTTAAGTGCGGTGCAAGATATCTTGAAAAATGGGGATAAATCAAAATTTGCTATTATTGATGCGCGAGGGTTTGAAGAGATTATGGGTGAGCGAAAGATGGATAATGTGGCACGGGGTGGGCATATCCCCGGCGCTAAATTTATCGAGTGGAAGAACATCACAGACTTTGATAAAAAACTTTCTTTTCAAGATTTGACCAAGATGCAACAATTTTTTGAGCAAAATGGCATCACAAAGGACAAAACTATCTACGCGTATTGTCATGTGGGTGCTGGGCGAAGTTCGCATGTCATCACAGCACTGGAACTCTTAGGCTATAAAAATGCCAAAGTTTATACGGGAAGTTGGGATGAGTGGGGCAATGATATGAATTTACCAATCAGTAGATAGGGGTCAAGAATGATAAATGAAAAAAGAAGAGATTTCTTAAAAATTTCGAGTGCAACGGCGGCGATGATAGCGGGTGAGGGATATTTGTTTGCCAAAACGGGCGTGACGAAGATAGAAAATGCCAAAGAAAATTACCCTAATGCGACCTATACTGAAAATATGTACCGCAATGAGTTTGGCTTTACGTATGGTAAAAAAGAAGAGCATGGATTTGCTTACCATTGTGTGAATTGTCAAGGTAACTGTTCTTGGGAAATTTGGTCCAATAATGGTGTCGTGACACGGGAAAATCAATCCTCTCGTTATCCTTCTATCAATGCAAAAATACCAGACTTTAATCCTCGTGGATGTAACAAAGGCGTTCAGCACTCTCAAATTATGTATGAAAAAGACCGTTTGCTTTATCCGATGAAACGTATTGGAAAACGTGGTGAGGGTAAGTGGAAAAGAGTTTCTTGGGATGAAGCCGCCGGTGAAGTCGCACAAAATATCTGGAATGTCATGACCGATCCCAAAAAAGGACCTGAAAAACTGATGGTTCATGCAGGTACGGGGCTTTTAACGGAAGGTAGACGTGGTGGACCACTTCGTCTTTCCACACAACTAGGGGCGGTTAGAATTTACCCTGCTTCGTATCTTGGCGATATGTTTAGTGGGGCTGCTATCGCGTATGGTGAGGGAAATCTTGGCTGTACCTATGACTTTATGTACACGGTTAATACCGCTGTTTTTTGGGGTGGAAATCCCTCTGTTTCTCGTATTCCTGATGCGCACTTTGTGTGGGAGGGTAAGTATAATGGCGCTAAAGTTATCGTTATAACCCCAGAGTTTAATGCAAGTGCTAGGGCTGCGGATTTGTGGATACCTATCAAAGCGGGAAGTGATAATATCTTGGCGATGAGCGTTATTTATGAGATACTTAATGCAAAGATGTTTAAACCCGGCTTTATGAAAACTTATACTGATTTACCATTTTTAGTGAGAATGGATAACAAAAAGATGCTTAGGCGCTCTGACATGGAAAAAGCCAAAGACGATGCAGAGCACAAACATTTTGAAGAGCAGTTTTATGCATGGAATGCAAAAGATGACAAACCCGCATTGATGCCAGGCAGTGAGGGAAGTGATAAAAAGACACTTAGACTAAGCGATTTTGGTATTGAGCCTTTGCTTGATGGGGTTTTTGAAGTCACACTTTTGGGTGGAGAGAAAGTTAACGTCACCACAGTTTTTGAGATGCTTAAACGCAGTACATCACGTTTTAGCCCCGAAGCAACGGAAAAAGAAACAGGTGTTCACCCCGATACGGTGCGTCAATTAGCACGGGACATCGCTCTGCCAAAAGTAGTAGAAATCACTACTGGCTTTAGTTTGAACAAATACTTTAACGGCATGATGTCCATCTGGAATATCTCCTCAATCTGTGGTTTAACAGGGCGAATGGGACCATATGGTGGACTCAATACCGAAAATGAGTTCCAACTAAGCGGTCTTGAAGCACTCAGCGGATTTAGCGGAAAATACACCGCACGCTTTGGTTCTGGTTTTGTCGGTGAGTTTATCTTTGGCGATGGTATGAATACTTTTAATAAGTACTTTAGTGACGCAGATGTGCGACGGGCTCAAAATGGTATGAGTAAAGACGAGTACATGAAAGTCGTGGGAACGATGCTTGATAAGGGTAAAGATGGGAAAGAGGGTGGTTACAAGCCACACTGGAGTCCTGAGATGGCACTTATCGTCGCGGATTCTAAGTTTAGACGTAATAAGGGAAGTGATTATAGAGAAGCCTTTTTGAAAAAGACCAAGTACTTTGCCTACGTCGATACACGGATGAGTGAAACGGCTGTTTATGCCGATATCTTACTCCCTGCAAAAAGCCATTATGAAGTGTGGGATCTTCGCTCAAGCCCCGGATACCACCGTTTTACAAACCTTGCTCAACCCGCAGCCAATCTCAAGCCGATAGGCGAAGCCATGGATGAGTGGAGTATGTTTGCACTGATTACTAAAAAGCTGGAAGAAATTGCCAATAAACCTGAAAACATCGAAAAAGCTAAAGTAAAAGATAGTAAAAAGTACGCCAAAGAGGGCTACCATGACCTCACAATCGTCCATAAAGAGTTTACCAATACGGATGAAGAGAGTATGTCGGAAATGGAGCCGAAGCTTGGAACGGATAAACTAGCCGTGGAAGCCGCTCTTGCAAATTGTGTACAGTATGAGCCTTGGACGATTGAAAAAATGTACAAAAGTGGTGGATTTTTACAGCTTAATGAAAAAGCGGCTAAAACTTCTCCGCTTTATGCAGACCGACCATTTAACTCAAACGAAGACCATCTTTACAAGTTTATGCGACTAGAAACGCTCAGTGGGCGACAAACGTTTTATGTTGACCATGATATCTACATCAAGATGGGCGCACAGACGAATACGGGCATGCAAGGCATCAGACCTGATAGTAAAGCACATCCATTTGTGATGATGACACCGCATGCAAGATGGAGTATTCACTCTAACTATAAAGCGAGTCGTACACTATTGCGACTTCAAAGAGGAGTTCCTGCTATTCAGGTGAACCGTGAAATTGCGAAGATTAAAGGCATTAAAGATGGCGAGCAAATACGCATCTTTAACCAAATCGGTGAGTTTTTTGCGATGGCAAAATTAAGCTCTTCGTGTCCACCTGATGGTCTTGTTTTGGAACACGGTTGGGAGCCTTACATGTACAAAAATAAAAAAGGTCACAACGAAGTCGTCCCAACAGCTCTGAATCTTTTAGAGATGGCAGATGGTTGGGGTCACTTGAAGTTTGGTGGTCTTTGGGATGGTAATCAATACGCCTATGATGGCGCGGTAAATTTTGAAAAGGCAAAGGGGTAAGTCATGTCACAACGTCAATTAGCCATGGTAATGGACTTAAATAAATGTATTGGATGTCAGACGTGTACCGTTGCTTGTAAAACTCAATGGACAAACCGTAATGGGCGAGAGTATATGTACTGGAACAATGTCGAGACGTATCCTGGCATGGGATACCCTAAAAAATGGATGGAAAGTGGCGGTGGATTTGACGCTGCTGGAGATTTACAGCCTGGTGTCGTACCTAATATCCAAAGTGATTATGGGGTGCCTTGGGATTATAACTTTGAAGGTTTAGCCAAAGGTGAACAACTTAAACCTCATGTCAATCCTACATGGGGACCAAACTGGGATGAGGATGAGGGGGCTGGAAATTTCCCCAGCGATAACTACTTCTTTTATATCCCTCGTATCTGTAACCATTGCACTAATCCAGGGTGTTTGAGTGCGTGTCCTCGTGATGCCATTTTCAAACGTGACCAAGATGGTGTTGTTTTAGTCGATTTGGACAGATGCCAAGGATATCGTTACTGTATCGCAGGGTGTCCTTACAAAAAAATCTATTTTAACCCGAAGATTTCTAAAAGTGAAAAATGTATCCTTTGTTTTCCAAGAATCGAGCAGGGACTTCCCCCAGCGTGTGCACAACAGTGTGTGGGACGTATCCGTTTTGTAGGATTTTTGGACGATGAAGAAGGGCAAGTTTATAAATTGGTCAAAAAGTACAAAGTAGCATTGCCACTTAGAAGCGACTATGGAACGGTGCCTAATGTCTATTATGTACCGCCAACTGAAGCGCCTCCAAAGTTTGATGCACATGGTAAAATCATCGAAGGAAGTACGCGTGTGCCGATGGAAGAGCTTGAAAAACTCTTTGGTAAAGAGGTTCATGAAGCGGCTAAAACGCTTAAATCTGAGATGAAAAAACGTAAAGAAACGGGGATAAGTGAACTGATGGATATGTTGATTGCCTATTCCCACGATGATATGTTTAGGTTGGATAATCAGTATTATGCTAACTTTGCTAAGTCTAAAGGGCTCACACCTCCAAAAGCGATAGATGAGCGATATATCAGTGGTAAATTTACACCAAAAATGAAATTTTTTGCGGCGGTGAAGTCATGAAAAAAATAGCAAATCTTGCATTGGCACTGGGTGTTTTAAGTGTCGGAAGTTTGATGGCGGATGCCTCAATCAAAGCGTATAAAGCAGAGAATCTCTCAACAATTACCCTTGATGCAAAGGCGTGGCAAAGTGCGAAAGAGCAAAGTATCATCTTCTATCCCCAAACAACGATAGAGATGAATGATATCGATGTGGTGAAGCTTAACGCTGAAAATAAAGCTAAAAAAGTGAGTATCAAGTCTTTGAGTGATGGTGAGAATATTGCTTTCTTGCTCAAATGGCAAGATGGTACTAAAAGTGTTCAAGAAAGCGATAGTTCAACATCTTATGGCGATGGTTTTGCGGTTCAGTTTCCAATAACTTTAGACAAACTTCCTTATATCGGCATGGGAAGTGAAGGTAGAGGCGTGGTGGTACATCTGCAAAAAGCGACAGGTAAGACGTATGAACCTAATGGTAATCAAGATGTTTTCCATCAAGTCAATGCAAGTAATCAAAACGTGTATGAAGCAGATGCAAAAAAATATAAAGATGAGGTTGCCAAAATCGGTAATACGGATTATCAGCGTGTTTATCTGGCAGAGGGTTTTCGCTCCATGACTCAAATTCGAGATTCTAGCGAAAATGCGATGATGGAGATGAAATACGACAAAGGTTTTTGGAGTGGCATGATCGTGCGTAAACTCAAAAGTGAAAATTTAGATTTGAGTTTAGGACATTTTCCTATCGCGTTTGCGCTTTGGGATGGAGAGAAAAAAAATCGTGATGGCATGAAACTTTTAAGTTCGTGGGTAGAAGTTAAAGTGGAAGGAAAGGGTGGAAAATCTCTCATTGCATTAGAGGAACTGAGTGGCGATGCTAAAAATGGTGAGAAAGTGATGTTGGAGAATTGTGCGGCATGTCATCAGTATAAAGAGGTGAAGACGGCTCCTAATTTTATGGCACCCAATTTATCCAATATCGGCGGATACTCTAATAGTAGTTATTTGTTAGAGTCTATTGTCGATCCAAGTGCCGTGGTAGTTCCAGGTTACAACACGACTGCGCATCCTAATTTTCCTTGGTATAGTGTAGATGACAAAGGTATCCGAAGCTCTACAATGCCCTCTTTCTCGCATTTAGATGAAAAAAGTCTTACCGATTTAGTGGCTTACCTTAAAACCCTCAAAGTGGAGGTTCAAAAATGAAAAAGTTTGGCTTAGTGCTTCTTGGATTTGTTATGCTCACAGGAGTGAACGCAGCGGATGTAGAAAAAAAAGGGTTTTTAACGAGTAAGTGGTGTGCCCAAAATGGCTATTTTTCAGATTGTCGTATGGAAAGCTTGGTGTGTGGCAGTGGAGATTGTTTTAAAACGTGGGAATTTGGCGATAAAGTGATTGATGAGCTTGTTTTGTTTGTACACGCTGAAAATAAACTCTATGCAATTGATTATAAAGCGATTCCGCGGTACCAGCTTGATGAACCGATGAATAGAAATGAAGTCTCTATCATCGGTAAAGTCGAGGGAGACACTATCATAGCCAGTGGTTTTAAAGCTCCACCACCACCAGAAAAAAGCTTCTTCAAGGGATGTTTATAAGTGATGGAGCCAAAGCAAAGGGCAACCATGTACGCTTTTTTATCAAGAATGTTTGCGGATATTCTTGATGAAAAGCTACTTTTGGAGTTAAGAGGTGATGATGCTATCTTGGAAATGTTGCTAGGGAACGATAAAAAATGGTTCATGCAAACGCCATTAGATGCACTAGAAGAGTCTTTAAATATCGATTTTACCTCTTTATTTTTAATGAATTCGGCTCCCATAGAATCTTCTGTAATGGAGGATAAAGATGAGGTCATGGTCGGTTTACAAAATCCTGTGATGCAGTTTTACTTTGAACATGGGTATGAGCTTAGTCTTCAACGCTCCCATATTCAAACGCCTGACCATTTGAGTATTGAGTGTGCTTTTATGCAAAATCTCATCTTGAAAAATGAGAAAAATGCTCAAATCGCTTTTTTGGAAAAACATCTTTTAACGTGGGCTCCTGCCTATCTTCTTGGGATTGAAAATATGGCACAAACGCCTTTTTACAGTGCTTTATGCGATTTTAGTGCAGAGTTTTTGGTGGCTGATTTTGAGCAGTTAATCGATGGATAAAACACTTTATCAAGATACTTCAACACTCTTTACCTTTGATAGATTAGCCTGTTTACGCAATGAATATGCCAAAAATGAGTGTGATTTGTGCAGTGATATTTGTCCGAGTAATGCTTTTATATTGGTGCAAGGAAAGCTTCGACTGAGCGTTGAAGCGTGTACTAACTGTGGCGCATGTATCGGTGTTTGCCCGACCAATGCGCTTAGTTTACTTTCCTTTGATACGGCAAAAGTTTTGAGTTATATCGTGCGCGCAGAAGCGCCAAGGCTTACATGTAAAGAAAATACTCCATGTCTTAGTGCTTTGAGCGTGGAGATGTGGACGACACTTTTGCTGGAGAGCAAAAAATCTTTTACATGTAATCTTTTTGATTGTCAAAATTGCGATATGAATACTTCGGGAAAAATTTCTGCTTCTATTGAAAAAAGAGTTGATGAGGCGAATGAAGTCGCTTTATTATTTGGAGAACACACTATCATTAAAGATTTTGAAAGTAGTTCTACACCTTCTTCAAGACGAGCGTTTTTAACCAAATGGCTACCAACGCACAAAGAAGAAAGTGTACTGCTTGGGAACTCTTTGGCTGCTTTAAAAAAAGTCGTTAAGTCGTATCTTCAGACATTACCTTCCACCAAAGTTGCGCATCCATTTTCGTTTATACATCAAAAATCTATTGAGGAGAGTTGTACCAACTGCAAAGAATGCGTGCAGTTTTGTCCCACAGGTGCGCTTAGTTATAACAATGACAATAGCAAAATTCTCTTTCAACTGGGTAAATGTATCGGATGTTCTATTTGTGAAGATATTTGTAAGCCGAAGTCTATTCACAAGCAAAGTTTACCATTTGATTGGGTTGATTTTGCTTACGATAAAGCGAAAATATTAGTAGAACATAACCTCCAAGTTTGCCTTACATGTAAATGTGCTTTTTCGTATAAAGGAGGCGACAAAATTTGTGAACGTTGTGCCAGTTTTGAGCGAGAACATGGAGATATGTTTAGATTAGCATCCGAAATATCATAAGCCCTTGACATTAATACTAATTAGTACTATAATTTCGCTAAAGGTGCAAAATGATAGAAAGAACTGATGTTAAAAGTTATGGTGAGCGAACAGACAAGAGCATGCAAACCTGGATGCAAATTGTAAGAGCGTTTACTAAAATACGTGCAAAAGAGTTAAAGTATATTAACGAGTGCGGTTTAACGATGAACCAGTTTGAGGTTTTGGAAGTGCTTTACCACCGTGGCGACTTGCAGGTGGGAGCGATTACAAAGCTTATTATGAGTACACCTGGAAATGTGACAGTGGTCGTGCGCAATCTTGCGCGTGATGGACTCGTGGATACAATCCCTTTGCCTACGGACAATCGTGTGCGTATCGTCACCATTACGGAGGTCGGAAAAGCCCTCATCGGCGGCATGTTTACTAAACATGCGGGGCATCTTAAGGATTATTTTGAGGTGTTAAGTGATGAGGAAATGGCGGTCTTATACGACCTATTGAGAAAATTGCAAAAAGCGCAGTAATTTTCTTTCAAAATTTGTTTATTCACTAAGGCTTCACTCGGTGGGTACCCCAAATTTCGCACACGAAATTTGACCAAACGGTTGCAGAGTCGTTCATAAACAAATTTTGAAGAAAACTACTCAACTTTAGCTCAAATATTACTAATTAGTAAAAAAAGGAAACGATATGAAAATTAAAACATTGCTTGCAACATCTTTGGTAGCAGCTTCAGCACTTTTTGGTGGCAACTATGCCGTAGACCCTACACATACGAGTACAGATTTTAGTGTTAAACACATGATGATTTCAACAGTAAAAGGAAATTTTGCAACATTTAGCGGAAATTTTGAGTATGACGAAGCGACTAAAAAACTTAAATCTTTAAATGGAACGATTGAAGCAGCGTCTATCAACACAGGTATTAAAGATAGAGATGACCATTTACGTTCAGCTGATTTATTTGATACGGCACAATATCCAAACATTGCATTTGTGTTAGATGAAGTCAAAGGCGATAAAGCGTATGGTAAATTGACATTGCATGGTGTGACTAAGCCGGTTGTTTTGGCATATGAAAATGG
This sequence comes from Campylobacteraceae bacterium, assembly GCA_019162915.1. Classification (GTDB taxonomy): domain Bacteria; phylum Campylobacterota; class Campylobacteria; order Campylobacterales; family Sulfurospirillaceae; genus Sulfurospirillum. Next base: position 13,760 of record JAFLKZ010000202.1, read on the forward strand.
TGGTATGGTGACTGATCCTTGGGGTAAACAACGAGTTGGTTTAGGTCTTAGTGGTAAAATTAACCGTTCAGACTTTGGTATCACATGGAATAAAGCGTTAGAAGCAGGTGGCGTGGTTGTTAGCGAAAGCGTCAAACTTGACATCGCTATAGAAGGCGTATTGCAAAAATAAGCTTTACATATAAAGGAAAAACAATGGTAAAACATATAGCGTATGAGGGTTTACATGTAAGCTCGAAGGGTTGGTTGGAGAGTCGATTTCACTTCTCTTTTGCGGAGTATCATAATCCAAAAAATATGAACTTTGGGGTGCTTCGTGTCATGAATGATGACATCATCGCCCCAAATAGTGGATTTGGCACACATCCTCACCAAAATATGGAGATTTTTACCTATGTGTTAGAAGGCGAACTTACCCACGAAGATAGCATGGGAAATAAAGAGACACTTCATGCGGGAGATATTCAGTATCTCTCTGCTGGAAGTGGGATTTATCACTCTGAAAAAAATGATGGTGATGCGCCTTTACGCCTCATTCAAACGTGGATTGTTCCTAATACGAATGGACTACCACCTCGTTATGGTTCCTATAAAATAGAAAAAGAGCTACGCCATAATCAATGGCAACATCTTTTTGGTGCTGAAAATTTAGGTGCGGTAATTGGTCTGTATCAAGATGCCAATGTCTATGCGATAGAGCAAGACACCGCAACTACGAGCGAGTTTTCACTCAAAAGTGGTCGTCAAGCTTACTTAAAAGTGATGGAGGGGAGCATTGTTCTCAATGGCGTATCTGTTGGTTTTGGTGATAGCGTTGAAATCATCGATGAGCCGATAATCCGCATAGAGGCTTTTTTGGATGCGCATTTATTATTGATTGAAATGGAGACGGTTTACAAGTGATTAAGATACATCATCTATAATTCCATCCACGTAAAAAATGAAGGAATTATAGATGATAAGTGTACCTAGAAATATATTAAGTGCGGTGCTAACCGCTTTATTTGCCGTAGTTGCCATCAGTGGCGTTTTGATGTTTTTTAAGATTCGTTTACTCTCCATGGAAGCAATGCACATCTGGCTTGGTCTTGCTTTTGTCGTTATCGCATTGCTTCATTTACTTAAAAATTGGTCTGCTTTTAGTAACTATTTTAAGAAACAATCAACTACCGCTTCTATTCTCGCTATTGTCGTGGTCTGCTCTTTGTTTATCGCTACGGCACTTTTAGATAATAAAGAAAAAGGTGTCAATCCAAAGCAAAAAATATTTTCAACTGTGATGATATCACCTCTTACTAATGTAGCACTCTTTTTTAATTTAGATGCCGAAGAAATAGTCAAAAACCTCCATCAACAAAGTCAAATTTTAGCGACTACCAAACAATCTGTGGGTGAAATAGCCAAAGCAAACGGCAAGTCAAATGATGAGATTTTGCAGATAATTTTTAATACACCACCTAAATAGTGATTCTTACAATATACATAATTTTGACATAAATTAAGTGAACTTAAAAAGATAATTAATTATAATATTTCTTTTATTTTTAAGTTACATACTGATGTGTGTCAATAAGGCAATTTTGCAAATCATTACATGTAAATTTAAATAACAAATAGTCATATTTGGAGGCATGGATGTATATTGATGATACAATTTCTACTGATATTCTCATCGTGGGTGCTGGTCCAGCGGGACTAAGTACTGCGATACACTTAGCAGATGAGTTTAAAAAAAGCGGTCAAGAAAAACGCATTATGGTTATCGAAAAAGGAAATGCGATTGGTGCGCATATCCTCTCTGGCGCTATTTTAAAAACGGATGCTTTTCGGGAGTTACTAAGCCTTGAAGAATTTGAAAATCTTCCTTTTGACTGCGAAGTTTCTTTCGATACTACTTTAAAACTAACCGCTCATGGCGCTTTTGCACTTCCTTTTCATCCCCCTGTGATGGACAATATGGGCAATAAGATAGCTTCACTCTGCCAAATTTGTAAATATTTAGCCACACTTGCTGAAAATAGAGGGGTTGAGGTCTATGCCGGTTTTGCGGTCAATGAGCTTTTATATGAAAACAATAAAGTCATTGGGGTCAAAACAATCGATACGGGTATCAATCATCATGGTGAAAAACAAAAAAATTACCAACGAGGCACTTCGGTTAAAGCGCGCATCGTGATACTTGCGGAGGGTACACGCGGTACTTTGGCAAAACAACTAAAAAGTAAGTTTGATTTACGCAAAAACGCCATGCCTCAAGTTTATTCTTTGGGTATTAAAGAATTGTGGAGCGTGCCTGAGGGAAACATCGCTGAGGGTGCCGTGTATCATACTTTTGGGTATCCCCTAGACGCGCAAGAAGAGTTTGGTGGCGGTTTTGTGTATGGATTAAAAGATAACAAAGTCGCACTTGGGTTTGCAGTAGGACTTGATTATGCAGATCCGAGTTTTGATGTGCATGCAGCTATGCAAGTATGGAAACAACATCCTAGCATCTCAAAATTTTTAAAAGAGGGCACTTTGCTGGAGTTTGGCGCAAAGACTATCCCTGAGGGTGGATGGAACTCAACGCCTAAAATGTATACAGACAATGTACTTATCGTAGGAGATAGTGCCGGACTTGTCGCCATGCCTGCATTAAAAGGGGTACATTTAGCGATAACTTCGGGTATGTGTGCAGCAAAAACTGTGGTCAAAGCATTTTTAAACGATGATACTAGTGATGCGAGTTTGTCTTTTTATAAAGAGCTTATTGATAAGAGTCGTATTTATACAGAAATGTATCCTTACCGAAATTTTAGAGCCGTTATGACGCAAGGTTTGTATGTCGGTGCTCTTAAATTTGGCATTCAACTTTTAACCAATGGCGCTTGTTTTTTAACTCCTAAATTAGAGTCTGATAATGTGGCTTCAAAGAAAGTGAGCGAGTACAAAGGCATTCCTTTCAAAAAGAGATTTGAGGATAAGCTTAGTTTCGATAAGAAACTGACTTTTGACAAAGTAACCAGTGTTTTTTACTCAGGTACGCACCATGATGAAGAACAACCGGTGCATTTACATGTAAACGATATTGAAGATTTTAATGAAGTAAATATCAAACAATACGGCACTTCTTGCCAATATTTTTGTCCCGCAGATGTGTATGAAGAACATAGAGACAAAGAGGGAAAACTGAGTCTAAAAATTCATGCAGAAAACTGTGTTCATTGTAAAACCTGCGATATCAAAGCGCCCAATAGTGCCATCACATGGATGACACCTTACGGTGGCGATGGTCCTCAGTATCAAAATTTATAACCATAAAGGGAATTGATGACAACCATAATTAGTTTAATGAAACAAGTTCCCCTCCCATCTCAAATGCGAATGGGCGAAGATGGACTGATGGATAGAACGAAGGCAAAATCGATTATTAACGTTGATTGCTCTTTTGCCTTGGAAGCAGGATTGCAGCTTAAAAGTATGATGAATGACGCTAAATTGATCGTGTGTTCCATGGGCCCACCTTCTTTTGAACAATCTTTAAAAACGGCTATTTCTATGGGATATGACGAAGCATATCTACTCTCCGATAGAAGATTAGGTGGCTCCGATACTTTTACGACAGGCTTTGCAATAGCGAGTATGCTTAAACATTTAGGTTTTGGCAAAGGATTAAATGAAGATTTTATCGTCGTGGCAGGTCGTCAAACTTCAGATGGCGACACAGCACATGTTCCCTCTCAAGTAGCAGAAAATTTAGGAATTCCTCAAGCGACGTTTTTGGAAAATGTTGAATTTAAAGACAGAACTATCATTGCAAGAAGAATTATTGAGGGAGGCTATCAGATATTGAAACTTCCTATCCCTTGTACATTGTCTTTTACGCCAACAGGAATTCCTCCAAGACGTCCTACTTTAATGGGTGCCATCAAAGCTCGAAAGAGTAAAGTGACCGTTTTTACTACCGATGATGTGCATTTAAAAGATGACCAAATAGGTCTTTTAGGCTCACCTACAATCGTTGCAAAAGTAACGAATATTAGAAGTGAGCGCGCTCCTATCATCATGAGTCATGGGCATAGTAGTGAAGAATTAGTACTTGATATGATTAAAAATATCAAATCAGGTAAAAATAGCCTTGAAGCCGTCCAAAAGAAAGAGTCTAAAAAGACAGAGATACCTGCTGATTTTGAAAAAGTAGATTTTAGAAAGGGGGCGAGCGGTATTTTGACATGGGCTGAGGTGGTCAATGGAAAAATATCAAGACCTTCCCTAGAACTTTTAACACCAGCGGTCAATTTAGCACACTCGTTGGGAGAAAACACCAAAGTAAGAACGCTTCTTATTGGCTCACATGTGCAAGATTTAGCCAAAGAGTTGATTTATCATGGTAGTGATGAGGTCATTATCGTGGATGATGTACGATTAGAAGAGTATAGAATCTTGCCTTTTGCCTCAATCTTTGCCCAAGTTATCAAAACATATAATCCTGAAATTGCTCTTTTTGCAGCGACTACCGCAGGACGTGAGCTTGCTCCGCGCATTGGTGTTAAAACCAAAAGTGGGGTTACGGCTGATTGTACGGCTTTGGAAATCGGTGAGCACCGCGATAACAAGAAAAAAATTATCTATTCTCCTATCCTTGAATCAAGAAGACCTACGTATGGAGAGTCAAAACTCGCTACGATATTGGGTTTTGTGTGTCCACAAATTTCAACGGCACGTGCAGGAACATTTGAAGTCCCCAAACGAGATGAGAAAAAAGAAGGCGCTATCACCCCTTTTAGCCCAGACTTAAGCGAGCAAGATTTTGTAACCGAAATTTTAGAAACACATAGAGGCGAGGGTGGACTCTCCAATCTTTTTGAAGCAGATATCATTGTCACAGGTGGTCGAGGTGCTTTGAGTGATGATATGAAACTTATCAAAGAGCTTGCTTTGGCACTTAATGTGCAAGGTGTAAATTGTGAATGGGCATCGAGTAGACCTGTTGTGGATTTGGGCGTTTGTGAGTATGCAAGGCAGATAGGACAGACAGGCAAAACGGTTAGACCAAAGGTTTATATTGCTGTTGGCATCTCTGGGGCTATTCAGCATGTCGTGGGTATGAAAGAAGCTGAGTCTATCATCGCTATCAACAAGAACTCCAAAGAATCCATTTTTGCTAATGCCGATTTTGGCATCGTGGGCGACTATGAAGAGATACTTCCTGCCTTGATTAGTGAGGTTAAAAAAGGTTTTGTATTTGGGCTTGATAAAAAGTAAGGATAAGTAGCATGTTTGAAGTAATGAAAAAAGAGTATCTCGCGAGCAATATTTTATCGATGGATATTAAAGCGCCAAGATTAGCGCAAAAAGCGATGCCAGGGCAGTTTTTAATTGTCAAAACTGATGAATTTGGAGAGCGAATCCCTCTTACTATCTGTGATTATGATACAGAGTTTGGCACGGTTAATATCGTTTTTCAAGTGGTAGGCAAAAGTACACAAGACATGGAAGTGCTTGAAGTTGGGGACCATTTTCAAGATGTGGTAGGACCATTGGGGCAAATGAGTGAATTTATTCACCAAGATATTGAAGGACTCAAAAAAGAGCGTTTTGTTTTTATCGCAGGTGGCGTGGGGACTGCTCCTGTTTATCCTCAAGTAAAATGGTTTGTTGATCATGGCTTGGATGTCGATGTTATCATTGGCGCACGTAGTCAAGATTTGTTGATTTTGGAAAAAGAGTTTCGATTACTGACGCCTAATGTGCATATTTGTACGGATGATGGCTCATACGGTTTGCATGGAAATGTGACCAATATGCTTGAAAAACTCTTTAACGAGGGAAAACATTTTACCCATGTAGTCGCTATTGGTCCGATGATTATGATGAAGTTTGCAACTTTGATGGCTAAGAAGCTTGGTATCCCAACTACTGTGAGTTTGAATCCTTTGATGGTGGATGGCACAGGAATGTGTGGTGCTTGTAGGGTTGTCATCGATGGAGTGGTCAAATTTGCGTGTGTGGATGGTCCTGAATTTGATGGGTACAAAGTCAATTTTGATGAAGCGCAAAACCGTCTTCGCCTCAAAGAAGAAAATAAACTCGTAGAACATGACGAAAATGAGCATTGTCCTATTCATCACGAAAAGCAAGAGGATAAAAAAAGACGCTCACATCCGCATATGAGAGATGCTATAGGTAGAATTAAAAATTTTGATGAAGTGAATCTTGGTTACTCTCTTGAAGAAGTCGTCGCAGAAGCCAATAGATGTTTAGAGTGTAAAAATCCACGCTGTGTGGAAGCGTGTCCAGTGGGCATAGATATCCCTGCTTTTATTCGAAAATTGAAAGACTCAGATATTAAAGGGGCTGCGGAAATCTTAGCCGAATATACTAAACTAGCGTCTGTATGTGGACGAGTATGCCCACAAGAAAAGCAGTGCGAAGGTGTGTGTATCACTGGCAAAAAAGCGGAACCAGTGGCTATCGGTCTTTTGGAGCGATTTGTGGGAGATTGGTCGCTGTTACATTTAGAGATAAAAATACCTGAAAAAAATGGCAATAAAGTAGCGGTGGTAGGAAGTGGCCCCGCAGGACTTGCCGCAGCAGCAGAGCTTGCTAAGTTTGGTTATGCGGTAGATGTCTTTGAATCATTGCATAAAGTTGGAGGCGTTTTAATCTATGGAATACCTGCTTTTAGGCTGCCAAAAGATATCGTTGATGGCGAAATTGATAGAATTAAAAAATTAGGGGTCACTTTTCACACCAATGTGGTCGTTGGCAAAACGCTGATGATTGATGAGTTACTTGATTCTGAGTATAAAGCGGTATTTATCGGAAGTGGCGCAGGATTTCCTAGGTTTATGGGCATTAAAGGCGAAAATGCCTTAGGCGTGCTCTCGGCTAATGAATTTTTAACCAGAGTCAATTTGATGAAGGGTAACGAAATCGGATACCATACGCCTACGACAATTGGTCAAAAAGTAGCCGTTATCGGAGCCGGCAATGTTGCTATGGACGCGGCACGTGTTGCTAAAAGGTTGGGTGTTGAAACGAGTATAGTTTACAGAAGAAGTGCTCAGGAAATTCCAGCTCGTGCGGAAGAAGTAGAACATGCAAGTGAAGAGGGCATCGTCTTAAATTTACTGACAAATCCTATCGAAATCTTAGCCGATGATAAGGGACGTGTTTGTGGTCTTAAGTGCGTTAAGATGGAATTGGGTGAGCCTGATGTGAGTGGGCGACGAAGTTCCATTGAAATAGAGGGTTCAGAATTTATTATGGATATTGATACTGTCATTATGTCTATAGGTACGGTTCCTAACGAGTTAGTAACGGCAAGTACCAAAGGGTTGGAAACTTCGAAAAAAGGAACCATTATCGTCGAAAATGGCAAGACGCAAACATCGAGAAAAGGAGTGTTTGCAGGAGGAGATATCGTAACGGGAGCTGCTACGGTTATCGAAGCTATGGGTGCTGGAAAACAAGCGGCAGTTGAGATAGACTTATATATCAAAGAAAATTTTCCTGCATAGAGACTTATCTACTGTTATACAAGAAGGATATTTAACCCTTCTTGTATAGCGTTTTCTAAAACTTCAAAAGTTTATTTTTTCACTTTTCTTTTTTAATGCGACGTGGTTTTTTCTTTTTATCTTTAGGGTTTTGTCTTGGCGTTTTCCCCTGTGGCGCAGGTGTTGGCACAAAATCTTTAAGCTTTTCTTGTGGCATTGGTTGTTTCATAAGAAGCTCTATCATTTCAAGTGTCGTCTCTTCCTCTTGACTCACAAAAGAGATAGCTTCTCCAATCTCATCAACATGTAAAAGACGTACAAAATACTCTTCTGCATTTTGAGGTAAGTCATAGTTAACCATGACATTTATCTTGGTCAAATTAAGAGTTTTCAAAATCATATCGGTGGTTATAATAATATTTATTTTAGAGGCGTTGAAAGCTTTACTGGTTTCTTCTTTTTGCTCTACTCTATGGTTGCCATGTATTGCCGTAGCGAGAAAACCTTTGGTTGTAAGGTATTTGCTCACTTCATCTGCTGCACGTTTACTTTTGGTGAGAACTACTATTCGTTTTTTAACACTATTTTTAATGAACTGCTCGAGCATAATAGTTTTATCATGTTGCTCTACAAAATAAGCTATTTGGTTAGTTCGTTTTGCAACACTTGCATGGTCATAGTACTTTTTGGTAACAGGGTTATCGATTTTGTCTGACATGTAGATTATTCCTTAGATGTTTAGGGCATTATAGCCAAATGATTTAATAATCACTGATGAGAGCTTATTAAAGTTACTTTAGAGGGAGAGGGATATTGAATCCCTCTGGTACTATTTATCTTCTTTTTTCATAGCCTCTTTAGCACTTTTAACGGCACCATCGACCATGTGTTTTGCTACTTCCCAAGCTCTAAAACCTAGTTTTTTAGCATCATTTGCCACTTGTTTGGCTTTTTCGCTTTCAAATTCAAAATTTTTCAAAGATTCTACTTTAGCGGTTGCTTTTTTTTCAAAGTCATTGACATCTTTTTTAAGAGATTCAAATTGTTTTTCTGCTTTATCTTTAAAATTTCGCTCAAGTTGTCCTGCTTCTATTTTAAGCATTTCAATTCTTTCCGTGATAGCTTCTTTGGCTTCGTTTGCAGCCCTTTTGATTTTTGCTACGGAACTATTCATCTCTTCGGTCATTTCTTTGATGATGCTTGCGGAAATTCCTTCATTTTGAGATGCAAGTACTTCTAAAAGGGTGATGAACTGCTCGTCAATTTTGAGTAAGTCTTTGCGAAGAAGTGATAATTCACTCTCCAAAAGTCCTTCTACTTCTTCTTGCGCTGCATATCGAAGGTCATTTTTGAATTTATCAATGGCTTTAGTGATACCATCTTTAACCCCATTAATCGTCCCTTCCATAATCTCTTTAGCAAAACCTAAATCTTCATCAGCAATATCGATACCCGCACTAATGATAGTGCTTGAGATATCTAAAATTCTTTGTTTGGTGAAATTGCCTTCATTGATAGTTTGAAAAGTGAGATTTTTGGTAATTTCATACGCAGTATCTTTAACATCATTGCCTTGTTCAAGCGTTGTTAAAAGAGCTTCTTGGACAGTTTCTTTAAGGATACCTAACATCTCTATACCTCGAAGCTTTGCATCATGGAGAGCTACAAGCGCAGATTCTCTAGTATCATCGGTAATATGGACTATATGGCTTTCTAAAATATCAAAAGTTTCAGAAATAGTTTCTCGTATATGTTGTTTTTGTGCAAAAATACTTTTTTCTAATTGTTCTTTTTCATAAATTGTTTTATATAAAAACTCTTCTTTGTCATGGCTGGTTGCTCGAAGAAGTCCATCTATGACACTACCCACTGCTTTAGGTGTTTTGAGTCCTTCATCATGGAGCAATTTACAGTAGAGTTCAAAAAGTTCACCTAATCTATTTTGAATATTTTTTTCATCTTTGAGTCTTTGAATCTTTTTACGCGAGAGTTCAAAAGTAAGCTCTTGAATGAGCTTTAGAAGCTCTGGATTTTTTTTGTTTTCTTTAAGAGTGACTGCAAAAATATTGTGCGTTGATTCCATGGGGTAACTCCTTTTTAAAGTACAAATTTGATGTGTTTATGTGATTTTAGTGTTTGAAAAAGGGCCTTTCTATCATCATCATTATGTACTAGTACCTTTAAGGTATAGCTGACATAGTTACCTTTGGTACTGTTTTGAGATTGTTTGATATCATGTGCTCTTTCATCTAAAACATCTTTGAGTGGAACACTGACATGATGTTCACTGCTTAAAATGAGTTTGTACTCCCAGTGACAAGGATAATCAAGCTTAAGCTCGTGTGTAGTTTCCACTTTTTCCTCCACTTTTTGACTCTAATTTAATGTCATTTAAAATCATAGATTTATCGATAGCTTTTGACATATCATAAATGGTTAAAAGACCAATACTCACACCCATAAGTGCTTCCATCTCAACACCTGTTTGACCTTTGAGTTTTGCCGTTACTTGAAGCTTGAATCCTGGTAAATCGGGAAGTTCTTCGACATCACAATTCACAGAAGTCAACATCAATGGATGGCACATCGGAATAAGGTCACTCGTCTTCTTTGTTCCCATGATAGCGGCGATAACAGCGGTTTGCAGAACAGGCCCTTTTTTTGTCTGATGAGATACTATCATATCATACGCTTGTTGGCTCATCGTAATCGTACCACTCGCGATAGCAACGCGAAAACTCTCGTCCTTATCACTGACATCGACCATCTTAGGTCTATCTTTTTCATCTAAATGGGTAAGTTGCATACATCCCTCGTTCTTTTTATATAAATTATAGCACCATTTCTCTTAAGTGATATGTTTCAATGGGTGTATCAATCTCTTTTATTTAGCTAAAAATAGCCTTACTCTTGTATTGAAATCATTATTATTATGCTACAATGGTTCACCAAAAAGGTTTCTATGTGTTGTTTTAGCGCTAAACTTAGGGCTAAAACGGTGGTTAGTGACTCAAAAACAGGAGTGTAAGAGCGATGAATATTTACGTAGGTAATGTTAAGTACGAGATGACTGAAAATGACTTGAGAGATATGTTTTCAGCTTATGGTGAAGTGGCAAGTGCTAGAATTATCAGTGATAAAGATACTGGTAGATCAAAAGGTTTTGGTTTTGTAGAAATGCCAAATGACTCAGAAGCTAAAGTTGCAATTGAATCAACAAATGAGAAAGAAATCAACGGCAGAACATTAAAAGTAAATGAAGCTAGACCTCGTGAAGAGCGTCCAAAAAGAGCTCCAAGATATTAATCGAAACAGTTAGTTTAGAGTCACTACTCTCGTAGTGAC
>JAFLKZ010000072.1:0-10306 GCA_019162915.1 Campylobacteraceae bacterium
CATGGTAAAAGTACAACCAGTGCCATGCTCGCTTCCATGGTCGATGGCTCGGTGATTATCGGGGCTGAGAGTAAGCAATTTGGAACCAATATGTACTATCGTGATGGCAACAATGTTATTTTTGAAGCAGATGAAAGTGATGAGAGTTTTTTAAATTCTAATCCTTATATTGCTATCGTCACCAATGCTGAGCCTGAGCATATGGAATATTATAATTATGATTATGACCGTTTTTATGGCGCTTATAGACACTTTTTGCAAAGTGCCAAGATACGTGTTATTAATGCAGAAGACGAGTTTCTCTCTACCCTCAATGAGCTTGATGCGATTCGTCTTTATCCGAGTGTGGACATCAAAGAGATGCAAAGTTTGATGAGAGAGGGTGAGCCCTTTACCTCTTTTGTTCTTAAAGATTTGGGTCGTTTTGAGGTTTGGGGTATTGGTGAGCATATCGCTTTAGATGCATCTCTTGCCATACTGGCTAGTCTACACGAAATGGATGTAGAAGTTGTACGTGAAAAACTGACGCATTATCGAGGAATTAAAAAACGTTTTGATATCTTGAAAAGTAGTGATAATTTTGCACTGATTGATGATTATGGGCATCATCCTACTGAGATTAAAGCAACACTTATTTCGGCTCGAAATTATGCCAATATGATGGGGCTTGAGAAAGTAACTGCTATTTGGCAACCACATAAATATTCTCGAACGATTGATAATTTAGAGAGTTTTGTGGCGTGTTTTGAAGGCGTGGACACGCTGATTATTTTACCGATGTGGAGAGCTGGGGAAAAAGAAGTATTTATTGATTTTGAAAAAGAGTTTGCGAAGTATAATCCTATATTTACCGAGAAGCTTCTAAGAATGGGTGATTATATAGAGATACTAGATGAACATGGCGTTTCAAAGTTATTTGATTCTGGGGTTGTTATCGGGTTTGGTGCAGGCGATATAACTTATCAATTAAGGGGAACAGCATAATGCAATGGCTTATTTTTTTTACTGCCCTAGGGCTCGTGGTGGCTTTGATATTTGCTAAAAAAGAGACATTGTCAAAAAAAGCAAAAATAGCAATTATCTTAGTAGTTTGCCATGCCATTATGTTTGCTTGGTTGTATGAGCTTAATTCTTCCAATGTAAGTGAAAATAATCGCGCCGTTCTCAATGCCTTTAAACAAGGCAAAGTTGTCTATTGTGGTGAGATTGAAGTCACCTCTTCTAATTTTATTTTTGTGAATGGAACACTTAGTTTTATTCCTAGCAATAAAAATACAAATCAAAAAGGTGTAGTGATAGACATCGCTGCATGTAAGACTACAAAGTAATGGAAAAACTCTTCTCTAAATTAGACCTTGTTGATTATGCAACCTCTTTTAAAACCTTTTTAGCCCGTGAAAAACCTCTTTATATGGAGGGGGATTCCAACTTACACTTTAAATTTATTGGGGAGCTTTTAGCCAAAGAGCGCTTGTCCCCTTTACCCGAACTTCCTTCTTTAGATACTCCCTTAGCCCATTTAGGTAAGCTAGGGGTTTTGCGAATTTATGAAATATTTTCTTTTGTCAAAATGGTTAAGTATATGGCATATCTTAAAGAAGCACTGGTGGATAAAGCCCTTGGAGAGTGGATAAGTAAGATACTTATTCCCCCAGAGATCATGGAAATTTGTCGCTATTTTGATGAAAAAGGTGAGTTAAAGCCTAGTGTGGATGAGCAGTTTTTGCATATCGCCCAAAATCTCAAAGCAGTCAAAGAGGAGATGAATAGTACGCTTAGGCGTATCATCTCAACAGAAAAAGTGGCGCTTTATCTTGCCGATAGACAAATTCATTATGTGAATAATCAAGAAGCACTTCTCATGCGAGGTGGTTTTAACCATGTCTTAAAGGGCAATGTTATCGGTCGAAGTAGCAGTGGCTTTTTCTATGTTGTTCCTGAATCCCTTTCTAAACTGGTTGGTAAAGAGAGTGAGCTTATCGATAAAAAAGAGGAGTTGATTTACAAATACTCCAAGATAATATCTGCAGTCTTTTCCAAATCTGTCAAGTTTTTGAGTTTTGTGAATAAAGAATTTGATAGATTTGATTCGTATTATGCAAGAGTCGCCTATGCGAGATTTAAAGATTTAGAATTTGTCCTTCCCTCTCGCAACCAAAGTATCAAGCTCACCAATTTTGCACACCCAGCATTAAGTGCCCCAAAACCAATTAGCATTGATTTTTCTAAGCAAGTTTTGATGATTACGGGTGTGAACGCAGGTGGAAAGACGATGCTTTTAAAGTCAATTTTAAGTGCTGCGATTTTGAGTAAATATCTTTTACCGATGAAGATAGATGCCGAAAAATCGAGTATTGGTTCTTTTAAAGAACTCTTTGCCATTCTTGATGACCCCCAAAATGTTAAAAATGACATCTCTACTTTTGCAGGACGAATGAATGAGTTTAGTAAGCTCTTTGGCAAAAAAGGCGCACTCATTGGCGTAGATGAGATAGAACTAGGAACAGACGCTGATGAAGCGGCAAGTTTATTTAAAGTCATGATAGAAAAACTCATCGACAAAGAGATGAAAGTCGTCATCACAACGCACCATAAACGTTTAGCTTCACTACTTGCTACCCACCCTGAAGTGGAGTTACTCGCTGCCATTTATGATGTTAAAAGTGAGCGACCCACGTATGGCTTTTTAAAAGGGACGATTGGCAAAAGTTATGCGTTTGAAACGGCACTTCGCTATGGAATTCCCTCAACGCTTATCGCGGAAGCTCGAGAATTATATGGTGAAGATAAAGAAAAACTCAACGAGTTAATTCAAAAAAATATTGATTTAGAATTAGAGATGCGCAAAACGGCTCAAACGCTCGATGAGAAGTTACAGGAAGTGGAAAAGCTCAAAGAGTCTTTGAAAAATGAGAAAGAAAAAGTGGGGCTTGATTTTGATGTTGCCTACACCAAAATGTCTAAAGAGTTTAGTGAAGCCATCGGTGAAGCCAAAAAAGCCATCAAGTCGCAAGATCCTAAAGAAGCACATCGTTTGTTAAATAAAGCCAACGCACTGAAAAAAGAGACCAAAGAAATTACTCCTATACAAGTCAAAGAGCCTTTACATGTAGGCGATAAAATCAAGTATGGAAATTCTAAAGGTGAGATAAAAAGTATCAAAAAAGAAGAAGCCATTATCGAGTGTGAAGGCATTAGTCTTCGCGTACCCCTTCACAAGCTCAAACGTAGTGGTAATGCTCACGTCAAGATGCCAAAGAAGGGTGCTTCTATCACCAAAGAGATGCCAAGTGGCAGTGTGATTTTAGATTTACACGGGCTTAGAGGGGAAGAAGCGGTGGAGCGATTAGATAAATTTTTATCAGATGCGTTGATGAATGGCTTTGATGAAGTGTTAGTTTACCATGGCATTGGAACAGGAAAACTAGCGTATGCGGTGAGAACTTTTTTAAGTACTTATCCAGCACTAGTCTCGTATGGGGATGCTCCTATCAATCAAGGTGGATATGGGGCAACGCTTATTAAATTATAATATTTAAATTAATTGCAAGATATCTAACATAAAATAGTATATAATCAAGAGAATGAACGGATCAAAGGACCTTTATGAAAGACCAGCATGTAAAAATATCAAAGCTCATTATTTATTCTCCGTTTGTTTTTATGATTTTTCTTATTCTTACGGTTACCATTTCCAATGTTATTTATAATTACAATGAATATACGCATAATATAGATTTTCAAGCGCAAGAGCAGAAACAATTTATTTCCATAGGCTTAGATAAAGAAATTGTCAATGAAGTCATTGATAGGCAGCGTAAAAATCTCATTACTAATACCCAAAATAGAACGATTTATGGCATAAGTATTATGCTCATCGCGGTGTTGTTGGGCGCTATTTTTGTCTATGTTGTATTTAGAAAACTTATCAATAAATCGCTAGATTCACAACAAGCGCTTGTAGAGGCGAAAGAAAAAACAGATGAGATAAGCGAGGCATTGAAACTTGCCAATGAACAATTAGAATTTCAACTCTACACTGATAATCTCACCAGACTAGGGAATAGACAAGCCCTTGAAAAAGATATTTCTTTGATGGAGGAGCCTAAATTAATACTTCTTGATATCGATAGTTTTAAGGACATTAACGAATATTATGGCTCAAGTGTAGGAGATTATATATTAAGTGAGGTTGCTTATCTTTTAAGAGATTTTGTGCGCGATAAGAATATTAAAGTATATAGAACGGGCGCTGATGAATTTGCACTTTTAGAAGACGTTCTCCTCGATGTAGAGCGATATGAAGAGCTTGCTCTTGATTTGGTGGAACTATTGAAAGGGAAAATGTTAGATATTCCCTCGGTGCGTAAGCCCGTAGAATTAAACATTGCGATTGGTTTTTCACTTGATAGTGATGATGTTTTTGAAAAAGCTTCGATGGCGTTAGAAGAAGCAAAAAAAAGAGAGATAGACTATCTGTGTTATTTTAGAAAAATAGAGCGAACCACACTTTATGCGGATCAAATAAAATGGTCAACTTTTATCAAAGAAGCTTTAATTAATGATACAGTTTTGCCTTATTATCAGCCTATTTTTAATGCACAAAAACAAATTGTTAAATATGAATGTTTGGTAAGAATTCTCAATGATCGTGAAGAAGCGATTACACCGGGACTATTTTTGAGTATCTCCAAAAAAGTCAAAAAATATGCAGATATCGAAAAAACACTGATAGAAAAAAGTTTTAAAGAGATTTCTGGTACCGATAAATCTATCTCCGTGAATCTTCTAGCCAGAGATATGAGTGATAGTAACATTAGTAATTATGTCGTTGAAAAACTCAAAGAATATGATGTTGCTAAGCAAGTTATTTTTGAAATTTTAGAAGATGAAAGTATCGAAAATTTGGATAGGGTCGAAATCTTTATCGATAGAGTTAAGCGTATGGGATGTCGCATTGCCATTGATGATTTTGGAACAGGGTATAGTAACTTTTCTTATCTTTTAAAGTTAAAACCAGACTACATCAAAATAGATGGAAGTCTCATTAAAAATTTACATCAAGATGAAAAGTCAGTGGCTATCGTTAGTGCTATTATCATCTTTGCGCAGAAGTTGGGCATTAAAACGATTGCTGAATATGTACACAGTGAGAATGTTTTTAATATCGCTTTAGCGCTTGGTATCGATGAATTTCAAGGGTTTTATTTAGCAGAACCTACGGCAAAATTTAGATAAATAGTAAGGCAGATACGTGAATACACAAGAACTCTTTTTTAAACTTCTTCGCTATGCTTCTATTACCCCCGAAGATGATGGGGCATTTGAATTTATCAAAGGCTACATGAGCGACTTTGAAGTGATGGAAGTAAATGTCGAAAAAACCAAAAATATTTTTTTAACGAAACATTTTGGAGAAGGTGTGCATCTTTGTTTCGCAGGGCACATTGATGTAGTTCCCCCCGGTGTGGGATGGGAAAGTGAGCCGTTTGAGCCTGTGCTGCGTGAGGGCATTGTGTATGCACGAGGAGCACAAGATATGAAAAGTGGTGTTTGTGCTTTTCTTCAAGCGTGTAAAGAAGCACAAGCATTTCAAGGAACTTTGTCTATTTTGCTTACCAGTGATGAAGAGGGTGATGCCTTGCATGGAACAATAGAAGTTTTAAAAGAATTAAAAAAACGAGATTTTTTACCGGACTTTGCGATTGTCGCAGAGCCAACGTGTGAAAAGGTTTTTGGAGATGCTATTAAAGTGGGAAGAAGAGGCTCTCTCAACGGCGTGATAGAGATTTTTGGAAAACAAGGGCATGCGGCATATCCTGAAAAATCGCATAATCCTATTCATATGATAGCGCCCTATCTTGATAAAATTGCAGGTCGACTTTTGGATCAGGGTGATGATTTTTTTGCGCCAAGTCAGATGGTGATTACGGATATTCGAAGTGGAATGGAAGTAAGCAATGTAACTCCTGGGCATCTTAAATTGATGTTCAATGTCCGCAATTCCACACAAACAGACAAGCAAGCGATTGAGGATTATCTCAAAGATATTTTCGGAGAATTAAAATATACACTCTCTCTTTCTCAAAGTGCCAAACCTTTTGTGACATGTAAAGACTCTTTAGTGGTCAAAGCGCTTAGTCAATCTATTTTACATGTAAGCGGAATGGTACCTAAACTCTCGACCGCAGGGGGGACGAGTGACGCTCGATTTTTTGGAGAATTTGGTATCAGCACGGTTGAATTTGGTGTCGTTAATGACACTATTCATGCACCCAATGAGTGTTGCCCACTTGTAGAAGTTGAATCGCTCGTAGAAATTTTTAAAGACGTTATCAATAATTTTAAGGATGAAAAATGAATTATATCTCTACATGTAAAGCTCCCTCTGCCATTGGACCTTACTCGCAAGCTATTGGAATAGGAGAGTTTATTTTCACGTCTGGGCAAATTGCACTTAAGCCAAATGGTGAATTTTTAGAGGGTGATATTGTAGCTCAAACAACACAAGTACTTCAAAATTTGAGTGCAGTTTTAGAAGAATCTGGAAGCTCACTTCAAAAAGTCCTAAAAACGACCATTTTTTTAGCTAATATGGAAGATTTTGCAAAAGTAAATGAAGTTTATGGCGCCTATTTTGGAGCACACAAACCAGCTCGAAGTACCGTAGGCGTAGGCTCATTGCCACGAAAAGCTTTGGTTGAGATAGAAGCTATTGCTACAAGATAAAAATACTCTAAGTTGTTTATATGATTGCGTATATTATAATCCTTCACCTAAAATCTAAAGCAGGAAGTTTTTTAGCATGACGAAAAATCACTATGACGTCTTAATTGTTGGTGGCGGAATCTCAGGCGCAGCTCTTTTTTATGAGCTAGCAAAATACACAGATGTTAAGAGTATAGCACTTTTAGAAAAATACGAGTGTTTATCCAAACTTAACTCTCATGGAACATCCAATTCTCAAACCATCCATTGTGGTGATATCGAAACAAACTACACTTTGGACAAAGCTAGAAAAGTCAAAGAGACAGCCAATATGGTTGTAAAATATTGTCTTCATCACGGGCATGAAGGCAAGTTTATGTTTGCACATCAAAAGATGGCTATTGGTGTTGGCGACAGGGAAGTTGCTTATATGCACAATAGATATGAGGAAGTCAAAGAACTCTATCCTTACATGGAAGTTTTTGATAAAGAGAAATTAGCGCAAATTGAGCCAAAACTTATTTTTGATGTTAATGGGAAAGAGAGACCAGAAAACATCATTGGTGTAGGTGTTGAGGGTGGACATTATAGTACAGTAGATTTTGGTGCTATGAGTGAAAGCTTAGTTGAAAATGCGCAAAAAACCTTGGATAAAACGACCGATGTATTTTTTAATTCACAGGTGATAAGTATTAAAAAATTTGGTGACATTCATGTTGTCATGACTAAAGATAGAACGTTTACTGCTGACTTTGTCGTTGTCAATGCGGGGGCTCATTCATTGTACTTGGCACATAAGATGGATTATGGAATGGATTATTCTTGTTTGCCCATAGCTGGAAGTTTTTATGTCTCAAAGAAGAAGATATTAAACGGTAAAGTCTATATGGTACAAAATCCAAAATTGCCTTTTGCTGCACTCCATGGAGATCCCGATATCTTGCTTGATGGTTGTACACGATTTGGACCAACGGCCTTGGTTCTTCCAAAGTTAGAGCGATATGTGAATGGTACTTATATGGACTTTTTACATGCGTTGCGATTTGATCATAATGTGGCAAAAGTATTTTTTGATTTGTTTAAAGATAGCGACATTAGAAACTATATCTTGAAAAATCTTTTATTTGAAGTACCATTTATCAATAAAAAACTCTTTATTCAAGATGCAAGAAAGATTGTTCCTTCTTTGCAATTAGAAGATATTGAATATGCAAAAAACTTTGGTGGGGTAAGACCTCAAGTGATTGATAAAAAAAGTCAAAAATTAATGCTGGGCGAAGCAAGCATTAATCCTGGTACTGGAATCGTCTTTAACATGACACCAAGTCCAGGGGCAACGAGCTGTTTGGGAAATGCAAGAAGAGATGTGAGATTGGTTTGCGAATATTTAGGCAAAACTTTTGATGAAGCACTTTTTGCACAAGAACTTATAGACTAAATTTTATATTGGGGCTTTTGCCCCAAATCTTTCAAGACAAAAGACACATCATGAACCCTCTTGACCTTTATGCAAAAATAGAGCCACTTATTGGCTTTGACGAACAATATGAAAAACTCTATCAAATCTATCTTGACTGGCTAAAATCTTTACATGTAAAAACTATTTTAGATGTAGGTTGTGGTAATGGAAAGTTTTTAAACCATCTCCAAAAAAATGGATTTAATGCACAAGGGATAGAGCGAAGTTTGCATATGGTTGAGCGTTCCCTTAGTCTGGGCGTTGAGGCGAGTACAAAAGAGTTAAAAGAATTTCCACGTGGTTCATTTGATTGTGTTGTGGCTATTGCAGATGTTTTAAACTATATTCCCTCCGATGAAGTTGGGCTGTTTTTTGAAGAAGTCAGTGGTGTTTTAAAAAGTGGTGGCTACTTTTTATGTGATGTCAATACGCTTCATGGTTTTGAAAGTGTTGCTGATGGCGTTATGGCAAAAGAAAAAGACAATCTTTTTTTATGTGTAGAAGCGACGTATGAAGATAAACAATTGCAAACATATATCACTTTATTTGAAAAAGAAGGTGACCTTTACCATAAAGAACAAGGCTCTATCACCCAATATTTTCATTCTCAAACGTTTCTTAAAAAAATAGGTATCTTTAAATTTTGCACAACAAAATCTGTATCTCTCTTTGGTAGAGAGTCGGACAAGACGATAATGCTACTTCAAAAAAAATAAAACTTATAAGTTTTGTAATAAAGAACTTAAAGTAGTATTGTTTGTTTTAGTTTTATTGCTCGTTTGTATTTCTTCTAATAACTGCTTTTTATAATCACTCAGCATGCTGTCCAGCGTTTGTAAAGCAGTTTTCTTCTCTTCACCTGCAAGTGGAGGCTGAGTTGAATCTCCAAGTCCTAACGAATCCATAAGTTCTTGTTTCTTTTTCTCTAAAAGAGTTTCAATTTTTTCAAAATTTTGTTCTTGTAAAAAAGTGAGCGCTCCTCTCGAGCTTAACTCTCTTTTAAAATCTTCTACCGCAGCATCAGTTTGTACATTAGTCGTTTCTTGCTGGGATTTGAGGTTGTCGATAAGTTGACGTTGAAGTTCAGTTTCAAAATTAGCCGTTGAGGGAACTTCTTTCGTATTTGCTAGTGTGTTTAGCATTGTTTGGTTCATAAGTGCATCAGCATTGATGGTCATAAAAACTCCTTTAGTATTCTTACCACATTACAAGCAAAAATAATTCCTTTCTGGTTTATGCTAAAATAATAGACTTCTATCCAAAATTATATCGTGAGGCTCAGACCAACGGGAGGATTTGTCCTCTAAGAGATAATTTTGGATAGAAGTCTATTATAAAAAATACGATTAAGGAATAATAATGCAAGTTCAAGAGGCAGATTTTTGCGATATACCTTCTTTATGCATACTTTTAAATACATTATTTTCCAAAGAAATGGAATTCATACCAGACTTTGAAACGCAGAAAAATGGCTTAGAATTAATTTTGAACAATGAGCAAATGGGTAAGTTATTTGTTCTCAAACATGAGGATAAAGTGATTGGTATGGTGAATTTACTTTTTACTATTAGTACCGCACTTGGTGGGAAAGTAGCACTTCTTGAAGATATGGTGGTTGAGCCTCTATGGCATAATCAAGGCGGTGGCACTTTGCTACTGACCCATGCAATTGTGTATGCCCAAAAGCTTACATGTAAAAGAATTACATTGCAAAGTGATGTGGACAATGTAGCTGCGCATCGTTTTTATAAACGATTTGGCTTTGAGCTTTCTGGGATGAAGACATTAAAACTACACCTTCTAAAAGAAGAACTTTAGCAAGTTTTTGTGTATACTTTATAATAGATTTTAGAAAAGGATTTTTTTTGGGAAGAAGAATTTTTATAACCCTATTGTTTGTTTTTTTTACTTTAAACGTCAACGCTGCCAATGATGAGTTTGCCATTTATAAAGAAGTAGTCCAAAAAATAAAAGAAGAATCCATTAATCCCATAGAAGATAAACGTTTTATGGATGGTTGTTTGGATGGCGTTGTTAATATCGTTGATAAAAATGGAAATTATCTCAATGAAGAAGAATATGAGGCATTTTACGATATTTCAAAAAGCGCAGATTTGGGGATGTCTCTTTTTCAACGAG
>JAFLKZ010000072.1:10316-24394 GCA_019162915.1 Campylobacteraceae bacterium
TCCTGCTGACAAAGCTGCTCTCAAAAGAGGCGATAAGATTTTAAAGATAGATGGCAAAACACTTAAACAAATGAACCTTAAAGATGTTGCACAAGAGCTAAGAGGTGCTGCTAATACTAAGGTAAAACTAACTATTTTAAAGAAAAATAGTAAAAATCAAATTGATATGTTATTGACTCGAAAAATGATGGATACAGATCTTATTACGTCTAAGATGTTGCACGGCAATATCGCTCATTTAAAAATAAATTCGTTTAGTCAAAATTCTCTTCATGAGATGATTGATGATTTAGAATTTATTGCTGCACAAAATTATGGAAAATTAAATGGTATGGTTTTAGATTTAAGAGATAATCCAGGCGGTGCTTTAACCAGTGGCATTGCAATCGCTTCACTTTTTTTACCTAGTGACGCAGTAATTATCAATGTTGAAAGTCGTCAAAAAGAAGATAAAAGACAGTATAAAAACACGCTTTCCGATTATGATGGTGCAGAATACGCTTCAAGGCTCACTGCGATGCAGTTTTTAAAGACAATTCCCCTTGTGATTATCGTCAATGGCGATTCTGCTGGTAGTTCGGAGATAGTTGCGTCTTCTTTACAGGAGCATGATAGAGCGCTTGTAGTGGGCGTTTCCACATTGGGAAAAGATACTTTTGCAACCATCTTCCCGCTTACTTCCAAGCCTTCTGCTATCAAATTAGCAACAGCACGTTGGACAACGCCTAAGGGTAAAAGTGTGTGGCCCAATGGGGTTATTCCTAATGTCGAAGTTATTGGAGAAATTGATGAAGAAGATGCTCCACTGGTTGAAGCCTTGAAAATTTTAAGTAAAAAATAGCCTTACTTCGTCACGAACATATAAAAAGGTTTTCCATTTAGTTGCATATCTATCCAAATGCCATTATCGCCCGAAGTATCATTCATCGCAGATTTAAGGGAGGTATAGGTTTTAGGAAGTTCAAAAAGTACTTTGATCTCCTTATTAGAAAAGATAGCTTTGGCTGAACCTGTGATAATGTTACAAAATTCACCAATTCCATCGGTAATAGAATCCATATCATCACTATCAATACTTTCGCCCAACATAGATTCTAAAGCAATAATAGCAATATCACGTGGAAATATAAGGAAAAAACTACCACTAATATCTCCTTTAAATTTCATAGCCGCAATAATAACTTCACGTCCTAACTTTTCATTAAAAGGCATGATGTCATGCTTTATCTTTTGCGCTTCAAGCCCTGTAATAGTGACAAGAGAATTGACAGCCGTATCGATAAAAATAGGTAAGTTAAGGATGAGTTGCTTCGAAAGAGGTAAACTTTTGGCTACTGGATTTAAAGTACTTTCTTTAAGATTGATGGCATTTTGGGTTATCGTCATATCGTAATTTTTAAGAGAAGCTTTTTGTGTAAAATCTATCAAGTCTTGAGCGTGAACAACAACGTATCCTAGTTTTACAAGTTCGCTGGAAAGTTTATCTGCATTTTGTGCATCTTCTTCATAAACCAAAATACTAAGCTGTTTTTTAAAAGAACGAGGATTTAAAAAAAGTGTTGCTGCTGTAATATTTTGAAAAAGTTTAACTTGTGTTTGAGAAGTCAAACTTTTAAGTTTATCAAAAGTTGCTTTATCATAATCACCAAGAGCGATAGGTATCGTTAATTTTTGACTTACTTTATCCAGTTGTTTAAGAAAATCCTCAAAATGAATATTTTCGTTAGAATGAGGCATATTTTTAATCGATACAAAAATACCTTTAATCTGTTTTTCCATAATAAGGTTTTTAAAATTTAAAAGAGCATTCATGAAAATATTGTTTTTATGTTCTTCAATTTTCTCGTTATAGTGAAAAATAATAATAGAATTTTGAATGGTATGTGTCATATGCCCTATTTTATTATATCAATTTAATGTCACAAAATTGTATCAAATTAATCTTTGAACTTTATTGAACCAAACTCTAGCTATAATAAATGGAATTTTTTTTAGGTGAATCCCAAAGCATGAAATCTCATTATGATGATATTGATTTACTCATAAAACAACACATTGAATATGCTATTAGTAGTGAAGTGCATAAAAATATAGAAGATTCAATCTTTTTTTCAAGTTATACGATTAGTTTAGAAGTATTTCAAAATAGCACGCAGAAGTTAAAAAGTAAAGTTAAAAACGGCCACTTGGAACAGATAGAATTTTTAAGAGAAGATGCCCAAAAATTTATAGCAAAACATGCACTTAGTATCGATATACAAAGTGACCAGTATCGTTATTTACTCACCGCTCTTTTGAAGGCGCAAATAAAAATAAATGAAGCCATAATTTTGCATTTTAAGAGTTTATGTAAAAAAGCACATAGTTTGGATTATTTAGAAGAGAGGGCAGAGCAGATTTGCAAGCTACTTTGCGATGAGTAAAACTTCATCACGCTAAAGTGCTTTACATGTACGGTCTATGATATAATTTCGTAATTAAATAATAGTATAGTTTAAGAGATAAAAATAAGGAAAAATAATGTATAAAAAAACAAAAATATTAGCAACAGTTGGACCAGCGAGTGATAGCGTAGAAATTTTAGAAGGATTAATTAACGCTGGCGTCAACGTATTTCGTCTTAACTTTAGCCATGGAACCCATGAATACCACGCAAGTACACTAGCAAAAATAAGAGAAGCTGAAAAAAATGTCAAAAGAAAAGTAGGCGTTTTACAAGATATTTGTGGTCCTAAAATTAGGGTTGGAAAACTCGAAGAGGATTTCTTTTTAGAAGCAGGCGATACGGTATGGTTTGTAAAAGAAGAGATGGTTGGTAAAAAGTTAGGTGAGGGTAAATATCAATTATGTATTAATCAACCACAAATCTTAGATATGCTAAAAGCTGGCGAATACATCTATCTTTATGATGGTAGCATTAGAGCTAAGGTTATTGAAGTTGGTGAGAGAATTGTTACGGTAATTGAAAATAGTGGCAAGCTTTCTTCGAATAAAGGTGTAAATTTCCCAAACACTGTCATCAACATTGAAGTCATTACGCCTAAAGATGAAGCTGATTTATTGTGGGGTGCACAAAATGGTGTTGATTTTGTAGCGGTATCTTTTGTTCAAAGTGCTAAAGATATTATACATGTAAGAGAGATTTTAAAAGCGCACGATTCACACGCACATATTTTTGCAAAGATTGAGAAGTTTGATGCGGTGGAGAGAATTGATGAAATTTTAGAAGTAAGTGATGGCATTATGGTCGCAAGAGGCGATTTAGGTATTGAAGTGCCTTATTATAAAGTTCCTAGTATTCAAAAAAGACTTATTGCTAAAGCCAATGCAGCGTCAAAGCCTGTCATTACAGCTACACAAATGTTGCTTTCAATGGCTGAAAAAGAGATGGCGACAAGAGCTGAAATTAGCGATGTTGCTAATGCTGTTTTGGATGGAACGGACGCTGTTATGCTCTCAGAAGAAAGTGCTATCGGTAAAAATCCTATCAATGTTGTTGAGGTTATGACCGCTACGATTAAAGAGATTGAGGCTGTTTATCCTTACAATAAATTTGATGTTTTTCCTTTTTTAGACGAAACGGATATTATCTCCTCTTCAACAGCAAGACTAGCTGATAGACTAGGTGTTGAGGCAATGATTTCATTGACAAGTTCAGGAAAATCTGCACGAAAACTAGCGCGTTATCGTATTAAAGCAGACATTTATGCAGTAACACATGATGAGAGAACAGCAAGGTCTCTCACGATTGCATGGGGTGTTAAACCGATTATGAATATTGAAGCGAGTAATCTTAATATGATGTTGGGGCATACGCTTCAAAATGGAATTGAGCAAGGTTTAATTAGTAAAGAAAAAACTTATATCGTTACTGCAGGCTATCCAGCAGGTATTGAGGGAAGTACTAACTTTATTCGTATTTTGAAAAAAGAGCAGATAGAATATTATACTGACATGGTATTATAGAGTTACAAGGTAGCCTAGGGAATTTTTTCTGCGGGCTACCTTATCCACTAAAGCTAGCTATTGCAATTAACAAAAAAATATTTAATATTACCTTAAAGAATTTTTCGGTACAATCCAAACCCAAATAAAAATCTCTCCCAAGAAGGACATACGCATGTATGCAATTATAAAAAATGGCGGGAAGCAATATAAAGTTCAAGAAGGCGACTATTTAAATGTCGATAGACTTGACGCTCAGCCAAAAGAGAAAATAGTAGTGACGGAAGTTTTAGCTGTAAATAATGGCGAACTTATAGTGGGTGCCCCATTCGTCAATGGTGCTACAGTAGAACTTGAAGTTGTTACTGAAGGCAAAGATAAGAAAGTTATTAGCTTTAAAAAGCGTAGACGTAAAGACTCCAAAGTCAAGCGCGGTTTTAGAAGACAATATACTAGAGTAAAAGTTATAAGCATTAAAGCTTAACCTATAAAAAATTCTGCCAACAAAGTTGGCTAGCTTCAGTGCCAAAGTGGCTAACGTAGTCAAAAGAGTTTTGCTTTTTTGACGTTTGATAAAGTTTTTTAAAACTTTATATAGATAATTAAGAAAAACTAGGAGTAACTAATGGCTCATAAGAAAGGTCAAGGAAGTACCCAGAATAATAGAGACTCAGCTGGACGTAGACTGGGTGTTAAAAAATTTGGTGGTGAATTTGTACGCGCAGGCAATATTATTATTCGTCAACGTGGAACAAAAGTACATGGTGGTAGCAATGTAGGTATGGGCAATGACCATACTTTATATGCGCTTATCGATGGATATGTTCAATTCCAACGAAAAGATAAAACAAGAAATAAAGTTTCTGTAATCCCCGCAAGTTTGTAGAATAAGGTGGACTTAGTCCACCTTTTTTTCTTTCCCTCTTTAAAAGATACCTCTAATGATTATTGCCCCAAAATGTAGTTATTATAGGTATTGCTTACTTTAACACTTTAAAAGGTTTCAAAATGTTTATAGATAATGTAGAAATAACACTAAGTTCTGGCAAAGGTGGACCAGGGTCTGTTTCTTTTAGACGCGAAAAGCATGTTATACAAGGTGGCCCTGATGGGGGAGATGGCGGACGTGGTGGTGATGTTTATTTTAAAGTAGACAAAAATACCCATACGCTTTCACATTTTAGAGGATTTCAGCATCTAAAAGCTAGAAATGGCGACCAAGGAATGGGTCGAAAAATGTACGGAAAATCAGGTGAATCTTTGGTCGTTATTGTTCCTCCTGGAACACAAGTTTTAGATAAAGAGAGCGGTGAAGTTTTACTTGATTTAGTCGAAGATGGTGAAAAAACGCTTTTCCTAGAAGGTGGAATGGGCGGTCTTGGCAATACCCACTTTAAGAGTTCTACGAACCAGCGCCCTGAGTTTGCACAACCAGGACGTGGTGGTCTCACTAAAGACGTAAGATTAGAGCTTAAACTTATCGCAGACGTAGGATTAGTTGGATTTCCTAATGTTGGAAAATCAACACTTATTTCTGTTATCTCCAATGCACAGCCAGAAATTGCCAATTATGAATTTACCACACTTACGCCAAAATTAGGTGTTGTGGTAACGGAAGATTATAGATCTTATGTGATGGCAGATATCCCTGGAATTATTGAGGGTGCGAGTGAAGGAAGAGGACTAGGAATAGAGTTCTTAAAACATATTGAACGAACAAAATTTTTACTTTTTATGTGCGATTTAGCGAATTACCGAGACTTAAAAGAGCAGTATTTTACACTTAAAAAAGAACTAAAAAACTTTTCAGATCAGTTATCTGGGAGAGATTTCGCGATTGCTTTAACAAGATGCGATACGATGAGTGTTGAAGAAACCAATGAAAAAGTAGATGCATTTTTAGAATTACTTGAGTTAAAACCAAATGATTTAACGCGTAAATATAAGACGCGAGAGGATATTCATTCATTTGGACAAGATGTTTATGAGAGAGATACGTCATTGCCATTTTTTGTATTGCCAATCTCTTCCGTTTCAAAAATAAATATAGACGCCATAAAATATGCATTATCAGATGTTATTACAAAGGTTCGTGATGAGAAGAGTAGTTGTTAAAGTAGGGACGCATGTCCTAAGTGAGCAAAATCATCTTTGTAAAGAGAGAATTTTAAATTTAGTTTCTTTTTTAGTGGATTTGATGCAAAATCATGAGGTTATTTTGGTTTCATCCGGAGCCGTTGCCGCAGGATATTCAACACTAAAGCTAGATAAAAAACTTCTCCATAATCGTCAAGCAATTGCTGCTGTGGGACAGCCTCAACTAATGGCTATTTATAATGAAAAACTAGAAAAATTTGGTAAAAGTGGCGCTCAACTTTTGTTGACTGCCGATGATTTCGATTCACGTAAACGTTGTGCTTATGCTAAATGCACGATTGATACACTCCTCTCTCATGGAATTTTGCCCATCATCAATGAAAATGATGCCACCGCAACAGAAGAGTTAGTCTTTGGCGACAATGACCAACTCTCTTCTCGAGTGGCATACTATTTTGGAGCTGATTTGTTGATATTGCTCTCTGATATTGATGGTTACTACGATAAAGACCCCAATAAAAATAGTGATGCAGTTATGAAAAAAATCGTTTACACCATAGATGAAGCAGAATTAGCAGTTGAAAATACACCCAATTTTGCTTTTGCAACGGGTGGCATTGTCACCAAACTCAAAGCAGCAGATTTTTTAATGCAAAGAGGAAAATCGATGTTTATCGCTAGTGGATTTGAACTTGAAGATGTTAAAAGTTACATGCTCAAAGGCGAACACAAGGGTGGAACACTCTTTACCTCTAAGGATTAAAATGAAAATAGTTTTCATGGGCACACCAAGTTATGCCACAACGATTTTAAAAGCGCTGTTTGAAGATAGTGAAGTTGAAGTCGTTTTGTTGGTGACACAGCAAGACAAGCCCGTAGGTCGAAAACAACTTTTAACGCCTCCAGATACAAAAGCTTGGGTGATCGAAAATGATTTACATGTAGAGATTTATCAGCCTAAAACACTTCGCACTCTTGAAGCTTATGAAAAAATAGCGTCGCTAGAACCAGACTTTATCGTCGTTGCCGCTTATGGACAGATTTTACCCAAAGAGATTTTAGATATTGCCCCTTGCATCAATCTTCATGCTTCATTACTTCCCAAATACAGAGGAGCAAGCCCTATACAGTCCACACTGTTAGCAAATGACATATATGCAGGTATCACTTCTATGTTGATGGAAGAGGGGCTTGATACGGGAGATATGCTTGGATTTTCGTATCTAAAAACAGAAAATCATAATGCTCAAATACTTTTTATACTTTTAGCTGAAATAGCTGCAACCCTTACCCTTAAAACTTTGAAAAATTTTCAAAATATCGCACCACTAAAACAAATAGAGGCTAATGCGAGCCATTGTAAAAAAATTAAAAAAGAAGATGGTTTGGTTGACTTTGAAAAAGAGAGCGCCCTTGAAATTTATACTAAATTTAAAGCGCTCATGCCTTGGCCAGGACTATTTTTAGAATCAGGATTAAAACTCAATGATATTGAGATAGTGCAAGAAAATACTTTACATGTAAACACTATCGAGAGCATTGATAAAAATGGCATTATTGTCGCTTGCAAGGAAGGATGTTTGTTAGTTAAAACACTTCAGCCTTTTTCGAAAAACATGATGAATTCGCTTGACTATATTCGTGGTAAAAGGCTCAACATTGGTGATAAACTGGTTTAATGAATTAGGCTCAACCCATCAATACTTAGTGGATGGGCTAAAAAGTGGCACACTAAGGGCACCTCTTGGCATTGGAACCTATAAACAAACTAACGGTATAGGCAGCAGAGGAAATATTTGGATAGAAGGGGAAGGAAATCTTTTTTTCTCCTTTTGTGTAGAAGAGAAACATTTACCTGATGATTTACCCTTAGCTTCAATTTCTATCTATTTTGCTTTTTTAATGAAGCATATTTTAGAGAAAGAAGGCTCAGCAGTGTGGCTTAAATGGCCTAATGATTTTTATCTTGATGATAAAAAAATCGGAGGGATGATGACCACTAAAATAGGCACTAATATTATCGGGTCTGTTGGTTTGAATTTATGCACCAGCCCCGTAGGATTTGGTGTTTTGGATATTAAGATAATGCCAAAAGTAGTGGCAAATCTCTTTAGTGAAAGCGTAGAGAAAAAAATATCGTGGAAGAATGTTTTTAGTAAGTATAAGATAGAATTTCAAAATAATAGAAGTTTTTCTTTCCACTTAGATGGTAAATCGGTCTCTTTGTCGGATGCGATATTATGCGATGATGGCTCTATAGAGCTAGAAAATAAAAAGGTGTATAGTTTACGATGAGCGAAATTATAGCGATAGCAAATCAAAAAGGCGGAGTTGGTAAAACAACCACTGCCATCAATTTGGCAGCATCTTTGGCCGTTGCAGAAAAAAGAGTGTTATTAATTGATATTGATCCACAAGCCAATGCAACGACAGGGCTAGGTTTTCATAGAAGTGATTATGAATACAATATCTATCACGTTTTAATCGGTCGAAAACGTCTTTCACAAGTTATTTTGGAAACATCACTTGCAACTTTACATGTAGCTCCTTCTAATATAGGACTTGTAGGTGTCGAAAAAGAGTTTTATGATACGAATACTAAAGGTCGAGAACTTATCCTTAAGACAAAAATAGAAGAGATTAAAGACCAATATGACTATATTATTATCGATTCTCCTCCCGCCCTTGGTAGTATTACTATCAATGCATTAAGTGCGGCAAACTCTGTCATTATTCCTATTCAATGTGAGTTTTTTGCTTTAGAAGGATTGGCGCAGCTTTTAAATACCGTTAAATTGATTAAAAAAACAATCAATCCAACGCTAGAAATCAAAGGTTTTTTACCAACAATGTATAGCACGCAGAACAATCTTTCAAAACAAGTATTTGCAGATTTGAAAGAGCATTTTAAAAATAAATTATTTGTAGATAAAGAAAACGCTTCTTATGTTGTCATTCCAAGGAATATCAAACTGGCTGAATCTCCAAGTTTTGGTAAGCCTATTATTTTATATGATGTTGAGTCTCCTGGCTCAAAAGCATATCAAAATCTTGCAAATTCTATTATGGTGAGCTAAGTTGATGAGTGCAAAAAAAGTTTTAGGACGAGGCCTCAGTGCCATTATTGAAGATGTTGAAGAAGCGTATAAACAAGATATAGAACAATCTCGCAATTTAGTTCGAGAGATTAATGTTGACGAGATTATTGCAAATCCTTATCAACCAAGGGTTCATTTTAATGAAGTTGCTTTAAAAGAACTCAGCGAATCGATTAAAAGGCATGGATTACTTCAGCCAATTATCGTAGTTGCCAAAGATGGCACCTATATGCTTTTGGCAGGTGAACGCAGACTCCGTGCGAGTAAACTTGCAGGTTTTACAAAAATAAAAGCGATAGTCGCAGATATTGAGTCAAAAAATCTTCGAGAACTTGCTCTTATTGAAAATATTCAAAGAGAAGATTTAAATCCTCTAGAACTAGCAATAGCCTATAAAGAACTGATAGAAGAGTATAAAATAACGCAAGATGGTCTTTCTGAAATCATTCACAAAAGTAGAACACAAATTACTAATACTATCAGATTGTTAAGTTTAAGTGATAAAACTAAAGAGTATTTGGTAGAGGGTACTTTGTCTCAAGGACATGCTAAAGTATTAGTTGGGCTAGAGCCAAAGGAAGAAGAAACTATTGTTAATACGATATTAGGACAAAAATTAAGTGTGCGAGAAACTGAAGCGTTGGTTAAAAAACTCAAAACAACCGACGAGAAGCATGGCGTAAATACTAAACAAATTCAAAGTATATCAGCTGAATTATATAATCTTAAAGAAAAGCTAAAAAATCTTGGTTTAGAATCAAGCCCCAAGGCGAATGCTATCACTATTCGTTTTGAAAATGATAAGGAAATTCGTACTTTTTTAGAACAATTAGATTAATTCCTTTAGTTTAATAAAGTATTTTCCTTTCCTATGTTAAAATGCGCACGTTTTTAACTAAAACAATCTTATTGTTATCATAAAAATCTTAAATTTGAGTATTATCTCGAGACAAAGGAGCAAAGAATATGTTGGATATTATACCAGCACTTCTACTAGTGACTGGAACTGTGTTTTTGGTTTTATTAATCGTTCTTAACAAAACTTTATATAAACCGCTTTTAGAGTTTATTGACAATCGTAACAACTCAATTAAGCGTGATTTAGAGAATGCAGGGAAGAATGCTAGTGATGTTGTAGCTTACTACAAAGAAGTAGAAACTATCATTTCTGAAGGTAAGATGGAAGCAGTGAAAATTAGAGAAGCTGCCCTTTGTGAAGCTAAAGAAAAAGCTTTTAAGAAGCTTGAGCAAAAAAAGAGCGAACTTGAAGCTCAAAATAGTGCATTTCTTAGAGCGTTAGAAGTAGAAAAAATAGAATTTAAAAATGGCTTGTTATTGCAAATGCCTCTTTTCAAAGAGAGTGTTATTGCAAAATTAAGCAACATATGAGAGGAGAGATAGCATGAAGATAAAATATTTTTTACTTATACTAGCTCCTGTTTTACTTTTAGCAAGTGGTGGAGAAGGAAGTGGGGCGACTGATATTATTCCTAGAACCATTAACTTTCTTATTTTTGCTGCAATTTTATATTATTTGATTGCAGAGCCTGCAAAACAATTTTATCTTGGTCGCAAAGGTGACATTGCTAATAGATTAGATTCTATTCAGGTAAAGCTTAGAGAATCACATGGTAAAAAAGAGTTGGCTTTGAGTAAAGTTGAAGAGGCAAAAGCAACTGCTAGAGTTCTTGTAGAAACAGCAAAAAAAGAGGCTGTTATATTGAGCGAAAAGATTGCAATGGATTTACATGTAGAGATGGAAAATCTAGATAAAGCATTTCAAGACAAGACTGACATTGAGAGACGAAAAATGACAAGAGCAGTTGTCAGTGAAATTTTAGATGAAATGTTTAAAGAAGGTTCTGTGTCTTTAGATAATGACGAAATTGTTAAAATAGTTAATAAGAAGGTTGCATAATGAGTAGTGCAATAGCCAAAAAATATGTTAATGCGCTTATGAGTAGTTGCAAAGATAATGAGTTACCTGAAATTTACACTCTTTTGAATGAATTAGTTAAAGCATTTGAGATTGATAAATTTAACAATATTGTACTTTCTCCTGATGTTTCATTGAAAGATAAAGAGAACTTGACTTTATCATTAGTTGAAACGAAAAACATAAAGTTTCAAAATTTTATTAGATTGCTTAATAGCAATGATAGATTGAAACTTATACCTACTATAACCAAAGAGCTAAAGTATCAAGTATCATTAAAAAACAATACTTTTGAGGGCGAAATCTCTAGTAGTTTTGAAATTACAAAAGAGCAAATCGCTACACTTGAGGCAAATTTTAGTAAGAAATTCAATGCACAAGTTAAGCTAAAGAGTATCGTTAATAATTACCCTGGTATTAAAGTACAGTTAGATGATTTGGGCGTAGAGGTGAGTTTTTCACTCGAGAGGTTAAAGGCTCAGTTGAGCGAACATATTCTAAAAGCAATTTAAAATATAATAAAAGATAAGTTAAGGAGTAGTGAGTGGGAGCAAAAATGAAAGCTGATGAAATCAGTTCAATCATTAAAGAGCGTATTGAAAACTTTGAGCTAAATGTTGATATCGAAGAGACTGGAAAAGTTATTTCAGTAGCGGATGGTGTTGCAAATGTCTATGGCTTGAAGAATGTTATGGCTGGAGAGATGGTTGAGTTTGAAAATGGTGAAAGAGGAATGGCACTAAACCTTGAAGAATCAAGTGTTGGTATCGTTGTTCTTGGTAGCTGTAATGATATAAAAGAGGGTTCTTCTGTTAAAAGACTTTCACGTCTTCTTCGGGTACCAGTAGGTGAAGCACTTATTGGTAGAGTTGTTAACTCTTTAGGTGATCCAATCGATGCTAAAGGTCCAATTAACTCTACTGAGACAAGATTTGTTGAAGAAAAAGCACATGGAATTATGGCTAGAAAATCTGTTCATGAGCCATTACAAACAGGTATCAAAGCAATCGATGCACTTGTTCCCATTGGTAGAGGACAAAGAGAGCTTATTATTGGTGATAGACAAACAGGTAAAACAACGATTGCGTTAGACACGATTATCAATCAAAAAGGTCAAAATGTTGTTTGTATCTATGTTGCTATCGGACAGAAACAATCAACCGTTGCACAAGTTGTTAAAAAGCTTGAAGAACACGGCGCTATGGAATATACTATTATTGTTAATGCAGGAGCAAGTGATTCTGCTGCAATGCAATTTTTAGCTCCTTATACAGGTGTTTCTATGGGTGAATATTTCAGAGACAGTAGTCGTCATGCTTTGATAGTTTATGATGATTTATCAAAACATGCGGTAGCTTATCGTGAAATGTCATTGATTTTAAGACGTCCTCCGGGTCGTGAAGCATATCCTGGTGATGTTTTTTATCTTCACTCAAGATTATTAGAGCGTGCTGCAAAAGTTAATGATGAATTAGGTGCAGGTTCCCTTACCGCACTTCCAATTATTGAAACACAAGCAGGAGATGTATCTGCTTATATTCCAACAAACGTAATTTCAATTACGGATGGTCAAATATTCCTTGAATCAGATCTCTTTAACTCAGGTATTCGCCCCGCAATTAACGTAGGACTTTCTGTTTCTCGTGTTGGTGGCGCTGCTCAGATTAAAGCAACGAAACAAGTAGCAGGAACATTAAGACTTGATCTTGCACAATATCGTGAATTACAAGCATTCGCACAGTTTGCAAGTGATCTTGATGAATCAAGCCGTAAACAACTAGAACGAGGACAAAGAATGGTTGAACTTTTAAAACAACCTCCTTACGCTCCAATTCCTGTTGAAAAGCAAGTACTTATCATTTTTGCTGGTTCACGCGGGCATCTAGACAATATTGAAGTAAAAGAGACAAGCCGTTTTGAAGCAGAGCTTAACTCTTTTGTTGAAGTAAAATATCCAGAAATTCTTGAGCAAATCAAAACGAGAAAAGCGTTAGATAAAGAGCTAGAAGAATTATTAAATAAGGCATTGAACGAGTTTAAAGCGACGTTTACAGTAAAGTAAGGAAAAGCTATGGCAAACCTGAAAGAGATTAAAAGAAAAATAAAAAGTGTTCAAAACACTCAGAAAACAACAAGAGCTATGAAACTTGTTTCAACTGCAAAATTGAAGCGAGCAGAAATGGCGGCTAAACAGTCACGTGTATATGCTGTTAAAATTAATGAAGTACTTTCCGAGATTGCTTATAAAATCAATCAATATAAAGATGGAGCAATTGATAGTCGCTTTTTTGATTTAGCAGCAACTCCAAGTGTGGTAGATATTATTTTTGTGACGGCGGATAAAGGTCTATGTGGTGGTTTTAATATTCAAACTATTAAAGCAGTACGAGAACTTTTAGAAGAGTATGCGCAAAAGAATATCAAAGTTAGGTTACGTGCTGTTGGACGTAAAGGAATAGCTTTTTTTAATTTTCAAGGTGTTGAACTTTTCACATCGTATGCCGGTGTAAGTTCAGCTCCAACGTATGAAAAAGCTCAAGAAATTATTAAAGTTGCTATTGATGATTTTATCGAGAAAAAAACAGATAGAGTTATTTTAGTACACAATGGTTATAAAAATATGATTTCTCAAGAATTGAAAATAGGAGATATTGTT
Source organism: Campylobacteraceae bacterium (assembly GCA_019162915.1). Classification (GTDB taxonomy): domain Bacteria; phylum Campylobacterota; class Campylobacteria; order Campylobacterales; family Sulfurospirillaceae; genus Sulfurospirillum. The sequence continues at coordinate 24,049 of JAFLKZ010000072.1, forward strand.
CCTGTTAAGCCTCCTTTGGATTATAGTTTAGAATCAAACTCTTTAATGGAGTTAGAACCAGTTGATGGCGGAGAAGAGATTTTAAATTCTTTGATGAAAAAATATTTTGAATATAACATGTATTACGCTCTTGTCGATTCATTGGCAGCAGAGCATAGTGCAAGGATGCAGGCAATGGAAAATGCCACTAAGAATGCAAGTGAACGTGTAAACTTGTTAACATTAGCGTATAACAAAGCTAGACAAGAGTCTATTACTACTGAATTGATAGAAATCATCAGTGGTGTAGAGTCTATGAAATAAACTGTTTTGCAAAAAATAAAAGGAGAATATTCAATGAATGGAT
>JAFLKZ010000005.1 GCA_019162915.1 Campylobacteraceae bacterium
CTTGAAATAAAAAAGGAATATTGTATTCTTCTAGCCAAGAAGTATCTTCTGTATATCCATAAATTTCTTCTATATATTCAACTTGAAAGGTACTTCTAATCTGAACCTGAGCATACTTATCAATTCGATTATCATCACCTAAAAGACTAACATAATTTTCTTCTGAAAAGTAATCAATCTCTTTATTATAAAGAATTTTGATTCCTTGCTTAAGACATTTTTTTCCAAGCTCAACAAGATCAAAAATAAGGATATCTAAATCATCTTTTGGTGCTGAACAATTTAAAATATAACCGCCAAAAATCTTTCATTATTTTTACTTAGCATTTTTCTTTTGCATTGCCAGATTTTTTCTTTTTTGCATTAATATATATGTAAAATCTACATACTGATCAAAAAATCCTTTAGGCCAATTAATGATTTCACCTCTATCATCAATTATTATTTTTTCTGCTTCTACATGTTCACTATCTTTATTTTTTAGAAAATAAATTCCAAACAAGTTATTTAAAACTGGGTCATCAACACGACATAATACTAACTGATTAATAATATGTTCGCTATGTGTTTCAGCTATAATTTGTCTCTGGTTTTTAGCAAGACATAACAGAAATTCAGCTAGCTTCATTTCTAAAGAGGGATACAAATGAATCTCTGGTTGTTCCAATAACAATAAGTCTTTACTATCTAGTAAAAGTCCTTGTATGATTATTGGTAAAAGTTGGCTAAATCCAAACCCTGAGTGATTGATCGTATGCCCATTAATAAAAATTTGCATTTGATTTTCGTTAGTATCTTTAATTTCAAAAGTAGTATTCTTACCAAAAAAATATTCAAACCAATACTTAATAGCTTCTTCTAAGCTCTCCTCAATTAATTCATTCCCAGAAGGTGTTTTATAGTACTTTATATTTTTATCTTTATATTCATTGTAAACCTCAACAATATTTGAGCCATCACTTTCAATATTTAAATTGTTTTCTCCTAATAAATAATACTCTTGAGGATTACTTCTCAAGGGACCAATATACTTAATTGACGCTCTCTTATCAATGAAGTATCTTATCCCACTTAGCCCAAACTCTACTTTTTCAACTTCTTCGTCAAAGTCAAATAAATTTTTTAAATCATCATTTTCTTTAATTTCAAGAAATACTTTATATGGTATATAACCAATGAACACAACTGTTCCAGAACATTCATATATGAATGGAAGATCAACACCAGCTTTAGGAGCAAGATAAAATGGTACTAACATTTTTTTAGAGGAAATATTATATTTACTATTCTTACCTTCTTGCTTATGAAGTTTTAAATAATGTGTGACTTCGGCCGTTTCTTTGTCTATAATATTTGCTTCAAATAGCAGAATTTCCCCATATTTTTTATTTTCGTTATATTGAAATTCAATACAAATTTTTCCCACTGATTTTTCAAATTCAATTTCATATTCAAATATCATACTTTTTTTTGTGTCATGCTCATTAATTTTAGATTTATAATTTACAAAAGAAGGATTATATACTGTATTAAAACTTTCTGTATTAACTTTAAAAAAATCAATTATTGATTTAATAATCGTTGTTTTTCCTATATTATTTACGCCTGCTAATATAGTCAAATTATCTACCATAGGCATCGTGAAATTATTAAAACATTTATAATTTTCTAAATGCATAGCACGAATTATCATTGCAAATTCCTTATTTCATTTTTATAACATAGGTATAATACAATAATTTCTAATAATTAATAAATTAAAACTTTCAAATATCATCCATATATTTCCCTAACACCCTATCCGCAGTAACTAAATTTGTCTTAGCATATCGCTTTGTTACTGCAACGCTACTATGTCCCAATACCTTGCCCAGTGCTTCAAGCGTTTCTCCCTGATTCACCATTGTATTACCAAGTAAATGCCTACTATCATGGATGCGCATTTTTTTGTCAATATCGGCTAACTTTAATACCTTTTTCCAATGTCCTCGAAATGTATCATCAGTTACATGAGGTGTTTTTTCACCCTCAAAGATAAAGCCGTGTTTTTTAGTACCATACTCTACTAAGAACGATTCTAAAGGCTCGATTAACGGGTATTCTTGTCTTTTCCTATTTTTGGAATACTGAACGATAATGTAGTATGTCTTTTGATCAAAATCAATATTTTCCCATCGGAGCGTTAGTGCTTCGTTTAATCTACGCCCAAAATACAAAAAGAGCATAATCCCTTTATACTTTTCAATCTCATAGCTCTGTATAGCTTTGTAAAGGTCTTTGCGCTTCTCATCAATTAAGTTAAAATCCATCGTATTATCAAAAGCGGGTAATGAAATTTTGCTTGCTGGATTAGTCGTAACAATCCCTAAATCAATTGCATAGTTATAAACAGGGCGTAAAAGTTGTTGAATAGTTTGCGCTGTACGAGGTTTTTTCCCTTGTCTCAAAATGCTATTCACAATATTTTGCATATCAGAAGTGTAGATTTTATCGATTGCCAATTCTCCTATTGAAGAACGAATCCATTTGTCATAAGTTTTTGTCATTGAATAAACATTTTTTTCAGATAAAGAGTCTTTCCTTAGCTCGATATAGTCAGCCCAAAGCTCATTCAATGACTTGAAATTTTTCTTCCTAATTTGCCCATTTTCTTCAAGCTCTTCTTTAAGTGCAATACGTGCAACTATTGCTTTTTTGACTGCATTTAATCCTGTTATATCATGAAATTTTAATGTCTTTTTAACCGTTTTGGATCGATACCAAAATTTCACAACAATCGATAAGGGTTGGTTATCTAGCTTCTTTAGTTCAGGTTTACCAATCGTCTCTGTATCAAACAAATTATCTTTATCAACAAGATACAAACCGCTTGTATCAAATCCTGCTATAATGATTTTTTTGATAACGTCATTGAGTGGCATGATATTCCTTTGTACAGGGTACGCTTAGGGTACGGTATAAGATATAAAACAATATCAAATCATACCATATAAATTTTATAAAATCCCCTAAAATACGAGAGAATATAACAAGATATAAAACCACATAACATACTTATATCAGACTTAGGATCTGGTGCCGCGAGGCATGGAAGTTCGAGTCTTCTTATCCGCACCACTCTTTTTTAAACTTTCAAATTATATTTTTATCCCAACAAAGTAACGATTTCATCGACACTTAACAATTTTCCACTGCTTTTAACTTGACCATCTACCACTAATGCGGGAGTTGATGTTACACCATACGACATGATTTTCACGATATCTTCTACTTTTTCGACCTGTGCAAATATCCCTTTTTTAGCAATGGCTTCTTTTACATGTAAGGTTAACGCTTGGCACTTAGCGCACCCTGTTCCTAAAACTTCAATTTTCATTTTTTATCCTTATTGGCTTTGTATTCATCTAAAAATTCTTTGGCGTTATCACCTCGTAAAAAATCAGCCGCTTTCAACAGTCCATCATTGAGATATTTGGCATTATATCCATTGAGCGTAAGGTAGATTCTTGCCATATTAGACCTGTCATTGTGTGGACATGCGGTAATGATGAGCTTATCTTTAGGAAGCTCACCTAATCTTTGGGGAAGTTCATTGAGCGGAATATTGATTGATGTAGCGATGTGCCAAGCCTCAAACTCTTCTTTAAAACGAATATCTATCAAAATAGCTTTACCCTCTTCTACTAACGCTAGCATGTCCGGCGTTTTTATTTTCATTTCGTTGCGTTCTTTATAGTCAAAATTTTTAAGATACGCATCAAAACTGACTTGCTTAAACTCCCCTGCGTTGAGTAGTCCCACGATATATAACACACTAAAAATTATTTTTCTCATTTTTTCTCCTATAAAATTGCGTTAAATAAATAACCAACACCCATGATACCCAACCCAACAATACCAAAAAATGTCACGATAAGCTTTACATGTAAAATGCGTTTTAAAATCATCGCTTCAGGTAAACTCAAAGCAGTAATCGCCATCATAAAGCTCAGTGCCGTTCCTAGTAACATCCCTTTTCCTGTTAACACTTCGATAAGCGGCATAACACCTGCGGCATTAGAGTACATAGGAATTCCTAGCAACACCGCCAAAGGAACGCTATACCATGTATTACTTCCTGCATATTTGACGATAAAATCCATCGGAACATAGCCATGGATAAATGCGCCAATGCCCACACCTATCATCACATAAAGATAGATTTTTTGCAAAATATCATAGGTGTAGTTCCAAGATTCTTTCATTCTTTGTGCGAAAGAGAGTTCAATCACCACTTTTTCCAAATCACCACTCATCGGAACGACGGGAATTAAAACATATTTTTCCATGCCTAATTTTCCAACGATAAAGCCACCCAAAATAGCAACTACAAGTCCAAACGCAATATATAACGCCGTTACTTTCCAGCCAAAAAGCCCAAAAAGTAAGGCGATAGCGATTTCGTTATTCATAGGACTAGAGATAAGAAAACTAAAAGTGATACCAAGTGGAATGCGCGCTTGCATAAATCCTAAAAATAAAGGAATAGCAGAACAACTGCAAAAAGGGGTGATAATACCAAAAAGTGCTGCTAGGATATTTCCCGTAAATTCACTTTTGCCTTGCAAGTAGACCCTGACTTTATCGGTATTAAAGTAAGTTCTCAAAAAGCTTACACCGAAAATAATGACGACCAAAAGGATATAAATTTTGATAGTGTCATAGATAAAAAAGTGTAAGGCACTTCCTACATTAGAAGTTTTTTCTAATTCAAAAGCCCCATAAACAAGATTATCAACGATTTTTTCCCACCAATCAAACATGGTTGCATCCTTTGTTATAGATTAAATGCTTATGGTCATCTCTCTCAAATTCAGCTTGTAACGTGACATGCGTAATGCCAAAATGCTCTTCAAGTTCTTCTTCGATTTGCGAGATAATCGCTGTAACCTCTTGTAAGGCTAAATTTTCTTTGAAATCCACATGTGCTTCAAGATGGATTTCTTTATCGTTGAGTCGCCAAATATGAAGGTGATGAAGGTTTTCAACCTCTTTGAACTCCAACACTACTTGCTCAATTTCCTTTACATGTAAATGTTTGGGGCTAAACTGCATCAAGATAGCCGTCGTTTCACGCATCAATGAAAAAGAAGTTTGAATCAAATAAAGGGCAATCGCAATCGTAATAACAGGATCAATCCAAAATGCCCCAAAATACTTCATCGCAAGACCACCGATGAGAACTGCGACCGAAGTCATCACATCGCTGAGCATATGTAAATAAGCCGCTTTCATATTGAGGTTATCTTTAGCATCCTCTTTGATAAGTAGTACACTCGCAAAATTAAAAACGATACCCAAAATAGCAAGATAAATGACGATATCTGAGTCGATAGATTCAGGATGGAAAAACTTAGCGACCCCTTCTACGATAAGGTAAATGCCAATTCCCGCAAGTACAGAAGCATTAAAAAGTGCCGCAATAATTTCGGCTCGTTTATATCCAAATGTCTTTTCATCACTGCTCTCCTTAGAAGAGACTTTATTTGCCCACCATGCGATGAGTAGCGCCATGACATCGGAAAAATTATGGAGTGCATCGCTCAAAAGTGCTAAAGAGCCAGAAACAACCCCTCCAATAATTTGTGCCGCAGTAATAAAAACATTAAGGATGATAGTCAATAAAAGATTTTTTCCACTCACCTCATGATGGTGATGATGTCCGTGTTCATGGTTATGATGATGTTCCATTAGTGGAGTTTCTCCCAAATGATAGGTAAAAGTTCTGCTTTAATTGCTTTACATGTAAGGATAAATGCACCATAATCTTTGCCATCGGGATCTGAAAATCCCACATGTATTTTAGGAATAGGCTTTGGGAACATCGGGCAGGTTTCATGGGCATGGTCGCACACGGTCACTACTAAATCATAGTCTACATGTAAAACCTCATCCAATGATTTAGAGTGATACTCTTCGCTCCAAATGCCCTCTTCTTCTAACACTCTCTTTGCATAAGCATTGACTTTGCCACTCGCTCTTACCCCTGCACTATAAGCTTTTATACCTTTTAAGTTCGCATTAACAAGTGCTTCAGCGATGATACTTCGACAGCTATTTCCCGTACATAAAATGAGAACTTTTTTCATTTTTTCCCTTACATGTAAAATTTAGGGAAGTGTAGCATAAAGCTAGTAATATATCAAGATATATTGATATATTACATCGAAATAAAGGGGCGCAAAAAAATATTTTGCGCCCCTTTACGATTTACTTATCAGTATTACATGCCATACATTAATTGGGGAAGCCACAATGAAATGATAGGAACATAGGTAATTAAAATCAATCCAGCGAACAATACGCCAACCCATGGTAACGATGCGACCACGACATCTTTAAGACTAAGACCTGTCATACCTGCGGCAACAAAGAGATTGAGTCCCACAGGTGGACTTATCATGCCTATCTCCATATTGACAACCAAGATAACACCAAAGTGAATAGGGTCAATACCTAAAGCCATAACAAGTGGCAATAGAAGAGGTACCGTAATCATGACGATAGAGCTAGGTTCCATAAACTGACCCATCAAAAGTAGTAAAACATTAACGATGACAAGGAACATAATAGGTCCAACATTCGCATCCATAATTAATTTAGTGACTTGCTGAGGAATCGTCTCATCTGTTAAAAAGTGTGCAAATATCATCGCATTGGCGATAACAAAGAAAATCATCGCACTGGTTAAGGCTGATTCTACGAGAATGGGGTAAACATCTTTAAGCTTCAAATCTTTATAAATAAATACAGAAACTACAAACGCATAAACAGCACTTGCCGCTCCAGCTTCCGTTGGGGTAAAGATACCGCCATAGATACCACCAATGACTAAAACGATAAGCATTAATGCCCAAAAAGCTTCTTTAAACTTCAGTAATCGCTCTTTAAAAGTAGCAGGCGTTTGACGTTTAAACCCAAGTCTGAGTGCTCCTACATAAGTAAGTGCCATCAACATGAAACCAATCAAAATACCAGGAATGACACCTGCCATAAAAAGCTTTCCAATGGAAAGGTCTGCCGTAACGCCATAAACGATAAAAACGATAGAAGGTGGGATCAAGATACCTAAACTTCCAGAGGTAACAATCGTTCCGATGGCATAGCCGGGGGGATAACCAGCATCTTTAATCGCCGCAAACATAACTGAGCCAATGGCTGCAACGGTTGCGGGAGAACTACCACTCACCGCTGCAAAAATCATCGCTGCAAAAATAGCAGAGATAGGAAGACCACCAGGAAGATGTCCTACGATAGACTTTGCAAAATCAATAATACGCTGAGCGGCTCCACCTTTGGAGAGGAAAGAACCTGCTAGGATAAACATTGGAATGGCCATCAATGAGTATTTGTTCAAACCATCAAAAACATGAGAAACGATACCTATCATTTCATAATCAGTAAAAATGTAGGCACAAATAAGGGTTGTTGCTCCCAAAGAGACAGAAACAGGAACGCCTAAAAACATCAATAAAAAGAGGATTCCAAAAAGACTAAGCATCAACATGTTTAGCTCCTCTTATATCTAAAGAATCTTTGATAGCTTCTAGTTCGTGGTTAACGATAACATTTTTAGCATCCATTTCAGATACTTCAAATACTTTTTCCCCTGCCCTAAAAGCAGCTCCCACAAAAGCAAAAGGAAGCACTAAATGAGGAATCCACATAGGAATGTTAAGATCAATGCTCATCTCGCCAAAGTCAACAAGCATCAAAATAAGCTCATATCCAAGATAAGACATCAATAAAAGATAGGCAAAACTAAAAGTATGTGCTGCCATTAAAATGATTTTAGCCATCATAGGAGGTAGCATCTCAAGCAACATCGTTACCGAGATATGGATACCTTTTTTAAAGCCATAGGCTGCACCAAAAAGAGCGGACCACATAAAAAGATAGTTGGTAAGCTCACCTGCCCATGTCAAACTTGAATCAAAAACATAGCGTAAAACCACGTTAAAAAACGCTAGGAGAACTCCTAGCGTTATACCAATGACGGCTATATTTTTGTTGATTGCCATGACACCAAGGTCTAGAATCGTAAAATATTTTCTCATATTTTCTCTTTTACTATTTTATGTACTACTTAACTGCTTGAACTTTTTTAATTAAATCTTCACCTACAACACTATAAAACTGTGGGTAGATAGCTTCCATTGCTTTTGCCCATGCTGCTTTTTGCTCAGGCGTTAACGTATGGACTTTAAGTGTACCTGATGTTTTAGCATACTCATTGATTTTAGCCAAAGTGTCTGCATCATCAAGGGCTGCTTCTTTTCGCTCATACTCTGTCGCTTCCCTCATCGCTTGAAGAACCATTGGCTTAAGATCATTCGGGAATTTTTTCCAGAAACTCTCACTCATAACAACAAGATAGCCTAGGTATCCATGTGCGGAGAGTGTTAAGTCTGTTTGAACCTCGTTAAACTTTTTAGTATAAAAGTTAGAGAGTGGATTTTCGGCACCATCAACAACGCCTTGTTGTAACGCTGAATAAACCTCTGAGAAAGGAAGAACTTGTGGATTTGCACCGATTGTTTTGAACTGTGCCTCAAGTACATGTGAACTCATAATTCTAAATTTCTGACCAGCTGCATCAGTTGGTAGTAAAATTGCTTTTTTGTTAGAAGACATATGCTTAAATCCTGCATCCCAATAATCAAGGGCTACGAAACCTTTAGCAGTTACTTTATCTTTGATGATTTTACCAACTTCGCCATCTAAGACTTTATGTAAATGGTCGTCATCTCTAAATAAAAATGGTAAATCAAAAAGCTGCATCTCTGGAACAATACTGGTAAATTTAGAAAAACTAGGCATTGCGATGTGTGCGTTTCCAAGCTTTAGTGCTTTCATTTCTTCGCCATCGCCATAAAGTTGTGAATTTGGGAAAACAACGACTTCGACTTTACCAGCGGTGAGTTCGCCAACTCTTTTAGCAAAAAAGTCAGCACCTTTTCCTTTTGGAGTATTAGGACTTACCACATGCGTGAGTTTAATCGTATATTCTGCCGCCATAACTGAAGAAACTAATAATGCAGTAGCAGCTGCTATTTTGAAAAATTTTGTCATAAAAACTCCTTGAAATTTGTTTTATATGTCATTATAAGTCAAAGTTATGTCAAAGTTATGTAGTTTTACAGAAAAAAAAGAAAATAAGAAGATAGACGTTTAAATAGTTTCTTTTGGTAACTATATGATTTAAAACGTCAAAATTATATTACCATTTTACACACTATATTTTCTAAAAATACCAATAAAGTTTACTCCAAAGTGTATCTTGCACCAGTTTTGAACCGTATTCTGAACCAATTCTTCCGTCATTGATGTTATAAGAGATATCTAGTAACATATTATTTTTAAAACTATAAGTCGCGCCAAAGGAGTTTTGCATCGACTTGTCTTCGATATTGTAGATATTTTTATAATAAAGTGCGCTATATAAAAAATCCCATGGCTCTTTTTGAGAAAACTTGTTCATAAAATACTGATGGTCGTAAAATGGTTCTGTTTTGGCAGTTTGGTTTTTTTGGTAAAGATATTCACTGGTGATGGTGAGGTCAAACTCGGTTAAGTATTTGAGTCCCACAAGATATACATAGTCATCTTCTCCTATCGTCTTAGCAAATTCGCCATGCACTTCAAGATTGGTTTGAAGATTTTTGGAAAAATCAAAACCGATTTTGTCATTGTCACTGTCACGGTACTGATATATGAAGTCTATATCCGTATCGAGGTATAAAAAGTAAGCTTTTACCCCAACATTATTGGCTTCATCCTTCGCAAAATCACTATTGATGTGGTTGTCATTTTTCATAAACAAGACATCTAACGAAAAATTCTTCACATCGCCATCATAGCTTTTGTTGTAACGATAATTTGCCATCACAAAACCCTCACGTGAGGCTTCTGGGTCATTGGGGTCTTTTTTGCGGTCAAAAAATGCAATGGGATTGACGAAATAGCCTTTTCCCCATTTAGGTGCTTTTTTACCGACCTCAACGAGATTATTTTGGTCAAATTTGTACTGCACAAAAAGCTGTGTAATGTTATATTTATCGGTGTAGGTGTTGTCAATATCATTGTAATTGACCATAAATTCAGAATCGATTTTAATCGCATCTTGGAAATAGGCAAACTTTAGATTACCCTCGGAGGCGTAAGTTTTCATACTGTCTTTATTTTTCGTATGAAAAAGAGGCGAATCTTCATTGAGTCCTTGAAGTTTGTTTTCACCTTTGAGGTAACCGCTCAAAGTATAAGGCTTGACCTCAATCGCACTGAGGTCAAAATCGTAATCTCCCGCATGGGCTAAAACGGAGGCTAGAAGCATTACATGTAAAGCTTTCATTACTGTCTAAGCTCTTGTACTTTGCCGATGTTTTCGATGGTAAATATCTCATCCGCAAACTCTCTTTTAGTCAGTTTGCCATACACCATGATGGATTTGTACCCTTTATACAAAGGCGAATCCGTCTCGATAACAGCAGGTCGAACGATGCCACCACCAAAATCTTTCATCTCTTTATAGTAAAGCGTTTTGATAAGCATGCCCGTTGAAGTATAACAGATGATTTTGGTTGGCGTTGTTGTCTTTTTATCGATTTGCATGATGAGTTTATCGTACGCAACACTCTCCGTTTTGGCTTTGAGATCAAGCACGATTTCACCATTTTCTTCTTTTTGGCTCACGATGTCATACTCCGCGGAGAAGTCTAGTTGCATAATATCGCTGTTATTAAACACACCACCCACTACACTTTGCATCGAAGTAATGCGGATAGGTTTGCCGACATCAGGGAGATAAAGCCACATATTTTCCCCAACGCGGAGTGTGCTTCTGCCTTTTTCACTATCAGGCTGTAAAAACAAAGAGACGATTTTATCTTTGTCTTTTTTCATCTGATAGAGTAAAAACTCTTTTCTGCTTCCATCGGGTTCAATGTTGATAAGCTTTTTATAGCTATCAGCAGAACTTGGACTTAGCTTTTTATCGACTTGTTCTAAAATGCTCTCCGCCCCAAAAAGGGCAAGAGAGGTGAGTAAAATAAAGAGTGATTTTTTCATTTTTATTTCCTAATATGATCGTAAAGCTTCGACTGGGTCAAGCCTCGAAGCTTTGATAGCTGGAGATATAGACGCCACTAATGAGATAAGAATAACAACAAGGCTGACACTCCCAATCTCTCCAAGGCTAAGCTTTGGAGCAAGTTCAAGTCCTGATTGTTGCCCAAAACTATAGGTAATTTTCACGATATTGAGGAGATACACAACGCCCAAAGAGAGCACACTTCCCACAACTGCGCCAAATACCCCTAGCATCAAACCCTCACTTAAGAAAAGTTTTACAATGGTCAAAGGAGGCGTTCCCATGGCGGCAATCGTTCCAATTTCTCGAACCCGCTCAAAAACACTCATCATCATGACATTGAGGATAGAGATAAGGACGATAGAAATAAGGATGATTTGAATCGAAATGTTCATGATGTCAATCATCTTGATGATATTATAAAACGGTGAAAGTTGTTGCCAAGTATGGATTTCAAAGACAGACTTGCCCTCTTTATTAACTTTTTCTAAAATAGGTTGAAGTGATTTTTCAGCGATTTTGAGTTTTTCAACATCTTTGAGTCGTATGACGATTTCGCTTACTTCAAGGTCATTGTTCATTCTGAGGGCTTTTTTGGCATCTTCCATATGGATATATCCATCTCGCCCTCCCGGTCCCATCAACTGACCTAAAATCCCTGCTACTTTTAGATTGATACCATTGACTGAGCCATTTTTATTGTTAGCCACGAGCACGATGGTATCGCCGATTTTGACATCCATCCCTTTGATAAGAAGTTCTGGAACGATGATTTCACCTTGCTTTAGGGTAACATTCATATCGGTAATTCGCCCTTCAAGAAGAGGCAAAGTTTTAAATTCCTGCTCTGGATTGATGGCGTTAAGCCTAATGTTCGTAGTACTTGTAAAGTTAGAAAACATCGCGCCAAATTTGATGCGATATGAGAAACTCTCTATCAAAGCATTTTCTTTGAGTTGCGGCTCTATAAATTCAAGCATTTTGGCATTAAGATTTTTATCGAGCGGAAGATTGTCCACTGATGCCACATAACCCTTTTTATGGATTTGGATATGCCCCATCAATGAATCTGTGATTTGTCCTACGGTGTAGCTTTTAAAACTGCCAGAGAGTGCTGTGTAAATAAGTACAAAAACCACGCCTATCGTAATCAATGAAGCTGTTAAGATCGTTCTTCTGCCATTTCTTTTGAGATTTCTATACGAAATTTTGAGGATATTGTTCATTTGCTCATCCTTTTTTCTTCGACGATTTCCCCATCGACAATGGTGATGAGTCTGTCCACATTGGCAACGATTTTCTCATCATGCGTGGCAAAGATAAAAGTCGTTTGGTGTTCTTTTTGGATTTTTTTCATGAGCTCAATGATCATATATGCTGTTTTACTGTCTAAATTTGCCGTTGGCTCATCGGCAAAGATGATTTTTGGATTGGTCACAAGTGCTCTTGCAATCGCCACGCGTTGCATCTGCCCACCTGAGATTTTATCGGGTGTTTTATCTTTTTGCTCCAACATCCCCACTTCTTCTAAAAGCTTCAAAACTCTACTTTTTCGTTCACTTTCACTCAAATTTTGAATCATAATAAGAGGATATTCGATATTTTCATACACGCTTAAAACAGGAATAAGGTTAAAACTTTGAAAGATAAATCCAATGTTTTCACCTCGGAAATTTGCTCTTTGTGTGCGGCTCATTTCTTTGGTAGAAACACCATCGATGATGATTTCACCACTGGTTGGCGTATCAAGGCACCCTAGCATATTGAGCACTGTACTTTTACCACTACCACTTGGACCCACGAGTGAAACAAACTCGCCTTCATTTATCTCCAGCGAAAAATCCTTGATAACCTCAAGGTCTATCTCGCCTGCGCGATAAACTTTTTTCAGATGACTCGCTTTAACCATAAGTATCTCCAAAGTTTTAATTTCAGACAGTATAAATCATCTACCTTAATGGCGTGTTAATATTGTGATGCAGACTCTATTCTCTTCTTGATAATGGTTATATTCAAGCCTATAACCATTGAAAGAGGCAATCGTTTTGATGATAAAAAGACCAAAACCATATCCCGTTGAACTTTTATACCGTGTGTTTTGCTCTATTTTCCACTGAGATACTTCTTTGGAAATATCTAAGGGAAGACCATCACCTTGGTTACTAAAAGAGAGAGAAGTGACATTGCATTTGATGAGCAATTTTTTATCGTGAGCGTATTTCAAGCCATTGTCGATAAGGTTTTTAAAGCACAGTACCCACAAATCAGGGTTACCTTCCAAATAAAGTGCATCACAACCATCAATGGTGATATTATCACTCATTTCTATCTCGAGCATTCTAATTGCTTCTTGCAATAAACTCATCGCATGGTGTGATGTGTGATGAGTCTGCTTTTGATTGACGATAAGATTTTCAATATGTGAAAAAGCATCAAGCTGCGCATTAAGACCTTTTAAAATACGAGATAACTTTTCATGCGTTGTCGCAGAGGGCTCAAGTTTAAGATAAAACATTCCTTTAGCAAGAGGAGTTTTCATCTCGTGCATAAAGACTTTATTAAACATCTCTCTAATTTCTAAAATTTGCTTGACGCGAGCGATAGACTGGTTGTAAGAATGTATCAGATGGTGAATCTCTTCATATTCTGATGTTTTTTCCAGTGGTGTTAAGTCTCCCTCTTCAAGCTCTTGAAGTTTTTGGCTCACTGTTTTTAAAGGTGCCAAAGCCTTTTGTAATTTTTTATATAAAAGCAATTGCGATAAAAGAAGCAGGATAAAGATAATGTGAATGATATATTCGTTGTGCGGTGTTTGCTCATCTTTGAGTATCACTTCGGAAAGAGAATTATACACATACAAAAGCGTCATTGTATTGGTTTGTAGCACTTCAAAACCTTTAGTTTTGTCACCTCGTGAAAAAAGAATACGGTATTTTTGAGGTGGAGTTCCCTCAAAAACAGACATCGAAAAGATGGTCAATATCTCCTCATTAAGAGGAATGGCTTGAAAAAGAAGTGGCTGAATTGCACTGGTTGCATTAAAATATCGTGCCATATCCAAAGCTTCTTGACGTTGCTTTTGCTCAAAATAAAAAAATGCCCATAAGAAAATGATAAACAATCCTGTGGCTAAAAAAAGAAATTTGGTTTGTTTAACAAGTGATTTTTTAACACTATTCAACAAGACGATACCCCCTGCCTCGCAAAGAGACAATATGTTTTTTGAGTGAAAAAAGACGAATTTTTTGCCTTATCTTACTGATAATCATCTCCAAACTATTACCACATTCCGATGAAATGGCTAAGGAATCGCCTAAGAGTTGCTCCTTGGAAACAACTGAGCCAAAATGTTTTACCAAAGAGGAGAGCACTTCAAATTCTGCTTCGGTCAAATAAAGAGGCTCTTGTTTGTAGTATACATCTCTTGCATTTTTATCAACGATAAAGTCTCTTAGCGTTCCTTGTTTTTCCATCTCTCCTGCTACTCTTCGAAGCAAACTGATAATGCGCGCATACAACTCATCAGGATCATAAGGTTTGGGAAGATAGTCATCAGCACCTATTTGTAGCCCCAAAACTTTATCTCCCACACTGCCCCTAGCCGAAGAAATGATAATAGGAATAGCACTTTTTTGTCGCATTTTTTTGCATACTTCAAGTCCATCCATCCCCGGAAGTCCCAAATCAAGCAGTACCAAATCATACTGCTTAAGATCCAATACCAAAGCCCTAAAGGGGTCATCGCATATCTCACATGTAATGCTTCGATGATGCAAAAAATCTACTATTAGTCCTGCAAATTCGATATCGTCTTCTACGAGGAGTATTTTTATCATGTTATTTCATAATATATTTAACGTTATTTTTCCACGTAACATGGCAAGAAATACATGTACGATCAAGCCCTTGTGAAGCCTCTTGCGCTGTCATCCAATCTTTTTGCAACAATGCTTTTTCTATCTTTGCTACATCTTCATCCATAATTTTGTCCATCACAACTAAAGTCTCCTTAAATGCTTCTCGCTCTTCTTGCGCCATGATTACCCACGGTTTATCTTTAGGGGCTGGATGCGTGCGTATGAAATCTATTCCTCTTTTAACCAAATAGGGATTCATGCTGATAATGCCTCTTTGGATATTATTAGCAGCATTGCCCATCCCCTCCATCAATTGTGCGTAAGTTATATCTTCTTGTTTCATGGATTTTAAAAGGTCCTCTGCTGTTTTAACCTCAGCGAACAATGTACTAGAAAGCCCAATCAGTAATGCTAAAGTGATGATTTTATGACTATTTTTCATGATTATTCCTTTAAATTGTATCTAATTTTTGAGCAATTACTTGTTTTTGAGTATCGCTTAACACACTTAAAATATCGCCAATGGCTTTAGCCTGTGATTCGATAAAATCATGGGAAGATTGAGCTTGTTCCTTGATAAATAAATTTTTGTCAAAATGACCATTTTTATCTAAAGGTATAGCAGCCTTTTGCTTTTGAGCAGTGACATCACATTGCTTTTGCACTAAATCTCTCATGATATTTTGTATCGCCATTTTTTGTTTGATTTCAAGCTCAATCGTAGAAATAGATGACATCAATACCGCCATACTATTAATGCTCGAGGGGGATTGAAACCAAGTTCCTCTAAAATGATTTTCAGCATAAAAATCCCTCACATCCATAGGCCCACCAAAACCATAAGCAACATTTGTTGCCAACAAAAAAGCAAACCCCAATGTCATTATTCTTGTTTTCATCTTCTATCCTTTGGTTGTTTCAAACCACATTCTTTTAAGAATATTTTCTTTTGTTTTAAGCATATAAGAAAAAACTCCAACGATATGGATAACGATTAATGCGATAAGGACTTTTGAGAGCACTCCATGAACAACGCCTATTGTTAAAGCTTTAAAACTTTCAGGTAAAGCGAGAGTTGAACCAAAGAAAACGATGTCAGACAACCCTGTCATCTTTCCCAGCACCACACCACTGATCGCCATAGCTATGATAACCATGTAAATCAAAAGGTGATTCAAAGAAATGAGTTTTTCTCTCCAAACACCCATTTGCGTAAGCTTTGCGGGTTTTGGATATTTGGCCAAGATAATTAACCTTGCAATGGTAAGGATAAAAATAACCAAACCTAGCACAATATGCACCTTGAGTGAGCCAATTTTTGCAATAGTATTGGGGATAGACGAGAGAACAAGCGTACCACTCAGCAAAATAAAAGTGAGCAATATCCCTTGAAACCAGTGTAGAAAGACTAATGGGTTACTGTATATTTTAGGAATCATCGGTTTTCCTTGATGTTTGATAATGAAATCTTACAATGCAAAATTCATCACAAAATCAAGTGAAGTTAAACGAACTTAAATAGATTAAGAGGTAAATCCAAGACTGAGTAACACTAAAAACAGTATCGGAGGCGTGACTAAAAGTCCAAACTTCGAATATTGCCAAAAGCCTATTTTGACTCCTTTTTTTGCCATAACATGGAGCCATAGAAGCGTTGCTAAAGAGCCAAAGGGCGTCATCTTTGGACCTAAATTACAGCCGATGATATTAGCATAAGCAAGTGCTGTATTGGGGATATCTTTGAGCGCTATATCCATAATCATCACAGTTGGCATATTGTTCATAATAGCACTTAAAAAAGCGGCGATAAACCCTGTTCCAAGAATAGCAATGGTGTCGCCTCTGGTATTTAACTCTTTTAAAATGATCGTGAGATAATCCGTCAAACCTGCATTTTTAAGTCCATAGACCACGATGTAAAGTCCGATGCTAAACCACACCACTTGCCAAGGTGCGGAGACGATAATCGCCCAAGGTTTAGTTGCTTTAAAATATGAAGAGAGCGCTAAAAATACTAAAGCACCTCCAAGCGCAAAAGGCGAGATAGGCAAATCGTAAAAATCACCTATAAAATAACTGACCAACAATAAAATAATAAAAGGCCAAGAGAGATAAAAAAGAGTTTTATTTTTGAGCACATCATTGGGGTTTTTTAGCAAAGAAATGTTTACGCTTATCGGTATATCTTTGCGCAAGAAAAGCCATAGAATGACTACTGAAACGACTGTACTGAACACATAGGGAGTAAACATCACACTGAGGTATTGAGTAAATCCTATATGAAAATAATTTGCAGTGACGATGTTTGTGAGGTTAGAAAAAACAAACGGAAGCGAAGCAGAATCACTAATAAATCCCCCTGCAAGTAAAAAAGCGATAATAGTTTTGGGTTCTAGCTTTAAAATTCGCATTTTTGCTAGTAAAATAGGCGTTAAGATAAGAGCAGCACCATCATTGGCAAAAAGGGCAGAGATGAAAGAGCCTAGCAGTAAGGAATAAACAAACATCAAATGCCCATTACCATGAGAGAGTTTTGCCATCCAAATAGCACACCACTCGAAAAACCCTATCTTATCAAGTACCAAAGAGAGAATGATAATGCCGATAAATGCGAAAGTAGCGTCCCAAACGATACCCGTTACTATAAGGACATCAGCAAAACTAACCACACCCAAAAGCAATGCAAAAAATGCGCCAATGAGTGCGGTTGTACCGATTTGAAGACCTCGTGGTTGCCAGATGACAAAGGTTAGCGTGATGAGAAAAAGTGCGATAGCTAAAATCACGAAATATCCTTACATGTAAAGCTTTTTGCGGGCAATGCAATATCAAGATAACCAATCTCTTCTAAACAGGCAAGCCTAAATCTATCCAAGGGAGAGCGAATGGCGTAGTATGCCCATTTACCTCTTCTATCGACTTTAAGAAACCCTGCCTCTTTGAGGATTTTAAGATGGCGAGAGATGCGTGATTGAATCATATTGAAAGCATTTTCGATATCGCACACACACACTTCGCCATTTTTTTGAATAAACTCTAAAATTTGAACCCGCGTTTCATCATTGAGTGCGCCAATGGATTGAAGAAAAATATTCATAACGTGTTCACCTTGTGAAATAATTTGAAGTAAGTATAGCAGGATAAATATTATACATCAAGATATATTGATATATAATATCGAGGATAGTCCCATCAGCTAAAAAATGCTAAAATTTAATTTTACAAAGGAAATAGATGTCAAAAAGCGTTAAAGCTGCATTGTTTGCTAATGGTTTTATTGCGATAGCAAAAGGGTTGGCAGCATTTTTTACAGGCTCAGCATCCATGATGGCAGAAGCAATCCATAGCATGGCAGATTGTGGTAATCAAGCCTTAGTGATGGTTGGTCAAAAACAAGCAGCCAGAGGGAAATCCGAATTTCATGCATTTGGACAAGGCAAAGCTAACTTTTTTTGGTCTTTCGTTGTTGCGGTTGTACTATTTTTACTTGGTGGATTCTTTTCCATCTACGAGGGTGTGCATAGAATTAGCAATCCCCAACCCATCGAAAATCCATGGCTGATTTTAGGAATTATTATTTTTTCTATCATTCTAGAAGGTAGTGCACTGCGTGTTGCATTGCAAGAGAGTAATTCAAAATTAAAAGACTTATTTTCAACCATCAAACACAGTTCTTCTTCCCATATACTCGTAGTTTTGATCGAAGATTCAGGTGCATTACTCGGACTTGTTATTTTATCATGCGGTTTAGTATTATCACAATTTGTCAATCCGATATTTGATGGTATCGCCGCACTTATGATTGGGTTACTGTTAGTAGGTCTCTCTACTGTCTTATTTATCGAACTTAAAAAATTGCTCATCGGCGAGAGCCTTGATCGCGAAACAACCAAAAAAATCAAAAATTTGATTAAAGAAGAATCTAACGTATTGGTGCATATCAATGCCGTAAGAAGTATGTTTATTGGCTCTAATGAAGTGTTACTCATCATCTCTATGAATGTCAAAGATGAGGCTTCTGGTCACGAAATCGAACAAGATATCAAAGAGCTAAAAAATAAACTTCAAACAATGCTTAGCCAACACAAGTTACAAATCTATATAGATGTATTTGAATTTTAAATATCCTTCAAAATTGGAAGATATAAATTAGACACTTAAAAGCGTGTTGTACTTTTTATCTTCCATCACGCGACCTGCGCCTAGTATAATATTTTGCAATGGATTGTCAACAGGTTGGATAGTAATGTCAAGTTTGTGACTAATGTATTTATCAAGTCCTTCAAGCATAGAAGCACCTCCTGTCAGTAAAATACCATTATCATAAATGTCCGTCGCAAAAGAAGGCGGTAGAGAGGAGAGCATACTATGGACTAAATCGACTATTCTATCGGCTATTGGCAAAATAGCTTTGTGAACATCAAGAGAAGAAATACTAAAAACTTCTGGCATCCGTGTGATAAGATTTTTGACACTGACACTCACAATTTTTTCTTTGCAAAAGAGTACATTTCCTAACTCTTTTTTGAGTATTTCCGCGTCATGCAATGAAAGTAAAATTCTTTTTTCATTTTTAAAATACTCCACGATAGCCTCATCAATGTCATTGCCTGCGACTCTGAGTGATTTTGACATTACGATACCGTTACAAGAAAGTAAACTGATTTCACTCACCCCCGCTCCAATATCTAAAACTAAAATGCCCTTAGGAAAAGAGATGTCTTTCATCGAGCCAATAGCAGCAGCAAAAGGGTCTTTGAGCAATAAAACACTTCTAGCCCCTCCCTCTTTTCCTGCTTCTATAACAGCATTTCTCTCCATCAAATTCAAATCAGAGGGTACACTTACGATGATGTTTGGTTTTAAGAGAGTCCCTTTAGATATTTGTCGAATTAAATTCTTAATATACGCCTTTGCCCCAACAATATTGGAAATAGCGCCTCTTGATAAAGGTCTTAATACTTCTATATTTTTAGGGTTCTTTCCCACCATTTTTTTAGATGAACACCCTAAATCAAAAAATTTACTTCGCCTAATATCAAAAGAAATAGACGTAGGTTCATCAAAAATTATTCCATTATGCGATTGATATACCAAAGTATTATTGGTTCCTAAATCAATCGCAAAATATTTATGTGGTGACGTAATAAACGAAAACATTAAACCTCTTTATGTACTCTTTTAGATTTTTTCTTCCTAGAATAAATATTAATAGACTCAACTGCCAATGAAAATGCCATCGCAAAATAAACATACGCTTTTGAAATATGCAGACCCAAACCTTCTCCAATCAGTGTTACACCTACTAAAATTAAAAAAGAAAGTGCGAGCATTTTTATCGTAGGATTGTTGTCAACGAAGTCAGATATAGACTTTGAAGCAAACATCATCACGATAACTGCCAAGACAACTGCTAAAATCATGATCAAAATATTGTTAACCATTCCTACGGCTGTGATAACAGAATCGAGTGAAAAAACAATATCAAGGATAGCGATTTGAATCAGGATGTTAAAAAATCCTCTTCGATTACTCCCTGTAATATCGGAAGGTTCTTCGCCTCCATCATGTTCAATATCGTTGTGAATCTCGGTTGTAGATTTGGCAATTAAAAACAGTCCACCCAAAATCAAAATCAAATCACGTCCTGAAATACCCTGCTCAAGAATAGTAAAAAGAGGGGTGGTAAGCTTCATAATCCAAAAAAGTGAAAGAAGAAGCATAATTCGAGTTAGCATTGCAAGGGCAAGACCAAAAATTCTTCCTTTATCTCTTTGATGTGCTGGAAGACGACCAACTAAAATAGCGATAAAAATAATATTATCAATTCCTAAAACAATTTCTAGGGCTGTTAAGGTAGCTAAAGCAACCAAAGCTTCTAAGGTAAAGAGTGATTCTAACATACTTTTATATCCTGTATTTTTTTATTATTTTAGCCATTTATAGGTATAAAGCTTCTTACTTATCGAATTTTTGATTGTACCAAAGTTTAATTAATGATTTTTCCTTAAAAATTGCCATCCATTTAAGTTGGATAGGATTATAATTCTTCACTTTATTTTATAGGAGTCTTAATGGTATTTGGCAAGATAGATTATATCAATCTTCTACCTTTTCATGTTTTTCTCAAAAAATCTTCTCTTCAAAACTCATTTAAACAATCCTGTGAACGACAAAAATCATATCCATCCATCATCAATAAAAAGTTTAAAAAAAGGGCTGTTGATGCCGCATTTATTTCCAGTATTGAGAGCCAAAAAAAATCGATAAAATCCCTTCCTTTGGGTATCATTGCTAAGAAAAATGTCAAAAGTGTTATCATCAAAAAAGGAATCGATAAAAAAGATCCCGCCTCTGCAACCTCTAATGTTTTAGCAAAAGTATTAGCGCTTAAAGGTGAAGTATTCATCGGAGATAGAGCCTTAAAACTCTACTTGCAAGACCCCGATGCTTACGTGGATTTAGCAGACGCATGGCACAAACGTTTTCATCTTCCTTTTGTTTTTGCACGATTTTGTATCAACAAAAATTACACATTTTATAAAAATCTCTCCTTGCAATTTCAAAAAAAACCTATCAAAATTCCACAATATATATTACAAAAATACTCACGTGAACGAGATATTTCTGCTTCTGAGATAAAAAAGTATCTCTCGTTGATTAGCTATGCTATAAAGGAAAAGGAACAAAAAGGCTTACACCTTTTTTTCAAAAAAGCCAAGCAGTTAAACAAAACTTTTCCTAAGGAATAATATGTCAATCAAAAACTATATCGATAAGGTTTTAAAATCTACCATCCAAAGTACACCTGGACAAACTGAGTTTTACCAAGCAGTTGAAGAAGTTTTAACTTCTCTAGAGCCCCTGTTACAAGCAGAGCCCAAATATAATAATTACAATATTTTGGAACGTATCGTTATCCCTGAGCGCCAAATTCTTTTTCGTGTTGTTTGGCTAGATGACCAAGGTAAAATTCAAACCAACATAGGGTATCGTGTGCAGTTCAATTCTGCCATTGGACCGTATAAAGGTGGTCTTCGCTTTCATCCAAGCGTCAATTTGGGCATCATTAAATTTTTAGGATTTGAACAAATTTTTAAAAACTCATTGACGGGATTAGCGATTGGTGGTGCCAAAGGAGGTAGTAACTTTGACCCTAAAGGAAAAAGTGAAGGGGAAGTCATGAGATTTTGCCAATCCTTCATGGTAGAACTCTCCAAGCATATCGGTGAAACTCGAGATATCCCCGCTGGAGATATCGGTGTTGGAGGACGCGAAATTGGCTACATGTATGGCGAATACAAACGACTCACCGGAAGATTTGAAGGTGTTTTAACAGGCAAAGGACTTAACTGGGGAGGTTCTCTTGCAAGAACTGAAGCAACAGGTTATGGTTCTGTCTATTTTGCTGAAAATATTCTCAATAAAGCAGGAGATAGCCTCAAAGGTAAAGTCTGCACCGTTTCAGGTTCAGGCAATGTTGCACTTTACACCATTCAAAAACTCTACGATATGGGAGCCACTCCTGTTACATGTAGCGATTCAAAAGGAATGATTTACGACAAAGACGGCATCAATTTCAACTCTTTAAAATCCATTAAAGAAATAGGAAGAAAAGATTTAATCGAATATATCAAAGTTCATCCCAATGCTGCTTATATTCCGCTCCATCAGTATCCAGAGGGAACCAATGCTGTTTGGAGTGTTCCTTGCTTTGCAGCATTCCCAAGTGCTACACAAAATGAACTATGCCTTGCTGACATCAAAAACCTCTACAACAATGGCTGTCGCCTTGTTAATGAAGGAGCTAATATGCCAAGCACGCCAGACGCCGTTGACTTTATGTTAGCCAATAAAATGTTTTATGGCCCAGCCAAAGCAGCGAACGCCGGTGGTGTTGCTACGAGTCAATTAGAAATGAGTCAAAATGCCAGTATGCAAAAATGGTCTTTTGCAGAAGTAGATGACAAACTTCAAGGCATCATGAAAAATATCTTTGAACTCTCCTATAAAACATCTAAAGAATTTGGTGATGAGGGTAACTTGATGTTGGGTGCTAATATCGCAGGATTTAGAAAAGTAGCCGATTCGATGATCGACCAAGGCGCGGTGTAAGCCTTACATGTAAACTAAAAAGTGAGGGATTTTCCCTCACTTTTTATGCAAGAGCGACTAGTCGCGAGAGCCGTCTGCTGAAGACCTAATTTTGAACTTAGCTCAAAATTTGAGAGTCTAAATGTTTATCGTATTAAAAACTCTATCTCCCGCATCTCCAAGACCAGGGACAATATAACCATTTTCATTAAGCCCATCATCAATACATGCGGTAAATACTGGCACATCAGGATGAATAGCGCAAAATCGCTTAAGTCCCTCAGGAGCAGAAACTAAAGCTAAAAATCGTATATCGCTCACGCCTTTTTCTTTCAAAAAATTAACAGCATCGATTGCCGTCCCACCCGTTGCAAACATCGGATCAATAATGATAGCAATGCGATCTTTATGATCAGGAGGCAATTTAGCATAATAAAACTCAGCTTCGAGTGTTTTTTCATTTCTTTGAAAACCTAAAAAACCAACACTAGCATCAGGGATAAGTTTAAAAATACCATCCAACATACCAAGAGCTGCCCGAAGAATCGGACAGATCATGATTTTTGAATCTAATTTTTTAGCATTAGCTATCGCCACAGGTGTTTTTACTTTCACATCGCGTAGGGGTAAATCTCTCGTTGCCTCAAAAAGCATCAAATACGAGATTTCATCAACCAACAAACGAAACTGAAAAGGTTCTGTTTTTTCATCTCTTAAAATCGAGAGTTTATGCTCAATTAAAGGGTGGTTAATGACATGAACATTCACTTATTTTTGCTCCGCATCAATAATAGCTTGTAATCTAACTTTATACGCTTCGATATCAAAATCTTTGATTTTTGCTACGCCATCTTTGATAGCCGCTTCTGCAACTGCCGCAGAAATCCATACAAATACTCTTCTATCAAATGGTTTTGGGATGATATAATTAATACCAAATTTAGGATCTTCACCAGGATATGCTGCTTTAACATACTCAG
>JAFLKZ010000125.1:0-2806 GCA_019162915.1 Campylobacteraceae bacterium
TCAGCCGTTTTACAGTATGCCTCTTGTCCTGGTATACATGTTGCAGTAGCACCAGACTGAGCCCAACATTGTGTCCATTCGTAATCATCACGAGAGCAATATTTAAATTTAAAGAATAATCTTTTATTGGCACTTGACCATGTTTGCACACCAGATGGCCAAGAAGAAGCAGGAAGTTCAAATCTTCCAGTAGACTTAAGATTATTAAAGGTAATACCAATATTATCCATTCTTATTTGCCCAAAATAGTGAATATCTCTTGGCGTTTCAGTAGATCCCACCATATAGGTATCATTCAAAAATATACCCACACTGGTATTTTTATCTGCTTGTACAGCACTTAGATTTTCCGTTAAAAGAGCAATATCAAAGCGTAAGGTTTCGTTGACTATTTTGGTTGTCAGAGCAGAATTTGC
The DNA here is from genome assembly GCA_019162915.1 of Campylobacteraceae bacterium. Taxonomy (GTDB): domain Bacteria; phylum Campylobacterota; class Campylobacteria; order Campylobacterales; family Sulfurospirillaceae; genus Sulfurospirillum. The sequence goes on from JAFLKZ010000125.1 coordinate 417, forward strand.
TATTTCACTACCAGAAGCAACACTATGTTCTATTGCTTTAAATGGGCCAGCTATAAGTCCATAACGGGTTGTAAAATCATAGTTATCCTCTGCCATACACATGTAGTCGTAATAAGGGTAGTTGTTATTCCAATCATCATTGTGTCTTACTCTTCCGTTACTATCAAATAAGAAGTTTAACCATGCTCCTGCATAATAGTTACCATTAGGCTCATAATAAGGATAATTACCTGTGCTATCAAAGTTATCCCCAGCCCCTGTGCGCGAAATAAACCATTCATTAGTTTTATTGAGATCAGAAGCTCCCAAGATAGAAACCCAACCTTTGGCCCCCATTGTGTCAGTATAGACATACTGATTTGCAACTACAGTTGTATCTGTATTGCTGTAATGCCCATAACTGTAATAATCTCGTGTAGCGACACCTTCATCATTATTAAGTCTTACATAATCTTCTGTGATAGTGCTGATATTATGCATTGGTGAACCACTCATCCATCCAGGAGTTGAGCTTGAACCAGGATACCAATTTTTTGCAGCATTATTTGCATCTCTATTGCCATCATAAGGAAAGTAGACGCCAAAAGAACCATAAGGCCAAATTATGCTATTTTGTTCTGTTCCTAAATAATAGGTATTTCCAGGTTTAAAAACAGATATTTTTTCATTAATAGTTCCTGTATAATTAGTCCACTGAGATTTTTTATTGTATAAAAATTGACGAACTCTCTCAAAAGTATCTTCCTTGTTTGCCACAAAGGGTACGAGTCCAAATTCTGAGCATGTATCAGTTTTATTTACTAAGTCAGTCTTTGTATTAGTCACTTTCCCATCCATAGCTAAAGAAAATGTCCATACCCAATCCAAGTCGGTTTGATACCAACAATAGGCGATAATGGGCCTATTATCAGATTTGATATTAGTTGCCCCATGACTTCTTGCATTGGAAAATGGGGAAATCCAATAGTGACCCTGTATGGAAGAGCTTGCTAAAAAGCTTGTGGGTACAGCTTCTGCCATAGTTTTGCAACTTTTTCTGAGGACTTCAGTTCCATCATACTCTAAGTAACGATAATCATCAAGGAGTTTAAGTTTCAGACTGTCTATATTACATATTGATTTTGAGTCATAGTCTAGGGAATTTATTTTAACATCTTGCCCATAATAAGCTGTTCTAAGTTTTGCTTGGGTGCAGTTTGAAATGGTTGTATTGGCCCAGTCGATGGCAAAAGGAGTTCCCGTCAAATTGATATTGCTAAAAGAAGAGCCCATGGTTTGAAAGCTTGAAGAAGCATTGATAGTTTGAGGTAATCTTATGGAAGAATTGGTTTCTACTTTGAGGGTATAAGCATTAATTTCAATAGCTTGAAAATCAGTTCGAGGATTGTTAGCCACATCATAATAGTTAGTATTTGCCAAAATATTGTTATTAAAAACGAAATTATTAGAGTTGTTTTTGATAGGAAGAGCAATATAGTCTTTGTTGTTATAGCAGTAAATTTCAATTGATTTATTGACATCGTTAAAAGGATTGGCAATATGAAAGCCATCAGAAAGATTTTGGTCATCGCAATAACTTAGCAAAATATCGTCATTGATGATAGTACCAGTAGCGTTATTATCACCTATAGTTGCACCTGTAGCATTAGACAAAATGATATAAAAAAGTTCATTTGGCTCAAAAACAGTATCACCTTTAATGGGCACAGAGATGATTTGCTCTTTTGGGTCTCCTTTGGTGAATACTAGAGTACCACTTGTTGCATTATAGTCACTACTAGCCGTGGCATTGCCATCAACAGTTGTATAATTAGCGGTTGCATTGCCATCATTTGAAAGGGTGACAGTAAAGTTCATTGCAGCGTATCCGCTATTACCTTCTTGGATGAACATATCATTGATAGAAAAAGAAAGAGGAGTGTATTCTATTGTCAGGCATAAAATTTCATTAGTATTGTCATAAGACTTTGCAGCTCTCCTTGCAGTAGGAGTTAAGTTTTCAATAATAAATGCCATATTATTGCCACTTATCCAGTCATCTCTGTCTATGATAGATTGAACTAAAGATGAAAGATTTGGACTATTGTAATTTTGGTCTTTTGCCCATATTGGAATAGTAGACCAAGAGATAGAAGTAGTTGTTTTACTACGGTTTTTAATAAGTAGTATATTATTATAAGCACTAGGTGAGCTATTATTTTCAGCATAAATTACTGCGTTAGAAGGAATTTTTTCTTGTTTGCTATTGGAAGTAAATGTAATATAGGCATTAGTAATCATTGAACCACGAGAAATGGAAATATTTTGAAATCGAAGCCCAATATAGCCAGCGCCAATGACGATAAGTTTCTTTGGAATCTCTGTCAGAGACAGTGCCCCGGTTGACGAAA
>JAFLKZ010000125.1:2816-10429 GCA_019162915.1 Campylobacteraceae bacterium
AGTAGAAATAGTGGATTCACCAATATTTAGAACCGTATCATCAGTATCATTAGAAATTCCACCTTTATCCTCAGCATCATCATTGCTATTAGTAATATTTACTGTGATAGTATCTGCCCATACAGGAGAAATTATAAGACACAGCGATATTAGTAGTAAAAATAGGAACAGGTTACTTTTTAGCCTTTTTGAAAATTTAATAATTAAAATATACATGTAAGCCCCTTTCCTCATTATTTTACTTCTTTTAATATCTCATTGATTTCTTGTTTAATGTTAGGAAGTATTTCTCTTATAGTTGATTCAATAATAGAAAGATTGACTCCATCATAATCATGGGCTATAAAATTTCTAATGCTCATAGATCCTTTAATAGCGCTACTAAATAATTCTATAAATTTTGGGTCTTTTAGTTTTAAAAATTGTTCTGCCATCGCTATTAGGTGCATCAAAATAGCAGGTCTGGCTATCTCTTTATCTTTTAATGCTAGGCTTGCTCCATCATATTTTTTGACTATTGTTTCTATGTAAGTAATTTTTTCAAGTATGATTTCTAATCTTTGCAAATCTCTAAGTTCATACATAAATAGCCTCTTTTTTGACGAACTCTTTGATCGTTGCATCGCTATTGAGGTCAAAAAGGTCAATTTTTTTGTGAAACTTTTGTGCTAATTTATTTCTTAGGTTTTCATCAAGATAGACAAAAGCATTCCAGCCTTTAAAATTTGCTACAAATTCGTTAGTACTTTCATAAAAAACATCTATATCACTTGTTTCGTTTGCATTATTTTTTGCATAACTCCCAAAAATTCCGATGGTTTTTATACCATTAGAAACAAGGGCAGGCTTTATTGTTTTAAGATAGTCTAAAATTTCATTTTTGTCTATCATTTAATAATTCCTTTAAAAGTGAATTATGGATGTAAGCACTTCTAAAAATCTAGGATTTTGGATAATTTGCATGTAAGTCTCTTTGCTTGTCTCTTATTTTTCTTCTTTATTCAAAAAATTTGAAACACTTTCCATTAATCCAAAATCAGGATATAAATTTGCATCTAAAAGTACTTGAGCAACAGTTCCATTGTCAGTATTAAATATTAAAGGTGCTATAAAATTTATTGTTGAAGTTTCAATTGGCGTAGCGATAATCATGATGTTGAGGATAAGGATATTGGTGTCTTCTTTGATGTCAAGAAGTGATTTAAAATATTCTGGTACTTTAAATTCATAATTTTTTATCATAAAAGGATTGATGAGTGTAAAGGTAGTTGTATCTGATTTTGATATAAGTTTGACAAAAAAATCATCAATTTTTTCAAGTTCTACTTCTTTGATAATTTCAAATCCAGGGATCGGCGCTTTAACATTGAAAACCATAAACATTCCTTTAGTAAAATATATCTATATTGTAGCATTTTGTATTTGAAATAAGACAATACAGTCAAAAAAAATCGACAAAATTAAAAAAATATCGACTTTTATTTTAAGATAACAAAAAAGAAGATACAATTGGTTTTTTTTAATCAAAAGGATATTTTACATGAAAATAACGAACCTTCTTCTAGCTGTGTCATTTGTCGTTTTAGCGAGTGGTTGTGCTCCTAAAAGTAAAGAAGTTTTTAACATGCCAGCGATTTATTGGTATGAAGCAATAGCCAAAGAGATAAAAAATCAGGATTTAGAAAAAGCGGATTCTTTTTACACGTCACTTTCTAGTGAACATATAGAATCGCCACTTCTTGCAGAAGCTATGATGATGCTTGCTAATGCACATATGCAAGAGGAAGAGTATTTGTTGGCAAATTTTTATTTAGATGAGTATTTGAAACGATATGGAAATAAAGAAAATGCTGACCACGTCAGATATCTTAAACTTAAAGCGAACTATGATTCTTTCCCTAATCCTAATAGAAATCAACAACTTCTTTTAGATACTATCGTACAAACAAAAGATTTTATCGCCAAATATCCTAACTCAAAGTTTAAACCTTTAGCGCAGACAATGCTTGTTAAGCTAGAGCTTGGAGAGTATTTTTTGGATGAAAATATCAAAGGTCTTTATGAGCGAGTTGACAAGCCAGAGGCTTCTAAGATTTATGATGCCAAACTTAAAAACTCAGCACTTGGTACTGCGAAGATGGCTGATCCACATATCCCTTGGTATCGTTCTTGGTTTGAAAAATAAACTTCTATTTACTTCTTTACTATACAATAACACTTTCAACATAGCATAAAGCGGATCATCTGCTTTATGCCCTTACATGTAAGACTAAAAACAACGGAGATAAAATTTTATGAAACTAAGTGATTATAATGCTTTCCCAGCAGATATCCCTATTATTGTAGAGGATAATTTATTTTTATACCCTTTTATGATTTCACCTCTCTTTTTAAGTGATGAAGAAAATATCAATGCTGCAAATTACGCACTTGAACATAATTCATTAGTGATGGTGTGTACTGCTAAAGCAGGTAATGAACACGGAAGAGATTTTAAAGCGATCTATAATGCAGGAGTTATAGGCTCTATTATGAGAAAAGTAGATTTGCCTGATGGTCGCGTCAAAATTCTTTTTCAAGGGATGCAAAAAGGTAAGATTTTAAAAGAAGTAGCGCAGACTCCGCTTCGTGCCACGGTAGATGTTATTCATGCGAGTACTTTAAAATCAGCACAAATAGAAGCAATATTGTCTATTTTAAGAGAAAAAATTACGACACTTTCAACTTTTGGTAATCAATTTCCACCAGATTTGCTCAAAACTATCGAAGATAATAGCGATGTTAATCGTATCGGTGATTTAATTGCTAGTACGATGCGCCTTAAAAAAGAGCAAGCTTATAAACTTTTTGTGGAAGAGGATGATGAATTACGACTTCTTCAACTTATTGATTGCGTCGTTGAAGAGATAGAAACCAGTAGACTTAAAAAAGAGATTAAAACAAAAGTACACTCACAGATTGAAAAAGTTAATAAAGAATATTTTCTCAAAGAACAGTTAAAACAAATTCAAAAAGAGTTAGGCTCCGACAATCAAAGAGAAGAAGAAATCGAAGAGTACAAAAAAAAGCTTGAAGCTAAAAAAGAGTACATGGATGAAGACGCTTATAAGGAAATTAAAAAACAGATAGATAAGCTTTCTCGTATGCATCCAGACTCTGCTGATGCTAATTTGATTCAAAGCTATTTAGACTGGGTCATTGAAATTCCTTATGGAAAGATGGCTAAAAAAGCATTGGATGTTTTAGAAGTGCGTGCTCAACTTGACAAAGACCATTACTCTTTAGAAAAACCTAAAGATAGAATAGAAGAATTTTTTGCGGTACGTGAGTTGTTGGCTAAACGAGGAATTACTGATAAGTCAGCCAGTGGTGCGATTTTATGTTTTGCAGGACCTCCTGGTGTTGGTAAAACTTCATTGGCTAACTCAATTGCTAAGGCACTCAAGCGTAAGCTGATACGTATTGCTCTTGGTGGACTAGAAGATGTCAATGAACTAAGAGGGCATAGAAGAACCTATATCGGTGCGATGCCAGGACGTGTTGTTCAAGGTATCATTGAAGCGGGGGAAATGAATCCTGTGATAGTGCTTGATGAAATAGATAAAGTAGCAAGGAGCTTTAGGGGTGACCCAACGGCAGTATTGTTAGAAGTTTTGGACCCAGAGCAAAACAATAAATTTAGAGACTATTATCTCAATTTCAATATAGATTTAAGCAAGGTTGTCTTTATCGCAACAGCCAATGAAGTCGGCTCAATTCCTGCACCATTGCGCGATAGAATGGAGTTTATATTTGTAAGTTCTTACACACCTCAAGAAAAATATGAAATAGCTAAAAAATATCTTATTCCTCAAGAACTTAAAAAGCATGGCTTAAAAAATAGTGAAATTTCAATTGCAAAAGCAACATTACAACTCATCATTTCAAACTACACCAGAGAATCAGGCGTGCGAAATCTTAGACGTCGCATTGCAGATATTTTGCGCAAAGTGGCTAAGCAGTTACTTATCAATCCAAAATTGGACAAAGTAACGATTAATCAAACGAATTTAAAAGAGTTTCTCCCTAAAAGTGTTTTTGAAATCGACGAGGTTGATAAAGAGAATTTTGTAGGAATCGTCAATGGTTTAGCATGGACAAGTGTGGGTGGGGATGTTCTTAAAATAGAAGCCATTAGGATTCAAGGTAAAGGGGCAGTTCAATTAACCGGCTCATTAGGTGATGTTATGAAAGAATCTGCAAAAATTGCTTTAAGTGTCGTCAAAGTGCTGATAGATGAGGGTAAAATAGATGTTCCTCTCTCAATCATTCCTAAAAACCATGTAGATAAAGACGAAGCGGGTAGGGCAATTGAGCCAAGTGATGTTTATCGTAGATATGATTTACATGTACATGTTCCAGAAGGAGCAACGCCTAAAGATGGTCCAAGTGCGGGCATTGCAATGGCAACAGCTATGGCTTCGATACTCTCAAATAGAAAAGTAAAAAGTGATGTGGCAATGACGGGTGAGCTGACATTGAGCGGAAAAGTTTTACCTATTGGTGGGTTGAAGGAAAAATTGATAGCAGCGTATAAGGCAAAAATCAAAGTAGCATTAATTCCAAAGAAAAATTTTGAAAGAGATTTGGATGAAATTCCAGATGAAGTAAAAGAAAAGATGGTGCTTATACCTGTTTCACGTATTGAAGAAGTGTTGAAGTTGGCGTTAGAAGACTAAAAAAAGTAAGCCTGATGAAAAACTCATCAGGCTTACATGTAAAGACTATTGTTGTAATTGTTCGAAAGGAACCGCTACAACTTTTCTTGTATCGATGATGTATGGGATAATAGCAGTTGCACGCGCGCGTTTGATTGCTAGTTCTACCATTTCTTGATGTCTTTTGCAGTTACCTGTCAAACGACGTGGCATAATTTTATAACGCTCAGAGAGTGAGTGTCTTAAAATTTTTGCATCTTTATAGTCAATGTATTCTACTTTTGCTTCACAATATTTGCAGTATTTGCGTGCAAATTTTCTTTTCTCTGCCATTTTTTTGTCCTTATTATTTACTAAAACGGTATTTCGTCATCGTTAATATCGATGTCCGGAATCTCATGACCACTATATTCTGGAGTAGGTTGTTTTTGGTAAGGTGCTTTTTGGCTACTCGCATTTCCACTACTTGGTGAATTCTCGATATAACCAGCATTACTGCTCTCATTTCCTTCTTGCTGTCCGCGTGTATCAAGCATTTGAAGTGTCTCTACGGTGATAGAGTGTTTACTTCTTTTAACACCTGTTTGGTCTGTCCACTGATCTAGTTTCAAGCGACCTTCTACAAGTACTTTTTTACCACGGCCAAGGTATTGATTGGCTATTTCTGCAGTACGTCCAAAAAAAGTGATATCGATAAAGCAAACTTCTTCGCCTTGACTTCCGTCCGTTTTTTTAAATTTTCGGTTGGTTGCAATACCTGTTGTACATACAGCTCCACCATTTGGAAGATAACGAAGCTCGCAATCGCGAGTTAAATTACCAAGTAACACTACTCTATTGAACATCATGGCTCCTTAATTAAGCTTCAGTTGTAACGATTTCTTCTGCAGGTGTTTCTTTCGATTCAACTACTTCAGCTACCGGTGCAACGACTGGCGCAGGTGTAGGCTCACTTTTTTTAGTAAGTTTTTCTACTTGCTTGTTCCAGAATCTAAGTTCTTTTTGATTTTCAAATTTAACAGTCATAAAACGAATCATTTCTTCTGAAAGTCTGATAAGTCGTTCAACTTCTGCAATAGCAGCTGTAGGGGCAGTAAAATAGAATATAGAATAAGTTCCACGTTCAAATTTTTCTATTTGGTATGCAAGTCTGCGAGTACCAATTTCATGTTTTGCAGCAATAACTGCACCATTTTTTTCTAAAATTTCTTTTAGAAAGTTTAATTTTGTTTGTAGTTCTTCTGCCGTAAGTGTCGGCTTCAATACAACAAGCAACTCATAATGTCGCATATTTTCTCCTTCTGGATTTCACTCAAACAGAGGCCTGCTTGAGTAAGGATTTTTTAAATAACTGCGGATTGTACTATAAATAACTTTGAAGTTTTATTAAGGTTGAAAGTAGCATCGCATTTTTTTCAATATTTTGCATTTTTTTCAGTTTATATTCTGTTTGGATGAGTAGGTCAAGAAGTGTTTTATAGGTTTTTAGGTCTATTTTTATAGATTGATTAGCTCTTTGATTGGCAAGTTGAGGAGGCAAGGGATACCCTAAAATTGTTTTGGCATCAAATGCCCCGTTTAGTTTAATGTAAGCATGGAACAAAAAAAGTTGAGAAATATAGTTTTGAATAGCATTAACGATTCGTATTTCATCATTACCATCACTTTCTACCATTCGAGAAAAGTCTTCTTTGAAATCTTTTTTGTCCAAAAGTTTAATAATAAAATGATCCATTGAAACACTGCCAAGTCCATAGACAAAAGTGTCGATATCGTTAATCTCAATTTCTTTTCCAAGTAACAAAAGCTTTTCAAACTCATTGGCACATAACGATAAGTCCTCCATATGGACCATATAGAGATGTTGCATGGCATAGCGATTGATAGTGAGATTAAGTGTGTTAGCATGGGCAAGTAGCATTGTGATAGCTTCGTTTTGTTCTGCTTTAAAAAATCTCACAAAGGTAGCATCATACTTTTTATCAAATGATTTTGTCATACTTGTTGCTTTCTTATCTTCGCCAAAATATTGGTAAAAGAGGTAACTTGTTTCGTTTTTTAAACAAAGACCTAACAATATATCTAACTCTTTGGTCGGAATAACTTTATCTGTTTTGATAACGAGTATATTGCGGTCTCCAAAAAGAGAGGACTGTGATAAGAAATTTTTGGCACTTGAAAAGATAAATTCATCATAATATAAGGAGAGTTTTTCATCACTTTGTATATCAAGTGATTGGAGTGTTTGGCTCAGTAAAAGATTGTTTTGATAAGGACAAGCACCGTAAAAAAGTGTTGATTTTGGGACTTTTTGAGATCGTATGAGATTCTCAAACTCTCTTTTATACATTAAGATGCCTTGCTACTCTGGCGTATATTTTAGTTGTAGCGATGTTACTTTCTACTATTTTTATTTCAACTCTCTCTAGTAATTCAACGTCATTGTCTAATAGAAAAACTCTTGCGCCTTGAATGACATCTTCTAGTTTAGCAATAGGATTTCTTTCTGTTTCATTAATAATAGCTTTAAAATTATCGCCTACATGTAAAGCTGCCCAGCGGGCAAATTTACGGTCCATATAGTCCCAAGCCACTTTGTCACTTTCTCGCTCTAAAAGGCTAATTTTTTCACACAGTGAGCTGATGTCTTTGAGTAAGAATTTTAATTTTTTATCATCATTGATAAGCGTAGCCTTCAAAAGACGATGCAATATCAAGTCACTATATCGTCTAATAGGGGATGTAAAATGCGTATAAGAGTCAAATCCAAGTCCAAAATGTCCTTTGTTCTCAGGCTCATACAAGGCTTTCTTTTGACTTTTTATGATGAGTTTATCGACTTCGTTTCTGAGATTTATCTCATTTGCTTTGAGTTGAATTGCTTGGATCATTTTGGGTAAATCAGGTTCTGATTTT
>JAFLKZ010000125.1:10454-22614 GCA_019162915.1 Campylobacteraceae bacterium
ATGAGTGCTAAATCGTTAAGCAATGCTTCTATTTTTTGAGAAGAAGGGTCATCATGAGTTCGAAAAATACCAAAATTAAGTTTTTTAGCAGCAGCTTTGTTAGCGAGCAACATACAATCTTCAATCAGTGCATGAGAAGCAGTTTCTTCTTCTATCGTCGTGGAAAGAAGATTTTGGTTTTCATCGACACGCATTCTTATCTCGGAAGATCTAAATTCAAAAGAATTTTCAAGTCTTAAAGCCCTGACTTTTTGCATAAAATCACGTAATGGTAAAAGATACTCTAGAATAGTTTTATCAACCGTATCAATATCACTTAAGTCATTACTTAAAAAAAGATCAATTTTTTCATAGGTATAGCGCTTTTGCGAGTGAATGATACTTTGTAATAGTTCCTCTTTAATAGGCTTACATGTAAAGGAATCAAGGGTGATTTTAAAAGTAAAGGCAAGGCGATCAACATTAGGTTTGAGTGAGCAGATATTTTCACTCAAGGTTCTAGGCAACATAGGAATCGACTTGTGCGGGAAATAGATAGAAAATCCTCTCTCACGCGCTTCTTTATCTGTTGGCCCCATATCGTAAACGTATTCGCTGACATCGGCAATGGAGACATATAAAATATGATTTTTAACATCAAAATAGATAGCATCATCAAAATCTTTAGCATCGATGGGGTCAATCGTACAAAAAGGAAGATGGGTTAAATCAACTCTTTGGGGATAAAGCGATTTATCGACACTATTGCCATGACTTTTAGCTTCACTTTCTGCTTCATTACTAAAAAATTCTTTTTTGTCAAAAAGCGCTAAGGAAATTTTTTCATCGACACAGGGGTCGTTTAAAATACCTAAAACTTCAGCGATAGCGTTGGTAGTATTATCTATCTTTAAAACAGTTCCTAGGGGAAGTTGTTTGAGTGATTTTTGGCTTGCAGCGATGTCATGGACAAATTCATTTTTGACATTGATACCAACCACTCTGCCTTTGAGCATCTTAGTAAAAACAACACTTTTGAGAAAAGCTCTTTGTGCTACATAGACAACAACACCTTTAATGCGCCCTCTACTTTTGCCAGAGACTTTTTTAGCCACAACGATATCACCTCTACTTGCACCATAAAGGGCAGAAGCCTCGATGAGAATATCTTTAGATTCACTTTTTTCAAAGGATTCTAAAAAGCCTGTACCGCTGAAAGAAATATCTATTTTGCCTGCTATGTAAGAGGGGTCAAGTATGAAAATATTTTTCTTTTTAACGACAGCTTTTAAACGCAATAATTCTTGGAGATGTGGTTTAAAGGTAGACGCGATATCTTCCTCTGCAACTCCCCTATAGAGGGCGAGGAAAAACTCTCTCACTGTTTAAATTGCTCTACAGTACTCATAAATGGATCTTGCTCAAGTCCATATTGCTCAAGTAATAAAAGTGAACGTGCGATAGAAGGCTCATCGAATTGACCAAAAATATTGATAGTATTTTTAACGACACTCAGTGCGGATGCAAAAGGTCTGATGTGCTCTTGTGCTTGAAAAACATCATTTGAAAATTGTATTGATTCTACCAGTTCAGCTTCAAGATTCCATTGTTCAAAGATTTTTGCTGTAATTTCTTCATTGGAAAAGCCAATCATCTCTTTTTCTAAAGTTGAGAGTTGGTCTGGCGCCTTGATAGTAGCAAGTGTTGTTTTAAATAAAGCATCTTTTTTTTGTTCAACGAGCTCATTAGCAATAATTATTTTACCAACTTCCATCATAAATGAAGCAGGTTGTAAGATATCTAACATAGATCTGTTTACTTTGGCATACCACTTAAACATGAAGCTACTTTGAAGTGTACTTATCTCTAAAAAAGCATTATTAGAGATATTGTAAGGAGCAAAATTGATTTTAATATTTTGTTTAATAGCACTTGAGAGTGCAAATCCACGTACCGTTGCCATACCAAATAAAGAAACAGCATGTGCGATATTTTTAATTTCTCTGCTAAACCCATATAAAGGCGAATTGGAAGATTTTAAGATATTGGCAGTAAGCATGGGATCACTTTCGACGACTTTTACCAAGTCGCTTAGAGAACTATTTTTATCAACACATATTTTTTGTATTTTCATAATAGTATCATCTAGTGGTGGAAGTGCTTTGATTTTTTTTAAAATATTCTCATCCATGATTTTGTCCTGTATTGTATTAAATAATTTAACTCTATTTTATCCCTAGTTCGTTTATAGTTTCCTTTTATCTCTTTACATGTAAGGATGAATTTATTTTTTTAAGTAAGATTTTTGTAAAATACGACAAATCTACATTAAATTTAAGGATTCAAAATGGCAATAACAGTGTTTTACGATAAAGATTGTGATTTAAGTATTATTCGTTCAAAAAAAGTAGCAGTTATCGGTTTTGGTTCTCAAGGTCATGCACATGCTGAAAATCTTCGTGATAGTGGTGTTCAAGTAGTTGTTGGTTTACGCAAAGAGGGTAGTTCTTGGGCAAAAGCTGAGGCTAAAGGTTTTGAAGTTAAAACAGTAGCTGAGGCTACTAAAGTGGCTGATGTCATCATGATTTTATTACCAGATGAAATGCAAGGTGATGTGTTTGCAGAAGAAATTAAACCAAATTTAACGGCAGGTAAAGCAATTGCTTTTGGACATGGTTTCAATATCCATTATGGTCAAATTGTTGCGCCTAAAGGAATTGATTGTATTATGATAGCGCCAAAAGCGCCTGGTCACACCGTAAGAAGTGAATTTGTCAATGGTGGAGGAATTCCTGATCTTATCGCTATAGATCAAAATGCTACAGGTCACGCTAAAGCAATAGCACTAAGCTATGCAAGTGCTATCGGTGGTGGTAGAACAGGTATTATTGAAACAACTTTTAAAGATGAAACAGAAACAGATTTATTTGGAGAGCAAGCCGTTCTTTGTGGTGGTGCAACAGCGCTAGTGGAAGCTGGTTTTGAAACATTGGTAGAAGCGGGTTATGAGCCTGAAATGGCATATTTTGAATGTTTGCATGAGCTTAAACTTATTGTTGATTTGATGTATCAAGGTGGTATCGCAGATATGCGTTATTCTATTTCTAATACAGCTGAGTATGGTGACTATGTCAGTGGAAAACGTGTTATTAACGAAGAATCTAAACTTGCTATGAAAGAGATTTTAAAAGAAATTCAAGATGGCAGATTTGCAAAAGATTTTATCTTGGAGCGAAAAGCTGGTTATACGCGTATGAATGCAGAACGTGCTCGTACTGAGAGAAGTTTGTTAAATCAAACTGGTGAGAAACTTCGTTCAATGATGCCATGGATTACTTCTAAAAAAATCATCAATAAAGACAAAAACTAATTAGAGTTAGCCAGCATTAGCTGGCAAACTTTATTATCGAGAAATCACAATAAACAAAAAAAGTGTTGCTTTTTTTGTTTATTGTGATTTGTATAAAAATCTATTAATTTAAAGAGGTTATATGGGTATTGTTATTACTGTAACATCTGGCAAGGGTGGCGTTGGAAAATCAACTACTACCGCTAACTTGGCAGTGGGATTGGCAAATTTAGGGAAAAAAGTAGTAGCTATTGATTTTGATATAGGCCTTAGAAATCTAGATATGATTTTGGGTTTAGAAAATCGTATAGTATATGATGTCGTTGATGTTATGGAAGGTAGATGTAATCTTGCTCAAGCCCTTATTAATGACAAAAAGTCAAAATCACTTTATTTTTTGCCTGCAAGTCAAACTAAAGATAAAGATGTTCTCAACAAAGAAAAAGTTAAAAAACTTATCGATGCGCTCAAAGAAAGTTTTGATATTATTATGATTGATTCACCTGCTGGTATTGAAAGCGGTTTCGAGCATTCTATCTTTTTGGCAGATCGTGCTCTTATCGTTTCAACGCCAGATGTTAGTTCTGTGCGTGACGCGGATCGTGTTATAGGAATAATTGATGCTAAAAGTGAAAAAGCAAAAAATGGCGAAGAAGTAGAAAAGCATGTTATTATTAACCGTATTCGCCCTGATATGGTTGATGCTGGAAATATGTTGAGTGTCGATGATGTTTTAGGTATTTTAGCGTTACCTTTAATTGGTGTCATTCCTGATGATGAAGATATTATCACTTCAACCAATTTAGGTTCTCCTATCGTTAATAAAGAAAAATCGCTCTCAGCTGAGAGTTACCGAAGAATTGCTAGAAGAATTTTAGGTGAAGAAGTAGAATTTTTAGATATTAGAGTCAAAAAAGGACTTTTTGCATCTTTAAAAGGAATGTTCAAATGAGTTTTTGGGATAGTCTATTTGGAGAGAAAAAAAGTACAGCTAATGTTGCGAAAGACAGACTAAAAATCATGCTTTCTCATGAGCGAACGAGTTGCAAACTTCCTTATTTAGATGATTTGAGAAATGATTTGATTGCTGTTATTCGAAAATATACTAAAGTCGAAGATGTTAAGATAACTTCACACAACAATGAAAATATAGAGTTGTTGGAAGTTGAAGTTATACTGGGAAAGTAATGGATTAAATGGTAAAAAAGATAAAAGAAAAAAATGCAAAAAAAGATTTGCATCAGCAAAAATATGAGCAAAAACAGGCTAATTTTCGAAAATATATTTTAATTTTTCTTGCTTTCATTGTGATTCCGTTAGTTTCTATGAGTCTTTACATGTACATAGAAGCTTATCAGCAAAATGAAAAAGTGCAAGCAAAACAGCAGACAAGTTCAGATGAATTAATGCAAAAAATGAAGTTAATGCTCGAAGAGGAAAAAAAGAGACAAGCTTCTTTGCCTCCTTTGTTAAATGAGCAAGCTTCAAATGAAGATAATCAAAGTAGTAGTTTAGTAGAGATAGCAAAAGTCGATACAAATGAAACTAATATAACAATTAATGGTGATGAGAACAATAAATCACAGGAAGTATCTTCTGAAATTTATGATTACACTAATAGTCTGAAAGAATATAAAGAACCGACTAGAAAAATTAGTGAAGTTATTAGAAAGAAGTATCCTTTAGGGGTCACTCCTAAGCTTGTTATCATCATTGATGACGTCTCTTTTCCTTGGCAAACAAGAATGATTAAAGAGATACCTTATAAAATTAATCCAGCATTTTTTCCTCCTACTTCTGGGCATCCAGAAACAGTCAGATTGTCAAATGAATTTGAGTTTGCGATGATTCATCTTCCTATGGAATCAAAAAATTATGCTCACCCTGAGGTTGATACCCTGAATGCAGTTGATTCGCAAGAAGTAATTTCTAATAGAATTAAAAAAGTCAAAAAATTATTTCCCAAAATTGTGTACTATAACAATCACACAGGTGGTTCTTTTACGGCAAATTACGCCGCAATGGATAAGCTTATCGGTGCGATGAGAGATGAAAATCTCACTTTTGTAGATAGTCGAACAGTCGCAAATAGTAAAGCACCTGAGATATTTAAAAAGTACAATATGCAACTTTTTTCAAGAGATATTTTTTTAGATAACTCACTCAATAAAAGCGAGATAAGAGAACAACTCAAAAAAGCGGTCATTGTGGCTAGAAAACATGGTTATGCTATTGCAATTGGTCATCCCCATAAAAGTACATTGGAAGTTTTGAAAGATTCTCGTGACATACTTGAGGGAATTGAAATGATATATGTTAAAGATATCTAACGTTTTGTGATGATTATCAAAGAAGTTACATGTAAAGTACCTGAGCTAATGGCGATGAAAACATATCCATTAGCACTTTACAGTATTGGCAATGTTGAGCTCCTTCAAAAGCGCAAAATTGCTATCATTGGAAGTAGAAATCCTATTCATTATGCCATGCATGGGACACAAGAACTTGCCCAAAAACTCTCTCTTGCTGGTGTGTGTATCGTAAGTGGTGGTGCGATGGGAGTGGATGCTTTAGCCCATCGTGGTGCTGGAGTTTCTAACACTATTATGGTAGCTGGTACGGGACTTGATATTCGCTATCCTCGCATCAACCAAAATCTTATCAAAGATATTGAGGCTCAAGGGTTGGTGCTAAGTCAATTTAAAGAAGGTAGCCCTTCTATGAAATGGAATTTTCCTTTGCGCAATGAACTTATTGTGGCATTAGGAGAAGTGTTGATTGTAACGCAAGCTGATTTAAAAAGTGGAAGTATGCATAGCATTACATTTGCTCGAAAAATGGGCAAGAAGATTTATGTTTTACCTCATCGTTCGGGTGAAAGTGAAGGTACAAATATGCTTTTGTCCAAAGGGCTAGCAACACCAATTTACGATATAGATGCGTTTGTTAAAGGGTTTGGATTTATACAAGAAGAAAAAGAAGAGGATTCTTTTTTAACGTACTGCAAGTGTAATCCTCTTTATAGTGAAGCCATCGCGAAGTTTGGAGCACAAGTTTTTGAATATGAATTTGTAGGCAAAATAGTGGTTGAAAATGGAAGAATTAGAAGAACGTAATTGAAAGGGAGTTTGATGTGATAGGAATAGAATGGATTATAGCATTTTTAGTTTTAGGTGCTGTAGTGGGATTTATGGCAGGACTTCTAGGTATTGGAGGTGGTGGTATTATGGTTCCCATTTTGACAACTATCTTTTTAGCACAAGGCGTACCTCTTGAGCAAGTAGTACATTTAGCACTTGGAACATCAATGGCCTCTATTGTGATGACTTCTTTTGCCAGTATGCGTGCACATCAAAGTCGCAATGGTATATTGTGGGATGTTTTTAAAATGATGGGAAGTGGTGTTGTCATTGGTACCTTTGCTGCTACATTTTTAGCAACTTACATGAAATCTGTTCAGCTAGCTATCTTTTTTTCAATCTTTATGGCGTATGTCTCAATTCAAATGGCGATTGATAAAAAACCAAAACCAACTCGAGAGATTTCGGGTAAAAAAGGACTTTTTTTTGCAGGTTCTTTTATCGGAGCGATTTCGGCATTGGTCTCAATAGGTGGCGGCTCTCTTACTGTTCCTTACTTGATTTGGCAAAATGTAGATCTTAAAAAAGCCATTGGAACATCAGCGGCTATTGGATTTCCTCTTTCCATCGCTGGGACAGTGGGGTATATTATTAACGGGCTTGGTGAGAGTTCGGCGTCATCGGATATGATGTTAGGATTTGTCTATCTTCCTGGCGTTTTACTTATCTCATTTATGAGTTTTTTTACGGCACCTTATGGGGCAAAGATGGCACATAAACTACCAGTTGCAAAATTGAAAAAAGTATTTGCTCTTTTATTAATGACATTGAGCATTAAAATGCTTACCTCTATTTTATGAAAAAAATTGCAGCCATTGATGTAGGTTTGAAGCGTATAGGCGTTGCGTTATGTCTTTCACCTTCTATTATCGCACCACAAGAAGCTATTTTGCGTAAAAATAGAGACCAAGCCGCACATGATGTTGATACTTTTTTAGAGGCATGGAGTATTGATTGTTTAGTCGTAGGTCTTCCTAAAAGTGGAAGCAGTTGCGAAGAGATGCAGCGACGCATAGAGCATTTTGTGAGTTTATTAAAGTTTAGCGGAGAGATCGTCTATCAAGATGAATATGGTTCAAGTGTGGAAGCTAAAGAAATGATGCAAGGCATTGTGCGCCAAAAAAGAGATGGCAGAATTGACTCAATAGCTGCCAAAGTGATATTGGAGCGATACTTAGAAGCACACAAAGAGAGCACATGGGTGGATTAGAAACAGCAGAAATTATTGGCACCTTGGCTTTTGCCCTTAGTGGTTTTTATGTTGCCGTCAAAGAAAAATTGGATCTTTTAGGTGTTTTTATCGCATCTTTTTTAACGGCTCTTGGAGGAGGAATTGTAAGAGATACAATAGCTGGTAGATCTCCTTACACTTTTACGCATTTATTGCCTACCCTCTTAGTTCTGGCAGTAATAGCACTTAGTATTCTTTTCAAATTACACAAGAAAGATGAGATTGAAAAAAAGTTTTATTTTATCATTAGCGATACTTTAGGGCTGGTCTCTTTTTCAATTTCGGGAGCATTGGTTGGCTTACATGTAGGATTTAATTTCTTTGGCGTGATGCTTTTAGCGCTTCTAACGGCAGTCGGTGGCGGTGTCATGAGAGATATTTTGTTAAATCGTGTACCTATTCTTTTGATCAGTGAATTTTACGGTACAGTATCGCTTTTAGTAGGTGCCATATTATTTGTATTAAATCAATGGGGCATGGTCGGATTTTTTCCATTGATGATCGTTTTTGGATTGAGCGTTGCTTTGCGCTTGTTGGCGCATTATAAATCTTGGCATTTGCCAAAAATTGGATAGGAGTTTATAAATGAATCATGAATTAATGGATAAAACTTACGTGTTAAATACTTATACACGAAATTATGTCAATTTCAAACAAGGTATAAATGCAACATTATTTGATGAAAATGGCAAAGATTATATTGATTTTACAAGCGGTATTGGTGTGGTAAGTGTGGGACATGGCAATAAAAGATTAGCAGATGCTATCAGTGACCAAGCTCGAAATCTCATCCATACGTCTAATCTTTATTTTATAGAACCGCAAGCAAAACTGGCAAAAAAAATTCATGAACTTGTGGGATTTGATGTAGCGACATTTTTTGCAAATTCTGGGGCAGAAGCAAATGAAGGTGCTATCAAACTTGCGCGTAAATATGGTGAAAAAAAGTTTAAAAATAAAAAATATAAAGTATTAACACTTGAACACTCTTTTCACGGAAGGACGATTACGACAGTGAAAGCAACAGGGCAGGATAATTTTCACAAAAGTTACTTTAGTCCTTATCCTGAGGGTTTCTCATACAGTAAAACACTTAATGAACTTTACACTGACATTGATGATGCGACAGTTGCAGTTATGTTGGAGCTGGTACAAGGCGAGGGTGGTGTGAAGGCTTTTGAAAAAGAAGAGATTCAAAAGTTAGCTAAATTTTTGAAAGAAAAAGAGATATTACTTATCGTTGATGAAGTGCAAAGTGGTGTCTTTAGAAGTGGAGAATTTTTAGCGAGTACACTTTATGAGATTGAGCCAGATATCATTACACTTGCGAAAGGTCTAGCAGGAGGTGTTCCTATCGGTGCTGTGATTACAAAACATAAAGATATCCTTGAAGCAGGTGATCATGGCAGTACATTCGGTGGCAATTTTCTCTCCACAAGAGCAGGACTTGAGACATTAGATATTTTGGAGAGCTATAAACAAAGTGGCATGTTAGATGAAGCACTACTGTATTTTGAGCAAAAATTAAAATCAATTTTTAAAGCTTTCCCGGCGTTGTTTGAAAGTGTTGAAGGTCTTGGTTTGATGAGAGGGCTTCGCTGTAAAGATGGTGATATCTTGGGAAAAGCTATCGCTAAAGCATTTGAAAATGGTGTATTAGTGTTAAAAGCAGGTAAAAATACCCTTCGTTTTTTACCACCACTCACCATCAGTAAAGAAGAAATGGATGAAGGCTTTAGAAGACTAGAAAACGCATTTAAGACAATAGTGCTGTGATGCAATTTAGTCAGTATATGGGTAATTGGCTCTATGGGGAGGGAGGGTATTATTCTCAACACCGAACCATTGGAAAAGAGGGCGATTTTTATACAGCCGTGAGTGCGAGTATGTTTTTTGGTGGATGTATTGCCAAGCGTTTGCTAGACACGATTGAGAGTGGCTTTTTATCGTCTACTTGTAGCGTTGTTGAGATTGGTGCGCACAAAGGCTATTTACTTGCCGATATGATTCAGTTTATTTATACATTGAAGCCTAAGCTTTTAGAAACTCTAACTTTTATCATTGTTGAACCCTTTGAAGAGAATAGAATGGTTCAACAAAAGTACTTTCAAGATGCTTTTGGAGAAGCCATAACACTTTTACATGTAAAGAGTTTAAGTGAACTACTACTTCAAGATGCCTTTTTTGTGGCTAATGAAATTTTTGATGCATTTTCTTGTGAAGTTGTTAAAGACAATCAGATGTTAATGGTCGAGGGAAGTGATGTTTTCTTTAGAGAAATGGATGAAAATCTCAAAATCACTGCATCAAAATACAATATCAACAAGGGCGAAGTAGCGGTTGGTTATGAAAAATTTGCTCAAGAAATGGTCGATAGTTGCTCACATTTTGAATTTGTAACATTTGATTATGGCGATAGAGATTCGAGAAATGATTTTTCACTTCGTGTTTATGCAGATCATCAGGTTTATCCATTTTTTGCATTAACACATTTGATAGAAGATGTGAAATTAAGAGAAGATAAAAGTTTTGTCGACCTTTTTGCGCATAGCGATATTACCTATGATGTCAATTTTTCTCATTTGATTGGAGCTTTTGAAGAGGGTGGCGCAGTTTTACATCAGTTTTCCTCTCAGATGTCAGCTTTGGTTCAATTTGGTTTAACGGGATTATTAGAAGTACTTTTCCAAAATAGTACAGAAATTCACTATAAAACAGAGGTAAATAAAATCAAAACGCTGATTGATCCTGCTTTTATGGGAGAGCGATTTAAGATGGCTTGTTTTAGAAAAAATAAAGAGGATAAATTATGCAATTAATGATTAATGGGGAAGTAAAGCAAAGTAATGCGGAGACGATTCACGCTCTTTTGTTGGAGTTGCATATTGAAGATAAAGTGATGGCAGCTGCTGTTAATATGAATGTCGTGAAAAAAGATGATTGGCAAAATTTTAAGTTAAGTGAAAATGACAGAGTAGAGTTTTTACAATTTGTAGGGGGCGGTTGAGTTAGTGGAATAAATCTTTTCTTTTTTTATTGCTTTCCAAGACAACGACCGCTATCGCAAATCCACTATCGTGAGAGATAGATAAGGAAGTATCTGTAATGTTGTATCGCTCAATGAGATGCTTAGAAAGTGTAAAGTAAGGGGCATTTTTTTCATCTTTGTAAATTTTGATGTCAAAAAATCCACAAAACTCACTAATTCCAAGACCTAAAGCCTTCGATACAGCTTCTTTAGCAGCATAAAAACCAGCTGCAGTTGAAGTATTTTTAACTAAAGCTATCTCATCATTATCTAAATATTTTTTGAGCGCTTTGTCTCCAAAACGCTCTTGTAGTTTCTGAATTCTTTTTATCTCAACAATATCTATTCCGATCATTGCACAACAAAATCCGTAAAATAAACATTTTTGACTTGTCCATCAGATAAACTTTCATTAATTTTATCTAAGACTTCATCTTTAAGCTTGTCTTTTCCCTTAAGCGTACTTATTTCCTCAAATGTTTTAGAAGAAAATGTTCTGATGATGATATCGCGAATAAGGGATTTTTTATTATTCATCTCAGGGATGAGTTTTGCATCACTTAGTTCAAGGTCAACCACAACTTTTAAGTAACGATTACCGCTTTCACTGAGTAAGTTTACCACAAACTGTGTCATAGGGAACATTGGTCCAATAGCCAAATGGTCTGTTGATTTTTTACTTTTCTTCTTATCAGATGCTTTTGCGTCTTGATGTGCCGCTGCAGGTGTTGCACTAGTGGCTGCTGCTTCATCGTGACTACTCCCTAGTAAGAAAAAAGCAGCAACTCCTCCACCTAAAAGTAATACTACGAGTAAAGCTATGACTATAACAAGTACCATATTTCCTTTGGGCTTTTTTTCAACTACTGCTTCATCTCCGTCTAGTTTTTTCCCTGCCATAACCATTCCTTTAATAATCTACATGTAAACATAATTTTCTCTATATCGTTCATTTTTTTGAAAAATTTACATCCATTCGATAAGTTTTGATACTTCATCGATATTGAAGCATTTTAATCCGCTAATCTGCTCCAATGGAAGTGAGGGTACGATGGCTTTTTCAAAATGTTGAGCTTTTGCTTCTTTCAGTCTGATATCTAAGTTAAAGATATCTCGAACATCTCCAATCAACGAAACTTCACCTATAAAAACAGTATCTTTACTCAAAGGTCTATTTTTATAACTACTGATAATCGCTGCGATAATAGCCAAATCAGCAGATGTCTCAGTGATCTTGATACCTCCAGCGATGTTGATGTAAACATCATATTGGTTAAATGGTAAATCAAGTTTACGCTCCAGAAGGGCTAAAAGCATCGTAAGACGGTTTAGCTCATACCCTGTGGCACTTCTTTTAGGATTAGGATAGCCACTATCGCTTACGAGAGCTTGTACTTCTAAGACGATGGGACGGCTTCCTTCCATCAAAACAG
>JAFLKZ010000075.1:0-5762 GCA_019162915.1 Campylobacteraceae bacterium
ATATTTTTTGATATACTTAGTTTATATTCTATTTTAAGGGTTTTTAGGTGCAACATTCTTTATCTTTATTACTCGTTGAAGATGATGCTTCTTTACTTGAAGAACTGACTATATTTTTAAGTGATTTTTTTGACACTATTGATGTGTCAACTAATGCAGAAGATGCTTATGAAAAATTTTTATCAGCACCCTATGACTTGATCATTACAGATATCAAACTACCTCGCCAAGATGGACTCTCTTTCATTGAAAAAATCAAAAAAAACTCACCTCTTCAAATGGTCATTGTCATCTCTGCTTATAAAGAAGTGGATTATTTTTTAAAAAGTATTGAGCTGGGTATTTATAGTTTTCTCACCAAACCATTTAACTCTCAACAACTTATTAACACGATGATTAAAGCGACCTTGCAAATCAATCATTTACATACCCAACAAAATAACAGTATCGTGATATTAGACCAAAACACCACTTATTCACCTAGTACAAAAGCTTTACATGTTAATAACATTGCACAAGAATTAACGGTAAAAGAGGAGTTACTTTTAGCTCTTTTAGTTAAACATGTAAACCATTTTGTGCGAAATGAACAAATTATCCAAGAGGTTTGGCAAAATGACACCATCAATAGTTCAACACTGCGCGCTCTTGTTAAAAGAATAAGAGATAAGTTAGGTTATGACAACGCCATCATTAACCTTAAAAACAGAGGCTATAAACTCAACTCTACTAAAATTATCTAAAGTTTTGGGATTCTTTGTAAGTTTGTAACATGGAAGTTTTCATATCTACATCTTTGCCTTGCTTGGCAGCATCTTCTTTGATGATCTCGTTTGTTTTTTTTATTATTTTTCTATAATGATGCAACTCTTTTCTTTCATTAATACATTTTACAACTCTGAGTAAAACATTAAATGTCTGCTCCCCCACAAGAGGTTTAGCGAGAAAATCTTCTATCCCTAGATTAACAAGTTTGCAAAGATTTCCTATCTCATTGTGTGCTGAAGTCACTAAAATAGCTTGTGCTGGATAAAGTTCTTTAATCTTTTCTATCATCTCCAAACCATCCATTACAGGCATTTTAATATCTGTAATAACGATATCATATGGGCACAGTGCTAGTTTTTCTAAGCCCTCTTCCCCATTTTTTGCTAAATCTACACTTTGGAAAATATCTGATAAAAATAAATTCACTTCTTCTTGAAGCGTCAAATCATCTTCAACATACAATATATTGATATTTTTACCTACGAGCACAAGTTTCTCAACGACATTTTCCACAATAATTCCTTATAATAATACTCCAGCAGGTTTATTAAAATAATATCCTTGTGAGTAATCAATGCCTAGTTTTAGGACTGTTTCAAACTCTGCTTTAGTCTCTATAAACTCAGCAACAACTTCTATATCCATCATTTTTGCCATACTTGTAATAGTTTTAACGATATGTTGATTTTTCTCATTGGTATCAATTCCATGGATAAATTGACCATCTATTTTCAAGATATCAACACCTATGGTTTTAAGTCTATTAAAATTGGACCTATCACTACCAAAGTCATCAAGCGCTAATTTATAGCCTAATTTTTTAAGTTTATGGAGATTTTGAATCGGAATAGGATTCGTATTATTAATAATAATATCTTCAAGAATTTCAAGAATGACATGAGAGGAATTAATGTTGTAATGTTTTTGCTTCATGGTAATAAAATCAATAAAAGAATCATTGAGTAAATCTTCATTGGCAATATTAAGTGAAAATTCTATTTCGTTTCCTGAAAATATCTTAAAACATTTGTTGACCATACTACGCGTAAGATTGCTCATCAGTCCACTTCTTCTCGCTGCTTCTAAAAAATATATCGGAGAGATAAATTCTCCCTCATCTTCTACTCTTGCTAAACATTCATATTTGGCAATTTTCCGTGTCTTATTGTCAATAATTGGCTGAAAGAAAGGGACAACTCTATCCTCTTCTAGGGCTACTCGAAACTTTTGTATCCAAGCCGTCTCATTCTTTGCTTTTTTTATAAAATCATCTTCCCCATCATAAATACTAAATTGATTAGGAAGTGCTCTAGCATGCGCTTCTCTTAATGCACTTCTAGCAAAGGGAAGTAAAGAAGGTGGCTCTTTTGAAGTAGCAATACCACACGAGAGTGTCACATAAATAGAATTATTGTCAAATTCTCCAATAGGTGTTTCTCTAAAAAATGCTTGAATTTGTATGGCAATAAACTCTGGATTGATGACTTTTGGATCAAATACGATGACAAATTCATCGGAATTATATTTAAATAGTTTGACTTCTTTTGAAATATTGTATTGTAGAAATTGTGCCACTTTACTTAAAATCTCATCACCAAACTGATAACCATAATGTTGGGTAATCAAGCTAAAATCATCAATATTGTAAAGCATCACGGTCAATTCATAATTCTTGGGAAAGTTATCTAAAAAATGATACAACATTGTTGCATTTTGAAGTTGTGTTATCGTATCAACTGTGAGAAAGTCGTGCATTTTTTCATAACTTTGTGTCAACTCATATGTTTTTTCATTAACCAAGCGTTGAAGGTTCGTCTTCAATTTCACATTTTCTTTTCTATCTTTAACGATAGAAGCCGTTTTATATAAAGAGTCTATCAACTGCTCAAAATCAATAGGTTTTAAGATATATCCCACCACGCTATTGCGAATACTTTCTAAAAAATACTCCGTTTCATTATGTGCCGAGATAATGACAATCGCTTGCAAAGGATTAATGGCTTGAACTTGTTTGATGAGCTCCATTCCATTCATGTGTGGCATATTGAGGTCTGTAATGATAATATCATACGCTGTTTGATGATTTTGAAACAATGCCCATGCTTCAAGCCCATCACTTGCTACGTCAATTTTTGCGAACAAATCACTGAGTACCCCGACTGTATTCTCGCGAAGACTAAGATCATCCTCTGCATACAGAATACTCATAGATGAAGTAATAGCAACCAATTCTTCAAGTTTAGATAACACTCGTTTCCCCTCTGATTTTCATTGTAAATTTTGCACCCATTTTTAAATTTTCTACTTTAAGAAACCCATGACAATGCTCTTCAATGATAGTTTTTGACATATAAAGCCCTAATCCTGTTCCATTTTTTTCATTCTTCGTAGAAAAATAAGGATCAAATATCTTTTCTATTATTTCTGAGGGTATTCCACCGGCATTATCTTCGATCTCCATGACGAACATATCTATCTCTTCACGTGTTCGTATCCAGATAGTACCACCTTGCGTTCAAGAATAGCATCTTGTGCATTTTTCAGTATATTTATCAGCACTTGAATAACTTTTTTATCGTACGTGAGAAGCTCTTTATGAGAGTTATTGCTTACATGTAAAATGATGCGATTAACTTCTAAACTTTTACCGATAAGCTTAAGTGCTCCATCAATGACGAGTTGTAATGTTGTTTTTTCTTGATTCTGTTCAGGCTTAAAGAAATTTCTAAAATCATCAATGGTCGTAGTTAAAAATTGGATGTAGTTTTCAATTTTACCAATAGCAGTATTAAGAAACTCCACTTGTTCTGCTCTTCCCTCAACCGTTTCTAAATCAAACTTTTTAAGACTTTGTTTAAGCTTAATTCCCGCCGTCACTGTTGAGATAGAGCCTAAAGGTTGTCGCCATTGGTGGGCTATCATGCTAATCATCTCTCCCATCTGGGCAAGACGAGATTGGTAAATCATCACTTTTTGAGTTTCTATATTTTCAAGCACCCCATCTTTTATTTTTCGCTCCATAGATTCATAAAGGCCTTGAAGCTCCATACCCATGCTCGTAAAATTATCCAGTAATGTGTCTATTTCGATAATATCACTGTGTTCAAGCTTTCGAATGCTCATCTTCCCCTTAAGCTCATTAGTCGCTTTAATCAGACTTGATAAAGGGGTTAAGATACGTTTTGAAAAGCTCCTTGATCGTTCCAAAATAACAAGGATAAAGACAACATAAAAAACACCCATCAAAGCTAAAGCAACATAACCAATATAATTTGTTTTTTCTTTTAATGCAATGGTAGATGCAAGTAGAGAGTTTTTATCTAAAAGAAGTATCAGTTTCCAACCCGTTTCTTCAATCGTATTTTGGGTAATAAGCATTTGCAAATGGGCATCTTGAAACTCAGATAAATCACTTTTCTTTTCAACCATACTACTTAAATGGCGACTTAGAGAATTATTGTTTTCAAAAATATTAAAATCTTTTGGCTTAGAGATAGTTGCCTCAACAGGCGCATTGTATTCATGGCTTGTAAGCTCTTTTAGTCCCAATATCGGCTCCAAATCTTTACTCATTGCCAAGATATTGCCATCTTTATCGAGTAACATTGAAGAGGATTTATAAGGAAGTTTGATAGAGAGCATATTGTTAATAAGATTTTCTATCGTCACATCAATACCCACAACGCCTTCTAAAAAATCATTTTTATACACAGGAGCTATGGCACTTATCATCCAACCAAGTCCTGCTGGATCAAGATAAGCCTCCGTCCAAACCACTTTTCGCTCAGGATTATGCACACTGTCGGCAAGAAAATAAAAGTTAAAGGTTGGAATATCCATGTCATGTGGATATTGTTCAAGTGCATCGACCATATATGGGCAAAGTCTGTTCATGGAGTCAAAACTGTTAAAGTAGACTTGCGCGATGTTTTCATTTGATTTTAGTGTAGCATTATAAAAGTAGTCTAATTGTTCTGACGCCATAGCTTTAGAGAGTCTATTTGGATCATTTTTAAGTATATTAGAAAAAAATAAAGTGCAGCTCTGTTCATTTTTTTGTGTATTGGTAATAACACCACTATCGGTCATGGTATAGGCATTATCTTTAGGTCTTATGCGCAAGGGATTGTACTCTTTGAAAAAGTTTTCATGCTGATTTTGAAACAGTGCCGTTGTTCTGGAAATAGACTTTAAATCGTTATTAATGATAGTTGCCGAACGCAAACTTATCTCTTTAATATTGACTTTTGTCTCCGCAATTAGCGTATTTTTTGTCGCTTCCGTTACAAAAGAATTACTCCAAAAATAAGCTATTAGCAACATCGTTTCGATAAGCAACAGAGGCACAATAATGGATTTGAGATACTCTTTTTTAATGAGATTGGCAAGTGTACTTTTCATATTGTTAATTCCTTTAATTCTATTATAAATTTAGCACCGAAAGAGCCATTAATAGCTCTTATTTTTCCATCGCAATGCTCTTCAATGATTGTTTTTGACATATATAAGCCAAGACCTGAACCATTTTTTTCATCCTTGGTTGAAAAATAAGGCTCAAAGATATGCGGTAAAACTTCCTTGTCAATTCCCCCGCCATTGTCTTCTATTTCGATAGTTTGTAGACCTTTTTCTTCTTTTGTGGTAATAGTGATACAAGGATTTTCTACTTTTCGCTCTTTTAAAATATCTTCTGCATTTTTTAAAATATTTAAGATGACTTGTGTAACCTCGTTAGTGTAAGTAAATATCTCTTTCGTTGCCATACTTTCAACGCGAATAGTAATGCCATTTATTTCTAATGCCTTTCCTATAATCTCTAAAGTACGATTGATAAGTAACAGCGTAGTCGTAGGCTCTTTTTGTTTGTCTGGCTTAAAGAAATTCCTAAAATCATCGATCGTGTGCGTTAAAAACTGAACATATGACTCTACTTTTCCCATAGCCTCTTGTATAAATTGTTTTTGTGAAGCTCGTCCTTCTTCTGTGCTTAAATC
>JAFLKZ010000075.1:5831-14185 GCA_019162915.1 Campylobacteraceae bacterium
AGGTTGTCGCCATTGGTGTGCTATCATGCTGATCATCTCGCCCATCTGTGCTAAACGAGATTGCTGTAAAATATGTTTATCTTTTTCTCTATTTTTAGACACTTCTTCATCAATTTTTTTTTCAAGACTTTGATTTATTTCAAGAAGTTCAAGATTATTTTTACAAGCATAAATGGCATTTTCAAGCTTTCCTAAAAATGAAGAAATAACCGCCCGTATAAAATCTAAATCTTCATGGTTGTCTCCAAATAGAAAAACAATCCAATCGTTTAATACCCTTACATGTAAAAGATTTTTCCCACTTTCTTCATCGTGTAACATACTAATGTTTTGACTCGTATACAAAGGTGTTTGCAATGCTGTTTCAAACGATTTTTTGCCATATAAACATACAAGTGTATAGGTCTCTTCTTCTTTTTTATATTCCCAATATGCAGAAGCAAGTGCTCCCGTTTTTCGTGAAAATACTTTTAAAAAATGCGCAATCATGGTTTCTAATTTAAGCGAAGTCCCAATAGCATTCACGCACTCATATGTAATGATAAGTTGCTCATTTAGTTGCATTAAAAAAGTCCCATTGCACAAGTTTCATTAAAATATTCTATATATCGGGTAGAACCATTGGCTATTTCTCCCAAAGACAAGACACCATAAACTTTTTTTGTAGAGGACAAATGCTTAGATATTGTTTTTAATTCATCCTCAAAAAGATTTCCTAGCAATACCCTTCGCCCTACACATTCTACCAAAAAACACTCTTTATCTTCTAAATTTTCACTCTCTTTTTTGATTGTTTCTAAGCATTTTTCAGATGCTTCAAGTACACAAACATGGTTACTGTTCATCAATGAAAGCATTGATTCATCTTCAATTGGACCTGCTACAACAAGATGTTCCCCCACTATGGCGACTGGTACACGCAATGGCTGTTCACCATATGTAGCCCCTAGTAGTCCTAGTGGATACTTAAGTCCCATAGTAAAAATATTATCACTATTAATCTCTTCATTAAAGTGTTTTTTAATGAGACCAATATAAAAAGAAGCTGCATTCTCACCATTTATGGTAGCAATAGTATTACTATCTTTCATCCTTGCCATATAATAACCATTCCAAAAACTAGAGCCGTGTCCTGCTTTAACAACCATTTTTGTTTCTGAAAATAAAATCAAGAAACCATTGGTTAGCGCTACACCATTTTTAGTGATAATAGCATCGTTTTTCATAGTTGTTCTACCACATCCTGCACCTAATATAGAAAATTTATCATCGGTAAGACTAAAAAGCTTATCAAGATATTGGTATATGTTGGGATCTAACCAGTCCATAAAAATTAAAACACTGTTACTCTGTATCAAAATATTTTTAGACACGTCTTTTTCTTTAGTACAGTAGACTATTTTAGATTTATCTTTAAGCTCGCAAACGATTATGGCATCAGCATAAAGGTCGCTCCCACAAATAACAGCAGGAACGACAACGCTATATACCTCTGCCAATACGTTTAAAATAGGGATATCATTAATATCGCATCCTTCTGCCACCAGCAAAAGATATGTTTTATTTGCTTCTAAACAAATTTGTGAAATTTTATCAGACGTATAGAGTTGCGTTTTTTGAAACATTTTAGAGACTCCCTATAACACAGGTTTTGTTGTAAAATTCTATACCTTCTTGGTTGGCATTTGCAATTTCACCTAATGTAAGCATCCCCCAAAGTACTGCTTGAGGAGAGTGAGCACTTGCAATAGCTTCTAACTCTAAAGTAAAATCATTTTCTAAAAATAAAAAACGCGAGATACAATCTATTAAAAGCATCGAATGACGATTTGGAGGAGCGTACTCATTTGCAAGTATTGCCGCTTTTTTTGCAGCTAAAATAAGTTTTTCATTTTTTCCCTTTAAAATAGCAATGACAGAATTTTGATCTATATTCCCGACCAATAAGAGGCTTTTCCCATCTGTATATATAGGATCTCGAACGATAAAATCTCTGTTATACCGCATAATGCCAATGGGATAACGCTTTGCTATATCAAAAAAATTATCCTCATTAAATCTTTCAGAACTATCACATTCTACGGCTTCTTTATAGACTAAAAAAGCATCTTTATAATTAATTTTATCTAACATATGTCCACGACAATTAGTTGCCATCAAAGGGCTAACAATTGACTCCCAACCATGTTCTACCCCTATGCCCATCATGGCTTGTGAATAAATAAGGATTGCACTATCTTCATAAATTCCATTATTGTCGAAAATAATAGGGGATTGCTTTAACGTGAGTTTTCCAGCTCCTCCCCCAATAATTTTTGTTTTTTCAGGGAGTATCGCATATATATTTTCTAAAAAATTGTCTAATTTTGAAGAAAGTCCATCAACAATAGTAAAAACAGAATGGGTATTTTCAGGTACCTCTAATGCAGCTATATCATTCATATCTACAATCATCTGCAAAGAGGTACTCTCTGGCAACTTTGCAACAACGATGCCGCTTTCAAAACTTTCTGTTCCAAAAACAACACGGGGGAATATCGCTCCAACTATTACCATAGAGTCAGAAAAACACATTTGTGATATATCTGTTTTTTCACCCACTAACAAAAGATACCTGCCAGATTGCAATTCTACATGTAAAGCTTCGAGAGTACGAAAAAAATAAATCTCTTTAAACATTGCATCTTCCTTATGATTTCTAAACCTAATGGTATCACTCAAGTGTTGCAAATGCGTTGCATCAATTTTTGCAACGCGTTTGCAACACTTGAGTGATATGATTTTAAAAATAAATGATATACATGAGGATGCACAATGAAAGAACTGGAGCAAAAATATATCAACAATTTAAACATTGCGGGACATGGCGTATGGGATTGGAATACACTGACGAATGAAGTCTTTTTTTCAGATCAATGGAAAATAATGCTAGGTTATACGCCAGAGGAGATATCAAATACCATTGAAGAGTGGAGTTCGCGTGTCCATCCAGATGACTTCAACCAATGCCTTAATGAACTTGCGTCACTTTTTAGTGGTCAAAATAATCAATACAGAAATGAACATCGTATGCTTTGCAAAGATGGAACTTATAAATGGATACTTGACCAAGGTGGGATTATAGAGATAAACGCTAAAGGAGCACCTTTGCGTGTCATTGGAACACATACAGATATTGATGAAATCAAGAATGCTTTGAAAGATTAAAGCCTTTACATGTAAAGGCTTTAGTTGTAGTTTATACGTTAAATCTAAAATGCATCACATCGCCATCTTGAACGATGTATTCTTTCCCCTCTAGTCTCATTTTTCCAGCTTCCTTAGCCCCAGCGTCACCTTTGTACGTGATAAAGTCATTATAAGAAGTAACTTCTGCTCGAATGAAACCTTTTTCAAAATCATTATGAATGACAGAAGCAGCTTTAGGCGCTTTCCATCCTTTTTCTATCGTCCACGCGCGGACTTCTTTCACACCTGCAGTAAAGTACGAAGCTAAGTGAAGTTTGTCAAAAGCGAGTCTAATAATCTGTCTTAAACCTGATTCTTTGACGCCCAACTCTTTTAAAAACTCTTCGGCTTCATCATCATCAAGTGCCACCATCTCTTCTTCAACTTTAGCACATAAGACAACGATATCAGCACCTACTTCTAGCGCATGTGCCTTCACCGCTTTTACGTATTTATTCTCAGTTATCAAACCATCTTCATCGACATTTGCACCGTAAATGATAGTTTTGTTGGAGAGAAATCGAAGTTCTTTATCAAGTAGTAAAAAGTTCTCATTGTCTCGTTTTGCAAAAGTACTAACGGGTTTTATTTCATCTAAATGCGCTCTTAGTTCTGTTGCAATTTCTGCCATAACTTGAGCCGTTTTATCTAACTTGGCTTGACGCTTCAAACGGTCTAGTTTTTTATCTAATTGTTGAACATCCGCAAAGATAAGTTCACTTTCGATAATTTCGATATCGCGAAGTGGATTAATGCCCTGCTCAACATGCGTGATATTTTCATCTTCAAAACAACGCACCATATGTAAAATTACTTCTACTTCACGAATGTTAGATAAAAACTGATTGCCTAGTCCTTCGCCCGAACTAGCACCTTTCACGAGTCCTGCGATATCAACAAAATCTACCGTTGAGTGCTGAATACGTTCTGGTTTAACAATGAGTGCTAGCGCATCAAGTCTATCATCGGGAACAGGAACGATGGCTTTATTTGGCTCGATGGTACAAAATGGATAGTTTGCAGATTCTGCATTTTGCGCTTTAGTTAACGCATTGAAAGTGGTTGATTTGCCTACATTGGGGAGCCCTACGATACCTACACCTAAACCCATAAATGACCTTTAAAATTGACTTTTTATGGGCTAATTGTACCGCAAGTCGTCTTAAAAAAGCGTATCGCTTAAGATGTTATTAATTACTTCATCTTCGGGTATCTTTTCATCTAATGAGAGTTTTTGAATTTTAGCGATGTTGTCAACGCCTAAATAAACCACTACCCTAGCGATGCCCTCCTCAATTCTTTTCATCTCATCGTATTTGTTTTGCATCTCTATTTTAATATCATTTTCAACAGGAGAGCGCATTGATTTGTATTCGACTAGTTTGTCATCTTTATAAACACCAGAAATTTCAGCATAAACCCAATAATATCCGCCATCCTTGCGAAGGTTTTTGACATATCCTCGCCATATTTGCTCTTTGTGAAGTGTTTCCCATATCTCTTTAAAGATGGATTTAGGCATATCTGGATGCCTTACAATACTATGTGGACGACCCACTAGCTCATCTGCGTTATATCCAGAAATATCAGCAAATGTTTCATTAGCATAGGTAATATTTCCGCATAAATCAGTTCGCGAGATAATCAGTTGATTTTGAGGAACCATCGTTTCTACAAAAATTTGATAGGTCGTTTTCATCACTGCCCCTTAGTTTATTTTCTTTTTCAAATCGCCACGATAAACGATATCTTTAAGATTGATATTTTCATCATTCAACATCTGTGGAACAACAGGAGAAGTATTTAATTTTTCTCGCTCGATATCAAGTTCATCTTCACTATATGCCATCATCATATCAGCACAAATAACGTGAGGAATTTTTTCTATTTTTTTCATTTTTTGCATCTCTTCATCAATGCCATCACCCTCAACAGTTACAACGATTTTACCTATTGCTTTATCATGGAAATGATAATCACAAAAATCACTATTTTTGCAAATCTCAACAATCTCATCTATATGGCACGATTTAGCCTGTATTACGATACTAGAAATATTCAAGGTAGCCTCCAAATTATTATAAATTTATCATCACTGCCACTCACTAATTCTTTTTCATTGGCAAAAATAATGGTATTAAGCGTACTTCTTTGTCCAACAAGAGTATGTTGCATGGCTTTTTGTATAAGGTCGAAGATAACAATATCATTTTTTTCATTAAAGGCGAAAGCTCCTAATTTTGCAGAAGGACTAAGGGCCCCTGCATAGATAAGAAAACTACCATCATATCGATCAAACGTACTACTTTCCGCATCATAAACGATACCTCTTCTATCTTGTCCTGCACATAAAATCTTACCTTTTCTAAAGTCAACTTTATAGACATTATCAACATTACCTTTGCTTAAAACCTTAAGTGTTTTACCTGTTGAAATCTCACTCAAAGTGATTTCTCCTGATTCACAAGAACTCGCAACCATCGTTTTATTTTCATTCATAGCAAAGTCACTAAAATGAGAAGGACTAGCTTGAACACGATAAAGCTCTTTTTTAGAGGCTATATCAAACAAGATAAGTTCATTACTCATCAATGCAATTAAGATTCTACTTTTATCGACAAACTTTGCCTTATTAATCATCATATTTTTAGAAACGCCAATGAGTTCTATTTTTTTGCCATTTTCGATTATATAAAGTTCTCTTGCACCACTTGTTGTTTGTAAAACTGCAAGATACGTGTTACTATTTTCTAGCATATCAACTGAAAAAACTTTAGGCGTTATCAAATCTCCCGTGAAATCTTTAATCTTTTCAAACTCTATTTTAGAGACAAGTGAACCATCCTCTAATTTGTAGACTTCAAGCGCTCCAGATGCTGTTCCTGCGATGATTTTATCTCCATAAAGGGCAATGTTTTGGACATTACCACTCGCTTCGATAATTTTCCTAGGTGCTATATCTGCCGCATTGATAGATAAAAGAAATGTTAAAAATATTATTAAAAATTTCATATTTATACCTCTTTTTTTGAATGATTATACTTAAATAAAATGGCATTGCTCGGACAAACCCCATAACAAAAACCACATCCTGTACATTTATCCATCTCAATTTGTGGTCTAAACATTCCTAAAAATTTGACCGCTTTTTCATCACATACATCTGCACAACTGTTACAGATAGTGCTATTCCACGCCATGCACTCACCTAGATCAATATGAAAATCTGCATGTATCTTAGAGGTAGATTTCTCATCCAAAACATCATGGGGGCAAACACTTGCACACTCTTTACAAAAAGTACAACCACTTTTTGTAAACAATAGGTAAGGAATTTTAGTATTATCTAGCCCTATGATATCTTCCTCACAGGCATGTACACAAGGTGTATCAAGACAGGTGGGACAGAACTTCTCAAAAAGCAGTTTATCTTCATTATAAGGAGGTCGTATCAATTTTGGCTTTTCTTCTCTCTTTTTAACACCAAACAAAGAAGAAAGAGAGGCAAATGCCTCCCTTTTTTTATCATCAATCATTACTACTTAACACCCTCGTTGAGTGAATCGAGTAAATTTGATTTTGCGGCGCCATCTACTTTACGATACTCTGGTGCGAACTCATTTTTTACCAATGGCTCATTATTAGATTGAGGGGCATGACACGCGGTACAGTTATATCGTGCTTGACTAACCTCAGCTAATGTTTTACCTGTTCTCATATCGTATAAATGAGACTTTGGTGTAGGGGTTGCTTTAACAACCTCAGCAACGCCTGGAACATGACATCCCAAACAAGAGTTATTCTCTTTAGTGATGTCAAGCATACCTTCAACATCATGTGGAATCATTGGCGGTGCATTTTCAAAAGCGCGAGGTATCATTTTAGATTCACCAGCTGCTACTTTAGAATAAGAAGTCAACTCTCCCGTTGTTGTTTTTTCGCCATAAATCTCAGTCTTTCTAAGACCCAACTCTTCCTCATTGTATGAGCTTGAAACAGCACAGCCAGTGGCTATGAAAATACTCAACAAAGAAGCTGCTATTATCGTTTTTGTACTAACCATTACCTTCTCCTTCTCTCCATTTTTACTTAACTATTCTACATTAATCGCTATGGTTCTAAATCTTTTCTTAGCGAGGAAGATGCAATATAATTTCTCACACCAAAACTTAGTGCGTCATCATCACAGACTTCGACACACCTACCGCAATTGGTACACTCTCCAGAAACGATAGCCCCACTCTCTTTGCCAACGATAGAAAGTACTTGCTTTTCAGGGCAAATATCTTTACACTTCATACAAAGTGTACATTTAGATTGGTTGTGCTTTACACGAATAAGACTCATATTTCCCAAAAGAGAGTAAAAACCTCCCAAAGGACAAATGTGTCCACACCAACCATTTTTTACAGCAAATAGATCAAACAAAAAGATAGAAAGCACAGCAGCAAACCCCATGCCCATACCAAAGATAATTCCTCGGTGTAGCATAGCGATGGGACTTACCATCTCAAATGCGGCGATACCTGTGGCAAAGGAAAGGATAAGACTTAAGCCCAACACCCAATACCTCACACTTCGACCTAACCACAATTTTCTCTCTATTCTTTCTAGGTATAAAACCTTTCTTGTCCAATTTGCTGCGTCCGTTATTATATTGATAGGGCAAACCCAAGAGCAAAAAGACCTACCTCCAACAACCATATAAAAGAGGGTGACAATGACAGCTCCAATAATGACATTAGCTCCTAAAATTGCTCCTGCTGCAAACATCTGAAGTACTGCAAATGGATCTGACAAAGGAATGTGTTTCATCAATAACGATGAACTTAGATTCCCAC
This sequence comes from Campylobacteraceae bacterium, assembly GCA_019162915.1. Taxonomy (GTDB): domain Bacteria; phylum Campylobacterota; class Campylobacteria; order Campylobacterales; family Sulfurospirillaceae; genus Sulfurospirillum. The sequence goes on from JAFLKZ010000075.1 coordinate 13,901, forward strand.
TCAGTGCTTTAAAACCATAAGCATTAGCAGCAATATAGAGTGCCAATATACTCAGTTGCGTCAATCTTCTAGCTATTAAAAAGCGATGTTTTTGTATCCATTTTTTCATTTGAATAACTCCTCACTAGAATTGAGATAATCCTGTGGAGATTTATCACTTCTTTTAGTATGTGTCGTTACATCGGTCGAGATATTTTCTAGCCTTTTTTCATCAGCCTTCTCCCACCCTTTAATGTAATGCCCACCAATGGCTCCCTTAGCTATTTCTAGCGGCAGAACCCGAAT
>JAFLKZ010000075.1:14195-22566 GCA_019162915.1 Campylobacteraceae bacterium
GTCACACACGCTCGCTCACAAAGACCACAACCCGTACACGTTTCACTACTCACGATAGGAATTAAAAAGGCATGTTTTCCCGTTCTTGTATTTCTACGATATTCTAGCGTTATAGCACTATCCATAACAGGACAAGCACGATAACAAGCATCACACTGAATACCCCAAAAAGCGATGCAAGACTCAGTATCAACAACGGCTAGTCCCATTCTCGCTTTCATAATGTCAAGTTCTTGCACACCATCTTTCATCGTCAAAACGCTTTTCTCATCCAAAGCTCCCGTTGGACATACTGGTACACAAGGTATATCAGTACACATATAACAAGGAATTTCCCGTGGTATAAAAAAAGGTGTCCCCATAGGCTTATGATCACCTGGCTTTGCTAAATACAAAGTGTGATAAGGGCATGCTTCGACGCACTGCCCACATTTGATACACATCCGCAAAAAGTCTTTCTCTAGTCTAGCCCCTGGAGGTCTTAAAATCAACGGTGCTGATTTTGCTTCTTCCAAGTAACCCGTCCAGACCATTCCACCTAATGCGGAGAGTCCCACACTTTGAGCCATCAATGAGAGAAATTTTCTTCTCTCGCTAATAACGATTTTTTTTGATTCTAGATTGCTCAAAACAATCCCTTTACATTTTTTATGTTAGGCTTTATAAAGCTTAACAGCACATTTTTTATAATCTGTTTGCTTAGAAATAGGGCACGTTGCATCGAGACAAACTTTGTTAATAAAGACTTTCTCATCAAACCAAGGAACATACACAAGTCCTTTAGGCGTTTTATTTCTTCCTCTTGTCTCAACTCTCGCTTTACAAGAACCTCTACGACTCTCAATCCAGATCAAATCACCTTGTTTAAAGCCTTTGACTTTAGCATCATCTGCATGCATGTAACATAAAGCTTCAGGAACGGCACGGTAAAGTTCAGGAACTCTCATCGTCATCGTACCACTATGCCAATGCTCCAAAACACGCCCTGTACAAAGCCAAGTGTCATATTCTTTATCAGGCATTTCACATGGATCCATGTATGGTCTAAAGAAAATCTTTGCTTTATTTGGAAGTGGGAAAGTCTCTTCTGTCGTCGGTTTTAATAAGTTACCTTTTTTAATCGCTTTAGCAAAATCACCATAAAATGCAAAATCACCGTTATTTGCTTTAGCAGCATATGGATCATACTTCGCGTTAAATCTCCATTGTGTTTCTTTACCATCCACAACTGGCCATTTAAGTCCTCTTACTTTATGGTACGTGTCAAAGTCTGCAAGGTCATGTCCATGTCCTGCGCCAAACTGACGGTACTCTTCCCAAATTGCTTTTTGAATGAAGAAGCCATAACCTTTCCATTCTTTACCATCACTTCCTACTACGCCTCTAGCATCACCAAAAACTTCACTATTGTCGAAACCTTCTCCAATAGCATCTTTAGCTTTGAAAGATTTGTAATAGTCATTGGCAAAGAGAACATCAAACAAGGTATCAGTCTCTTTATAGCCCATAGCTTTAGCACCCTCAATCACGCTTGGAATTTTGCCATCTTTAATTGGTTGCTCGCCCCATACATCAGCAATCGTAAATCTTTTTGAAAGCTCTATCCACTGCCAAGTATCACTCATCGCATCACCAACAGGGATAACTTGCTGTCTCCAGTGTTGTGTTCTACGCTCTGCGTTACCGTATGAACCCCATTTTTCATAAATCATAGCTGATGGTAAGATAAGGTCAGAAACCTTAGCGGAGATACCAGGATAGCCATCCGAACAGACGATAAAGTTATCTAAATCGCGTGCTGCTTTAATCCAGTGATTTGCATTGGCGGTGTCTTGATAAGGATTACAAACATTAACCCATGCAAATTTAATTTTTCCACTCTCAATTTGTCTATGGATATTCATAATGTGTTGGTAACCCATTGGATTAATGGTACCAGCAGGAAGTTTCCAGATTTTTTCAGAGATAGCTCTATGTTTAGGAATAGAAACATCCATGTCCGCTGGAAGTCTGTGGGTAAATGTACCTACCTCACGCGCTGTTCCACATGCACTTGGTTGTCCTGTTAATGAGAACGCACCATCACCTGGTTTTGCTTGTTTACCAAGCAAGAAATGCACCATGTATGATTGCTCATTAACCCATGTTCCTCTTTGGTGTTGATTAAAGCCCATTGTCCAAAAACTGACTACTTTTCTATTTTTTTCGATATAAAGATTTGCGAGTAATTGAAGTTTTTGCTTAAAGCTCTCGATAGTTTCATCGGGATTACCTTTTGCAATCTTTGCAACATAATCAAGCGTATAAGGATCTAACGCTTTTTTAAAATCTTCAAATGAAATTTCCCAGTGCACTGCTGCAGCTGCTGCTTTATCCATCTTCATAGTATCGCCAGCTTTAACGCCAAGATGTGCAAGACCGGGAGCTTCTTTTTCACTGATAACTTTGGCATCTTCTTTTCTATTGATTTCTAGTTCTTTTTCAGAATAACCGTTTTTCTTAGCATCTGCTTCAGTTCTCATACCATAACCAATATTGGCAAAACCTGTTGCAAAAATAATGTTTTTCTTAACAAAATCCCAATCAATAGATTCAGGACGGTTATAAACTATCTCTCTTGCGATGTAGTTCCAAATCGCTAAATCTGTACTTGGAGAAAAGATGATTTCAGTATCTGCAAGATCAGAACATCTATGCGTATAAGTAGAAAGGTTGACAACCTTAACTTTCTCAGGTGCCGTCAATTTTCTATCACTAACACGTGACCAAAGAATTGGATGCATCTCCGCCATATTGGCGCCCCATGTTACAATTGTATCGGTAATTTCGATATCGTCATAACAGCCTGATGGCTCATCGATACCAAACGTTTGCATAAACCCAGCAACCGCTGAAGCCATACAATGTCTAGCATTGGGATCAATACCATTAGCACGAAAACCTGCTTTCATAAGCTTAGCAGCAGCATATCCTTCTTGAATCGTATATTGACCTGAGCCAAATATACCGATAGCCTCAGGACCACCTGCTTTAAAAGCTTTTTTGATGTGTTTTTCCATCTCATCAAACGCTCTTTTCCAGCTTACTGGTTTAAACTGACCTTTTTTATCAAACTCACCCTTATCGTTCATACGAAGAAGAGGTTGTTTTAAACGATCCGCACCATACATAATTTTAGCGTTAAAATATCCCTTGATACAGTTAAGTCCACGGTTAACAGGACACGCTGGATCACCTTTTACTGCGACAATTTTGCTCTCTTTAGTAGCAACCATAATACCACAACCAGTACCACAGAAACGACAAACAGCCTTGTCCCAACGCCAACCAGCTTCTGCTTGTTCCGCTGCGGCTTTAAGTTCACTAGGAACACTGATGCCCACGGCCGCAGCAGCACTTGCAGCGGCGGTTGTTTTTAGAAAGTCTCTTCTTGAAAGCGACATATTAGATACCTCCTGATTTGAGTTACAAGAAGTATTCTATCACTCTGAAAATTTACAATCTATGACTTAAGTCAATGGAATGAATTTTGGAAATATCCTTGTGTAATCTAAGAATAACACTCGCTTCAAAATATAGGGCATTGCTTTCCATAACAGTATTGATTAAATTTTTTCTGATCGCATTTAACTTCGATGTCGACTAAAAGCTTTACATGTAAGAATTCTTGTGAAAGCGAAGCTGCTATTTTTAACGCGGTCCAGACTTCCCGATGACAACAGCGAGCCGCTTCGTACTGGGCGATTTCCCCAAGTACGGCATGGGTTACTTTTTGTGCGGTAGCTCTGCTTTTAGTGGTTATCGGTGAGGACTCCAGTAAAATAGCAAAGCCTATCCCCACACCACTAGCGGCCCCACATATACCTAAAAATCCACATGCCCCACCAATAATCCCAGAACCACGAGATATAGCAGTTTTAAGCGCGCCTTCTACGAGTTTTCCCCCGTTGTTTCTAAAAGCTGTCACGATGATAGCAGGCACCATCGCATGGTGTTCTGGACCATGTTTAGGAATGGAGGGATGTGACCTTATCTGATGAAAGAGGATGAGCATATCTTTTTCATTGGACGTATCGCACATATGCTCAATCACGACTAAAGCTTCTTTAGAATGACACGTATCGCACACAAAATGCCCCTCTTTACATGTAACGCTCGACTGCTTCTTAATTCCACAATAGTAACACATCACTTCTTCTTCTTTTAACCCATACACGAGTGCCGATTTGCACACCATGCAATTACTCATCTGCTTTGGAGCAAAAGCGCTAAATGCCGTTTTCAAGAGAGGTTTAAACACTACTTTTTCTTCAGGAGGTGTGGCACAGGCACAACTTTGCCCCACTTGGTTGGAAACATTACCCTTTTCATCTAAGATAAAAAGCTGACTTTCCATTGCTTGTGCTACCGTTGCATCAAGTGCCGTTTTGACACCTTTTATCAACAGTGTTCCCTCTTCAAGCCAAAGACTTTTACCTACTCCTTTATAGATAACATCCACTTTTTTATCTCGTTTAGGTTTATATGCCACAAAGGTCAGTGAATAAAAAAGATGTCCCCCAACTTCACGGTAAAAAAAACGTTTAAGAAGACTAACGCCCTCAAATCCACTTTCATGCAGTAATCCTAAAAGATGCGTTTGACTCAGTGCCCCAGCGATACATTCTCCACTAAGTTTAGCATCGTTGCGAATGGTAGCATTGGCCTCTTCATCACAGACTACATCGGAGACAACAAGTCTTCCGCCCTCTTTTAAAACACGAAAAATCTCACTAAAAAGTTTACGCTTATGCGTGGAAAGGTTGAGTACGCAGTTAGAAGTGATAACATCAAAACTTCCCTCACGCTCAGGTAAAGCTTCAAGATATCCTTTGGAAAAAGAAAGGTTAGCATATCCTAGATTTTTGGAAACTTCCACCGCTCCTTCTTGGGCAATATGCAACATCGCATCAAGCATATCTATGCCTTTAACAAAGCCTGCTTCTCCCACTAATTTAGCCGCTATAAAACACTCAATGCCTCGACCCGAACCCAAATCGAGCATCGATTCACCAGCTTTAAGGTCAGCTTCTATAATCGGGCTTCCACAACCATAACCTCTAAAACGTAAATCTTCAGGAATATGTGCGAGATAATGCTCCTCATAACAAGCGGGATTTAAAATATCCACCTTATCTTCTAGTGCGGCATCATGGTAAAAAGACTTCACTAAACGCAATGACTCACTCTCTCCAGTGGCAATTAAACAATTTGCATGCGTATGCGCTACACCATCATGAGCCCCACAACTATAAAGAATATCGCCCATTTCGAGGCACAAAGAGGGACTTTGAGCACTATTATAGTGATTGGCTTCCTTGGCAATCAACCACAATGCTAGTTTTTCTAAAAGTGGTTCATAAGGGTCATCCCCTAAAAATGTTTGAGCATGCGCATAACTATGGTCAAAATCACCCCCTCCTAGTAAAAAACGAAGCGGTGAATCAAGCGAAATAATCGAACTTTGCGCAATCTTTTGAGCAACTTTACTTTGAAGAGCATGAGCAATAGTTTCACCCTCCATCACCAGCTCTTTTTCACCCACCATCGCAGCACTAGGATAAAAAAGTCCATCATAACCCAAGGCAAGAGAACTTCGACCCGAACTAGAGCCATCGTGAACCGTGCCTTTAGGTGCAAAAATCTGTGTTTTGAGCGCTTCAAAATTGTCAATCACGATACCTAAAATTTGCGCTTTTTCATACGCATGGATTAGCGCATTAAAAAGGATATCGCACGAAAGCGTATCTTCTTTATGTGCCCGACCACGTGCAAAATACCACAAGAAATGCAAATGCATAGCCCCCAAAGAGGCAACTAACGCTAAAAGTTCATCAAGACTTTGCACATTAAGAGGATGCAAACAAAGGGAGAGCGAAAAAGGGTATTTTTGTGTTTGAAGCCATTCAATGTTATGTTTTAGTTTTTCAAAACTCCCACTTCCTCGAATCGCATCATGCTCATGCGGTAGTCCATCAAGGCTGATTTGAAAATGGAGTCTCTCTTTTGGGAACTCTTTACATGTAAAGACTTTTTCAAGCAACAATCCATTGGTTAAAATAACCACTTCTGCATTCTCATAGCTCAAAATAAAATCAATAATCCTACTTATCTCCAAATGAACCAATGGTTCTCCCCCACTGAGCACAAAAAGCCTACATCCTAATTTATAAACCTCTTCTATCGTAGGCGCAATGTTTTCAAAACAGAGCGTATCTTTTTCATGAGGAGAAGAGGAAAAAAGGCAATGGGATTACAACGGTTTGTAAGATGTATCCAAAACTCTTGTAAGGTGCTATTTTGGTGAGCGCTATGGCTATAAACAGGAGGATTTGGCTTGGAAATTCTTGTTAAAAGATGGGTCAGTTCAAGACTTGGAATATTTTTTTGCAACAGGGTATCTGCTTGTACATTGGGAACAAACCAGTCTGCACTGTGACGATGCACATACAGTGCTGTTTTCTCAAAAATGAGCCTTTGCCAATTAGTTTTCATATTTTTCCACTCTCTTTTTGACCCATTGTTTCAACCCCATCGAAATAAAAACTAACATTATTAAAAGAGCAATGGCACTGTAAAATTCTCTGCTCCCAAAAGCTAAGGATTGCGCTCCGATATTGGCATATACCAAGACACCTGGTATCATTCCCAAAAGCGTGGCAAAGAAAAAGTCACGATAACGAATCGTTGAAAACCCCGCACTGTAACTGATAATGTTAAAAGGAACGAGGGGAACAAGGCGCACCAGTAAAATCATCACAAAACCATGTTTTTTAACGCTTTTTTGAAAATTAATAAGCTTCTCGTGGGCTAACTTTTCATGAAGCCATTTTCCATAAAAACGGGCGATATAAAAAGAAAGTGTTCCACCACACAGCGCGCCAATGATGATATAAAGACTCCCTGCATAAAAACCAAAAATAAGCCCTCCTGCTAATGCCAAAATTCCATCAGGAAAAAAGATAAGCGGCGCAAGGGTAAAAAGAAGGATAAAAATCAATGGCGCATAGATACCAAAGCCCAAGACAAATGTTTTAATCTCTTCGACCTGTGAAAAAGAGAGAATATCTAACATATAAAAAACGATGAGTAAGAGGACAAAAGCTATCGTTAATATTAATTTTTTAATGGCGTTGCCTTTAACTTTTTGATTATTTTGCGTGATTGATAACGGTTGTACCATTTTTTAAGTGTCCCATTTTTAGGTTGCGCTGAAAATACTTTTTCATCAAAGATAAAGTCCAAAATATGCAATCCATTTTTACCACCGCGACTCATCGACTCCGCACAACTTTGGCAGTAACTCACGATACTTTCACACTGTGTCTGCTCGGCTCGACTTCGCATCTGCTCTTTTGCCAAAGAAGGATTAGTAAGCTCCAACATCCCTCCACTTCCACAGCACAGCGTTTTTTCTCTGTTGTATTTGAACTCTTCATACTCCAAACCAATTTTTTCTAACAAAGTTCGAACCGCTACATGTAAACCACTTTCATACCGTGTCGGACAAGGATCATGAAGCGCTACTTTTTGATGATGGGCATAAGCATTCATCGCATTTTTAGGTACTCCAATATCTGCAAGTACCTCATATAAAGAGAGGATTTTGATATGCGGAGCGTAAGTTTTGATACTCATAAAACAATTCTCACACGCAGTGACAACAGTATCTGCGCCCATTTTTGCCAAATCCGATTCTAATTGGGAGTGATAAACACCAAACTGTGCCATATCGCCAACCATCCGCGTGGGTGTTCCACAACACTGTTGGATAATGCCGATACCATCAAGCTTCTCTCGTAAATGCCCAAAAACTTTTTGCACCAAAGAGGGAGAGTAGGAACTAAGCGCGCATCCCGGCATAAATGCCATATTTTTATATTTGCCCTCACTAAACTTCATCGTGGTGGAGAAAAACTTTGAAAAACTATTTTTTTGGTGAAAGTTCAATGCCCCATAACCATAACTTTTCAAAACTTTTTTATCCTGTGCGTAAACTTTTTTAGACTCGCCAAAGATATATCCAAAGTCTATATCAGTCGGACACATCTTGGCACAAAGACCACACGATGCACACGAAAATACCATATCGGAGGTTGGTTTTTGCGTGGTAAAATGTGTTAAAAGACTTTTAGGTGAACCTGTAAAGTTGTAAAGCATGGGACAGCCTTTCATACAACTTTTACAATCCACACACGTCTCTAAGTAGCTTTGGATTTTATTTTCCACGGTACACTCTTTTGATAAGATAGATGAGTATAGTCAATGAAAAAAGAATCAACATCCCATAAACAGCCGTTTGAAGTCCACCGCTAAGCATCTCACCCGCATA
>JAFLKZ010000062.1:0-16216 GCA_019162915.1 Campylobacteraceae bacterium
GGATGCCTGCGAAATACAAAAGATAAAAGGATTTATCATGGGTTTCCGTATTAACACTAACATTGCAGCGCTTAATTCACACACAGCGGCTACAATGAACAACAGAAGTTTGGACAATTCTCTTTCTAAATTGTCTTCAGGTTTGAGAATTAACAAAGCAGCTGATGATGCATCAGGTCTTTCTATTGCTAACTCTCTTCGTGCGCAAGCAAGTTCTTTGGCGCAAGCTGTATCTAATGGTAACGATGCAATCGGTTTGATTCAAACTGCGGATGGTGCGCTTAATGAGTACTCTTCTATTCTTGATACTATCAAGACTAAAGCCGTACAAGCTGCGTCCGATGGTCAAAACTCAACTTCTCGTTTGGCAATTCAAAAAGATATCGATCGTCTTTTGGAGAACTTGAACAATATTGCAAAAACAACATCGTTCAATGGTCAAAAATTACTTTCAGGTACCTTTACCAACAAAGAATTTCAAATGGGTTCTAGTGCCAATGAAACGGTTAAAGCTTCTATTAGTTCTGCTGAAACAAGCCAAATTGGTCAAACAACACAAGCGCGTTTAGACATCGCTGGCGAGGGTGAAAATCAACTAACATTGGTGAGTGGTAGAACAGGTGAAAGCATTACACTTGAGCCATTTGAATTGCTTTCTAACAATAAAGCAGCCAATGGTATGGGTGCCGTAGCCGATCAGATCAATAAATACTCTGCAGATACAGGCATCACCGCTAAAGCGGTTGTTGGTGTTACCTCAGGTGTTATTGCCGCTGGAACAACAGGTATTGATTTTAGAATCAATGGTATTCTTATCGGAGCAGTTAATGTCTCTGCAACCGATAAAGATGGTACATTGCTCAATGCTATCAATAAAAAAACCAGTGAGACAGGTGTTATAGCTACCAAAAATCAAGATGGTACACTAGCCCTTAGTTCAAAAGATGGTCGCGCTATTGAGACAACGGGCGACATCGCAGTTATGGGTGCTTCAACAACAGAAATGAGTACTTTGGGTTATCTTGAAGTTTCACAAGCAGGTTCTTCTACTTTCCAAATCAAAGGTGCAAATACTGCTGCTGCTGTGGGTGAAGATATCACAACAAGTGGTAATACAGTGACTGTTGAAGACTCTTTACTTACCGCAAAAAGTGTCATCAAATCAGGAAGTACTATTGCGGCTGGGTCAGCTCTTGGAGGCAGTGCATCGTTTACACTAAAATCATTTGCAAGTGTTTCTGCATCACAAGATGGCTTGCTAACAGCGGGTTCTATTTTAAAATCTGGAACAAAACTTGAAAATAAAACAGAGTTAACAACTACAACAAAAATTGGAACAAGTACTCTTTTAACAGCAGATATGTTTATTAAAGCAGGGTCTATCCTAAAGTCAAGTACAAATTTTGATGCAGGTACGGTCTTACAGCAAGACATTACCGTAGGAACAACGCTTTACAAAGCGGGTACGACACTTACGGTTGATCTTAAATTAGATAAAGATACTACACTAATCAAAGATATGGTGATGAAGATAGACACCCAAAATCAAGGTGCAAGAATTATATCTGGCAGTACTTTTGCTGCGGGAACTATAGTGGGAGCTAAAATTACAACTTCTGGCAATGTTACTTTAGCTGGGGACATGAAGTTGCTAGCTGGGTCTCTCTTGAAATCAGGCAGCACAATGAAAGCAGGCAGTATTTTAGGTGATAAGTTTGTTGTTTCTTCGGGTATGACAACCATACAAGATATGGATTTAAAATTAGGTTCAACTCTTATAAGTGGTTCAAAACTTGTGGAAGGCTCTACTATTGGTGGAACAATCAAGGTAGGAAATGCAAATGTTGTGCTCAGTCAAGATATGTTGATTAAAGAAGGTTCTATCCTTAAAAAAGATTCAATTCTTAAGGCCGGAACTATATTGAATCAGGATTTGACAGATGCTGAAGTTGGCGGAGGCACGGGTTCTGGACTTAGCGCTGGCACTGTATTAGGAACAGATGTGAAGCTAACCGCTGATGTTAATATTAAAGCTGATTTTACCATGCTTAAGGGAGCAACTGAGGGCGCGGGTTATGGCACGATTGCTAAAGCATCTACCATAGCAACCAATACTCAAGGTCAAAATAGCGTTAATCTTGGTGACGAAGATTTTACAAACCTCTCGGACATTAATGTAACAACGCTCAAGGGTGCGATGAGAGCTATCAGTACGCTTGAATCAGCGATCACGGATCTTGATACGATTCGTTCAGACTTAGGTTCTGTACAAAACCAATTGGTTAGTACTATTAACAACATTTCTGTAACACAAGTAAATGTTAAATCAGCAGAATCAAATATCCGTGATGTTGACTTTGCTGCAGAATCAGCGAACTTTTCTAAGTTCAATATTCTTGCACAATCTGGTTCATATGCTATGAGCCAAGCAAATGCAGTTCAACAGAATGTATTAAGACTATTACAATAGTCGATTCTTCATTGACCGAGCCTTTTGGCTCGGTCAACTACTTTAAATAACCCTCTAATTTTGAGATATAAAGCTGTGAAATTTTTAGAAGTTGTTTGACTAAAATAGCATCTATTTGGCGCATATGCTTCATTGGATTTTCAAGTTCTTTGGTATTGAAAAGATCATAAATATAGCTCAAGATAATCAAAAAGTACTCATAATAGACTTGAGACAAATCTGATTGTGTTTTATACTCCATATCACTGAGATCCCAAGAGAGTTGTGCTAAAGCATTAAGATAAGCTTGTGTCGTTGCAAATTTTTTCTTACTATGCTGTTTGATGATTTTTTCTAGCTTTCTTGCCTCTTTGATATGATATTTCATAACACCTTTATCATCATCATTAAAATCGCTAGAGCTGATTTGTTTCAAAAAATCATCAACTTGCTGATGTGTTTCTTGGGCGTCAAGTAACTCTAATTGACTCCAGTCATATGCTTCAAGCCTTAAAGGCTCGCATCCCTCCAAATACGCTCCATCGCTGAGATTATAAACATGGTGATACTCTTTTTTGAGCATTTTTGTAAAAATTTGCAATTGTTCAATAGAGAGCATAAATTTTGTCAGAGTAGGGATGGTTGGAGAAAAATTGCCTTTAGTAAATGCTACTGAGCTTGATGGATCCAAAGAAGGGCTTGTCGTGTCAATTTGCCCTTGTCCTTGAGAAGGGTGAAACTCTCCATGGCTTTTGAGTGTTGTGCGGTCAACTGCCAAGTCTATGCCCAACAAAAAGACACGAGAAGCCCCTAATATCAGAAAGAGAGCATAAGTGTATTCTCCAACACTGGGAGCTGAAAGTCTGCCAAAGCCTTTTTTGTAGCATGTTCCTTGTTCGACAAGGTGAATTTTGGAGCGATCAAACCTAGATATCGTGTCCTCGTTGACATTTGACGATAAGATGGCGATAGTGTTTTTAAAATACTCCTTTGTATCCAAGCCCTTAAATAAAAGAGCTGTTCCTTCACCCGGATCGATATGGATAACGATGTCGGGTGTGATCTCATGATGGCAAAGTAGTCTACATGTAGAAAGCGCACTTACCACGATAAAGCGATCTCTGTTGGCTTTTATCCATTCGATATTATTCGTTGTTGAAGGACCTGAAAAGAGTAAAAGTACAGGTTTATGAGAGAAAACATTGTTTGGATGGTTTTGGTGGTTTTGGTTGATATTTAAAAATGAGTATCCTTTTACAAGATAACGAGGAGAGTCAATATATCTTAATAATATAGCACTATACCCATAGCTAATAAAGTCTTGAGATAAAACATGTGTTTGCAATCTTTGAAGATCGGGTGCATAAGTAAGCGTAAAGGGTATATGTTTGAGGTTTAGGTTGTAGTTATTGCCTTTATTGAGAAATTCTAAAAACGGTATTCTCTCTTCCGTAGCATCTTGCGAGATTGAAAAATAAACAAAATGATTTTTTAAGATTTCAGCGTAATTTGTTACAAATAAAGAGAGTCTAAATGTTTCAAGGTTTGATTCTTTGATAAAAATTACTTGTGGATTGAGTTTCTTTATCATTCCCTCAAGATGAAGCCCCAAACCCATCCCCAAGAAGATAATTTTATGCACGCGATGCATCTGCGTTTCTGGCGTTGCATATTTTGAGACATAGTTAATTATTTTAATGGTTGCCCATAAAGCATTGTGAAAACAAAGCTCACTTTGATCAATAGCTTCAGCCTGTAAATCCGTTGCAAAAACATACTGTTGTGCTTTAAACACAGCACCAGTTCTTTGTAGGTCAATGATATTTACCATTCGTTTAGCCGCTTCAATGCTATTGTTTTTATATAAAAACTCATGGGTATTAAGCTCCAAAATATCAAAATACCCTTCTTCTTTGTACTCTAATGCATAGTGTTCAGGATAAGTTCCATCGTCAATAAGTTGATTTAGAAGGGTGAGTTTCTCAAAAATTGGCTTGTGGTTATCTTCAAAGTATTTTAAGTTTTTTGTAAATGTTTGTAGAGCTTTTTGCTCAATATCGTTCATGTAAGTCCTTTGTTAAGAATAAAATCTTTTATACCATGTAACAAATATATTAATTCCATCTATAAGTTTAGTATCTGGTTTGTACTGAAAATCTTTTATTAAGTCTTCTACATCGGCATGCGTTGATGTAACATCGCCATCTTGCATTGGCAAAAATATTTTTTCTGCTTTAGTGCCTATCGCATTTTCAAGTATTTCTATGAAGTTTAACAACTTTACAGGGGCATTGTTCCCAATATTATAAATACTATAGCCATGAGAGGGTTTATCGATAACTTTGATGAGACCATTAATGACATCATCAATATAAGTAAAATCACGACTCATGTCTCCATGATTAAATACTTTGATGGGCTTATTGTGCAAGATAGCGTCAGCAAAAAGCATAGGTGCCATATCAGGTCTACCCCAAGGGCCATAGACAGTAAAAAACCGTAGCCCTGTTACGTTGAGTCTATAGAGATGAGCATAGGTATGTGCCATAAGTTCGTTTGACTTTTTTGTGGCTGCGTAAAGACTGATAGGTGTGTCTGTCTTGTCCGTTGTTTTAAAAGGTTGTGAAGTATTGAGTCCATACACTGATGAGCTAGAGGCATAGCATAGATTTGTAACACCATGATGTCTGCATGCTTCTAGTATGTTTAAAAATCCAACAATGTTAGAAGTGATATAAGTATGTGGATTTTCAAGTGAGTATCTTACTCCTGCTTGTGCGGCTAAATTGCAAACAGCGTCAAAATTTTCCATATCAAACAAGTTGTTAATAGCGCTTGCATCTGATAAATCAATTTTGACAAAGGTATGCTTTGGGTATTTATTGGAGTGTATGGGTTTATTTTCAATGATGGCATTTTGCATGATTCCTAGTTCTTCAAGTCTGGCATATTTTAGATGGACATCATAGTAATCGTTGATATTATCAAGGCCGACAACATCATGCCCTAATTCAAGCAACTTTTTTGCAAGATGAAATCCTATAAAACCAGCCGTTCCCGTGACAAGTATCTTCATGTGTTATTTAACGCCTATTTGGAAATAGGTAAATCCTAGTTTTTCAAGTTTTTCTTTATTGTATTGATTTCTTCCGTCAAATACCATTTTATTTTTAAGCCTTTTTGCTATTTCATCCCAATCGGGGCTTCTAAATTCTTTCCACTCTGTGACAAGAATCAGCGCATCTGCATCACTAAGAGCAGTATATTTTGAATCTACATATTCTATATGGTTATTGTCTTTAAGATAATAATTTTTAGCTTCATCGATAGCCTTAGGGTCATATGCTTTAATCTTAGCACCACGATTTGTAAGTTCATTGATAATCGTGATAGAACTTGCCTCCCTCATATCATCTGTTTCTGGTTTAAAACTGAGTCCCCAGATGGCAAAAGTCTTACATGTAAGGTCATTTCCAAATTGGGCAATGATTTTATCAGAGAGAACTTTTTTTTGTGCATCATTGACAGCTTCTACAGCGTCTAATAATTTAGGTGTATATCCATGCTCTTTTGCTGTTTTAACCAAAGCTTGTACATCTTTGGGAAAACAACTTCCTCCATAACCACAGCCTGGATAGATAAAACTATAGCCTATTCGAGAATCACTTCCTATGCCATTACGTACTTTATTGACATCTGCTCCGACGCGCTCACAGATATTGGCTATTTCATTCATAAAGGATATTTTGGTGGCAAGCATAGCATTTGCTGCATACTTTGTCATTTCCGCGCTCTTGATGTCCATGTGGATAAATCTATCGTGACTTTTTGTAAAAGGAGCATATAGCTCTCTCATCATTTCCAATGAATGTTCATTTTCGACACCAACAATAATCCTATCAGGTTTCATAAAATCATCAACAGCATTTCCTTCTTTAAGAAATTCAGGATTGCTGATAACATCAAAAGTTAAAGGGCTATTTCTTTTTGTTAGTGCAGCTTGAATCGTCACTCTTACTTTTTCTGCTGTGCCTACAGGAACAGTAGATTTGTCAATGACTAAAGCGTGGTGTGTTATATGTTGGCCAATAGATTTTGCTGCGGATAGAACATAGTTAAGATCAGCATGACCATTTTCACCCATAGGTGTTCCTACTGCAATGATACAAATATTACAGTTACTAAGTGCATATTTGATATCACTCGTAAATTCTATCGTCCCTTTATCTTGATTTTTTATAACCATATCGGCAAGGCCTGGCTCAAAAATAGGAATGATACCATTTTTGAGATTTGAGATTTTATTTTCATCGATATCGACACAAATAACATCGTTACCCATTTCTGCAAAACACGCACCACTTACTAGCCCTACATAGCCTGTGCCGATTATGCTTATTTTCATTTCATTTTTCTTTCATACAATCTTAATTGCGAGTGAAAACCATCTTCGGTTACATATCCAAATGTCGTTGAGTCTTCAGCGATTAGTTTATAATTTGGCAAGAATGTATCATAATCATTTCCAAGGATAGGGTTTTCTACTCCATAGAGTGTATCTTTACTTTTTTTCTTTTTGCCTTCTTCCATATTTCGCAATAAAACATAAGAAGGTTGCAATCTTTCAACATGCAAACAATAGTTTTTAACAACTTCTGGTTCCATTTCTTGAAACGAGATAAAGTTTACAAAGAGGTCTATTTTTCCATGCAGTTTTTCAATCTGCCATGCGCAGGTGTTGATGGCTTTATAGCGTTTCTTTAATGTAGCAATATCGAGAATGGATTCATCTTTTAAATCTTCATAATCAGCGATATTTTCCTTACCAAAAACATTTTGTAAGTAGTAGGTTGAAACAAAGGCAACAGGGGGGATATCTACATTGATATAAAAACAATCATTTCGCTCATCGCCAAGTAAAATTTCTCCAAGCGTTCCATATCCCCCACCTATCTCAAGAACAGTATGTATAATACTTGTGTCAACATATTGTTTAAGAAAATTAAGCCCTAATGTGTAATTTAAAAAGGATCGAGAAAAAAATCTATTTTCAAAGCTAAAGCGTTCAATAGGATTTCCTACAGCACTTTCCGATACTCTGTCTGTATAAGGTGCTATATCCTTATTACTAGCTTCTAAAACACGGTAGTCTGATAACGCTAGCAGTTCACCCGAAAATAATTTATTGATTCTTGTGTTTAATCTTGTATCACTAAAAGAACCTTTCAATGTACCTGAGATATTGGAATATAGTTCATTATGCGAAGAATACTCAGGAAAAGAATACGTAGGTACAAAAAAACTTCTAGGAGAGTTTAGAGCGCGAAAGTTTTCCACCCCTTTATCGTAGAGTTCTTCAATAATCACTTTTGAGCCCTCAGCCCAAAAAGGAGTTGGTTTGTAAAGTATTGATTGGCTTGCCATTTCTTCTAGCATAGTGTCAAGAAGATTAAATTTTTTTGTATTCATGAAAATTTCCTCATAAAAAATTAGTTTCTATTAGACGGTAAAATGGTATATTGTAAAGATAGGACCCGTTCAAGTTTCTTCTCATTTCTTTTTAATGTATCGTCAAGTTCTTGAACGCTAAAAAACACTCTTGTTAGATATTTATTAAAATTAATAGTGTTTTGCAACATTACTAAAGGGGATGATTTTTGTTGGTTAATAGTTAGTGTAACAAAATTATGTGAAGAATTTGCAAAAATAATTTTGCCATCCGTTGCGCCTATCCCGCTTGAACTGCTCTGCAATAAAGATTTGGATAGATGGTGTTTGATTTCTGTATTCACAAGAGAATGTTTTTCAGCGTTTCTTCCACCATTATGACATAAGTAGTATAGGTCGCTTGATGTTTTTTGCGGGAGCAAGGTAAATGTTCCAAGTCGTATGCTCCCTGCAATAAAAGTGTGCAATTTTAGATCAATGCTGAGCATCAACGTGTGGTTAAGCGTATCTATCGTCCAGCATTTATACTCCGTAGCAATATCTCTCATGTTAATCGTTGTGCTAAGGGTATAGGTATTTTTAGCTATTTTGTTAAATTGGCAATGAGAAACAGGAACCAAATCGGATACTTTTTTTGTCTGGGAAGACTCGATAACACTTGATCCTGTAAAAAAATCTGCAACATATCCAATGTGCGAAAGCTCTCCATGTTTAATGGTCCCAAAGGGTTGCTTAATGCCATGAATAAACATTTCATCTAGGGCTAATCCCTTATTCCCCCAAAACGATATTTTTAAACCATCTTTTTCAAATAATATTTTATGTTCAGCATGGGTTAGTTCAACATCATTTTCAAGTTGAGGTAATTTTTTTGTTGGAAAAGCATTTAGCTTAGACTCTAAGGTTTCAATCACTTCTTGCCATTTTTTTACTGTCGTATGGGTTCTATAGTCGCTGCCCCAACATCTCAGAAGCTCTTTCCATTCGTGAAGCGTAGATTCTTCATTAAGCATTTCAAAATAGTTGTAGCACAAGGTATTGATATAGTTGGTATCATGCCCACATGCCGACCATCTTCCAAGTGCATACTTGTCTTGCTTTTTGACGATGATAGGATTGGCACTGTTTGTTAGTGAAAGGACATTTTTGTGTGATACGTGTGTATGCAGAATCGTAGATGGAAGTTCAAATATCCCTTTTTGTTGCAATAAAATCAACATTTCTTTTGTTCTATCCCATTCATTTGTATTGAGATTGGCTTCTGTCTCAAATCTGCCAGGGCGATAATTAAATATCTCAAGATCAGAACTATAAATAGGAATACACTTATGCTTAGCGGCAACATAGTTTGTGAAAAAATTGAAGTAATCATCAAAGGATTGTTCACTGTGTATGGTTCTTTGAAACTGTTGAAATAAAATAGAATCCGTCCATAGAATAGGGATTTTTTGAGCGACTCCCTCAGCAATAGCAGGTGTATACGCATAGCTTTTCTTCCATTTAGGATGAATAGAAAAAGCATTGTTCCACTCCATAGCGATAGCTTCATAGCCAGCTTCATGATAAATATCAACCATCGATTTTGAAAATGTTTGCTCATTTATATAGGCTATTTTGGGAGTAATGCCTAAAATATTTTGATAGGTTTCAAGTCCTATTTGTTGATTTTTAATATTGACTTCATAGGGAACAAGCGGTCCTATGAGCTGCATATAACCACTGCCGATGAGTTCCATCTCATGATTTTTGCATAACTGTTTAAATCTAGCAATCCATTGTGGTCTATAACGTTGGATTTTTTCCAAAGTAAATCCACTAAGCTCTAAACCAATCTTTACATGTAAAGCCTCTACAAGGTCTAAAAGTGGGAAGTAGCATTTATCAATGACGGTAGGTATCTCAGATTCTTCTATGGCTGAAAAAGCTAAATTAGCATGGTAAATTTTGTAGAAGTACATTATTTATTCTATGACAATTTTAATACTAGAGAGAGCATTCTCTACAATCTGTGTTGCTTCTTCTTGTGAGCTAGCAACAGCAAAGATAGTTCCTGCTCTTTGTGTATGGTTTTTTGGCATACAAACTATATCCCCTTCTTTAACAAATATATCTATCATTGTAGCTTGAGATGATAAATTAGCATTAATATTTATTGATTTTATTTTTCCATTATCCAGAAAAAGAAATCTATTTTTTTGAAAATTAGTGGCCAATAGTGGCTGTTTTGGTAAAACAGGAGTTTGCTCAAGAGCAATTTTTATAATATTTTCAATTAATTTATAGTCATATACAGCTGGAATTGTATGTGTACTAAAATATCCTCCACTTAGTCTTGTTGCAAATTCGATAACATAAATTTCATTATTAAATAGAATTAAATCACCTTTAATGGAGCCTTCAGATAGATTTATAGCATTTGCAATTTTTGTTATTATATTATTTATTTCTTGTGAAATCTGTTTGCTGAAAATACTTGGTGTTTCACCGCCATTTTCGACTACATACGGATACAATAGGTCAAGCATGTCATAGTTCCTATCTGCTAAACCACAAAGGTAGGAGATATTTTTATAAACAATTGATTCTGAACTAAGTTGAAAACCATCAAGCCACTCTTCAAGGATTAATATTTGAGATTTTGAATAGGCTATAGAATAATCAAAAGCATTGCTGATGTTATCAATACTATTTAACCTAATTACTCCCCTAGATCCTCGGGAATCTATAGGTTTTAAGACATAATTTTTGTTTTTATTGTTTTTTAAAATATCATGTAACTGTTGTTTTGAAGTGATTTCACAAAACCATGGTATTTTAATATTGTTTTCACTTAGTATTTGTTTCATAAGCAACTTATTTGTTGCTATTTTTGCTGTATTTTCTGATTGCCCATTTATTCCCAGATATTTAGCAACGATAGCAACAGATAAAGGGTTATCTGCTGCTATCGTTATTACGCCATCAATTTTTGTTTTAAATGGATAATCTTTTAAAGCTCTAATTATTTCATTAGGATCATAAATATTTGCGAAGATAAAGTCATCCGCAAATGTTATTCCAGGTGCTTTTTTATCGTAATCGCATACAATGACATTTAGTCCCATACTTTTTGCGATTTTGATACCCTCAACGGCTTCTTTACCAGCATTTAAGATTAATATTGTTTTTTTCATTATGCTTTAACCCAAGCCCCGCCATTGATTGATAATGTCTGTGCTGTCATATAAGAAGATTCATCTGAAGCTAAAAATATAGCGGCACCTACCATTTCTTCAACCCTTGCAAATCTTTTAATGAGCATTAATGAAAAAGCTGTTTCTTTAACTTCTGGCGACATTGTTTTTTCTGTAAACTCATTTCCTATAACACCAGGAGACAATGTATTTACACATATATTTCTTTTTCCTAAGAATCTTGCCACGTTATGAGTTAATGACATCAATCCCATTTTTGCAGCAGCATAAGAAGGCGTTCTAGGTCCTCCATATTCACCAGATAATGAACCAATATTAATTATTCTTCCATAATCTGTAATATACGGCAAGACTTCCTGCGAACATCTAAAAGGTCCTGTTAGATTAACATCAATAACTTCATTCCATTCCTCTTCAGTTTGCTTGTCAAAATCTGCGGTACGATTGATCCCAGCATTATTGACTAAAACATTTATGCACCCATATTTGTCATTAATTAATTTAAATGCTTCTTTTATTGAACTTCTGTCTCTTACGTCTAAATAAACAACTAATTCTGAACCTATGTCCTCTGCAATTTTATATGCATTATCTTTTTGTGTGTTATAGGTAACAACAACTTTTGCACCTTCTTTTGCATATCCTTTTGCAATTGCAGCACCAATACCACTACTTGAGCCAGTTATAACACATACTTTATTTTTCAATCTCATGATAAACCTCTAATTAAAATATTCTCTCTTACTCTCATCTAATTCATACCATAGTTTTAAGAATCCATCTAAAGCTACATTTGTTAATTCGTTATTCATCATTTGCGCTAATACATCTGGAGGAATTGTTGCCGTATGTGCTCCTGCCAAAGCAGCTTCTTTTACATAAATTACATTTCTCATACTTGCGGCTAAAATTTTTGTATTAAAATTATAGTTTTTATAAATTGTTGCCATTTCTTGAATCAGATTATTGCCAGATGTAGAGTTTGCATCAAGCCTGCCAATAAAAGGGCTTACATAAGTAGCTCCCAGTTTTGCAGCCAATAATGCTTGATTTGCTGTATACACTATTGTAAAATTTGTTTTAATACCTTCTTTTGCAACTATTGATAAAGCTTTATATCCATCTTCAGTAGCTGGGATTTTAACCACAATATTTTTATGAATTTTAGAAATCTTTCTTGCCTCTTCAATCATATTTTTAAAATCTTTACTAATAACCTCTGCGCTTACCGGCCCATCAATTATAGAACAAATTTCATTGACAACATCTCTAAAGTTTTTTCCTTCTTTAGCAATTAATGCGGGATTTGTAGTAACGCCATTTATAATTCCTATGCTTGCAAATCTTTTTATCTCGTCTATATTTGCGGTATCTAAAAATATTTCCATTTTTTCCCCTTTGTATTTTATATGTTTTGTGCAAAAATTACAGTGTTTGCACCTATTGGATCATCTTCAAAATAAATTTTACCTGCTTTTAGTCCTATAACTTTTTCTATTTTAAAATAATTAGATACTATGTTTTTAATTTCATCTAAAGAATATTCATATAAATGTACAGGATTAACACATTGCCCTGTTGCACTATTTTGTGGAGTACTTAAAATCAAATAGCCATCTTTTTTTAGCACTCTTTTTAATTCATTTAATGTTTTATTTGGGTCTACATGCTCGATCGTTTCCATTGAAAAAATAATGTCAAAAGTATTATCATCAAAAGATAAGTTCATGATATCTTCATGTTGAAATATAACATCCTTTTTATGAGATAGTCTTGCTTTATTATCATTAATTTGTTCCATATCATAATCAGCACCATATACTTTATGACCTTTCCCATCAAATTTTATTGTTCCATAACCTGTGCCACAAGCAATATCTAAAATCACTGCTTTTTCAATCGCTATTTCATTTAAAAATTTTTCTGCTAATTCATAATGAAATGTCAATTGGTCACCTGCTGAGATTTTATTTTTATCATCGACAATTTGTCTTTCAATAAACATTACTTGCTTCATTTTTTCTAAATAAGACTTTACTTTTTTATCAGAAATTTCTCTGGCAGGAGTATAGTAGATTGTCTTAAATTCAGAGTGTTTCATTAACAAAAATTTTGGATGCACTTCATGGTATTGTGGATTTTTAATATCTTCTGTACTCAATATATTTTTTAACTTCTTAAGCGCAGATATTTTATATACTTCTCCAACAAAATGTACGGGATAGTCATCTTTTAATTTAACACAATCATAATTGTCTACTTGTGCAAGCGTCATCATATCTTTAATAAAATCAATTTCAAATTGAAAATTTAATGCATTTATCCTAATAAAATATTCACTTTCATCTAAGCTTTTGGTTGATTCTATCATCCTTTGTAGTGGACTATTGTCGTAACCATAAAAAATATTAAGCTCTTGAAAATCATTTTTTAGAGATTCTAATCCTCCATTTGTATCATATTCTGGTGCAATTAATTGCACAATTGCATTATCAAAATTATCATATATTCTTTTTATTGTCCAGTAAATTGCTGGTTTTCCATCGATGTCACCCATACAATGTTCAATATCTCCACTCCAACTTTTTGAACTTCCTTGAACTATAAATCTCATACTTTTCCTTTTAATTAATTTTATAGCCAACAGCTATTATAGATTTTGTTCCACCCTTGATTAGTGAAGCAATTTCCCACTTAATAATACTTGGTAACTTCCACCAAAACCAACTTTTTTCTATTAGCCCCGGTTCAATAAAACAACATTTTAAATTATAAAGTCTAAATAAATTTTCTAGTGTAATTGGAGAGTATGGTTTTATATGCGTTGGGTCATTATAAAAATTTTTAAAATCAATTTGCCAATTTGGTGTTCTGATAAAAACTAAACCGCCATTTTTCAAAACTCTATTAATCTCATTGAAGATATTGTCTGGTTCTTTTATGTGTTCTATAACAGCATTTAAAGTAATAAAATCTACACTACTATCTTCATGTGGCAGCTTATCTTTTTCAATATCAAAACTGGGATAATCATATGGATAGGAGATTACTCCTATTGATTTACAATACTCTGTAAATCCTTGATCTCCCGAGCCTAAATCAACATTGATACCATCTAGATTTTTATTAAATAATTTAGATTTTATTCTTGCATATGTATTGTATAGTCGTTGATTCAACTGTAAACTGTTAGGGCTTACTATAGAATGCTTATTTGCATATTTTTCTTTTAAATCCAAACATAACTCCTTATTATAACTTAAATGATGTCTACCAAAATTTAGTGAGTTATCATCTGCTAATTTACTAAATTGCCACAGTTATTAGGCAAAGTCAAATCTTTAAGCCATTCTATAATCATTTGATCAGATACTTCATGAGCTGAACATTCCCACCACCATGTTTCTGCATATGGGAAGTCATCTTGCGCAAACCATGAGTCCGATGGTAAATCTTTAAGCATTATATTTATTAGTTGATCAATAACATCTAAATGAGAGCAAAGAAGCTTTTCGACTGTTTCATAAAATTTTTTTCTCACATCATGTGATTTACTAAATCCCGGATTTATGATACGAAAAATTATAGCAGTTCTCCGTAAGACATGAACCATGTCTTGTCTTGGCAAGATAGGCGATTCTATTAATTCGTGAGGTTCTCGTTCAGAAGAAAAATGCATCTGAAATTGTTGAGCTAAATTGTAAAGGTCTGTTCCCGGTAACCCTCTCATGGTATGGCAACATAGTAAATGAGCTTTTGATTTTTTTAATTTATTTAACATATATTCTTGAGTATTTGCAATTGAGAGTATATCTTCTCCAGGTAATCCAAGTATAATATCAATTTTTGCATAAATACCCCGACTAGACAATAATTCAAAAGTTTCATCAAATTTTTCTATGGCAATTTTTCGTTTTACTCGCCTAAGGGCATCAATATTAATTGACTGAACACCAACTCCTAAAGTTATATAATTCCATTCCCACAAGTCATTAAATTCTTTAAACAAATTTGCTAATTCTTCATCGATAAACCCTGGAATAAGTTCTGCAAAGATAGTTGCTTCAATTTTACGACTAATTAAACCACGCATGATATCTTTTGTATAATTAATATTACTAGTAAAGTTGGCATCAACAAATCTGATACGCTTACACCCTTTATTTGAAATATAGTCTACTTCTGCAAGAACGCGTTCAACTCCACCATATACAATGTTAGGCATGTCTTTATGATAAATACAATAACTACAACGCAAAGAACACCCTCGTTGAGTTTCTATATTAGCTTGAATATCTTCTTTAATTAAGATTTCATCATCAATACAACCACTAATATATGGAGATGGGATATCAAGTAAAGATTTGAATGGTATTTGTTGAGCGTTAACTATCCAATTCTCGTTCTCCTTAAAAGCTATCCCATTTATTTTACTTTTCGATTCGTTGTTTTGAATACTTTTGAGAATTTCGTTGAAAGATTTTTCACCTTCACCGAATACAAGATAATCTGCAGTAAGATTATTAAGCAGGCCTTTTATTATCCAATCTTTAGAGATTTCGGGTCCACCTAAAACAATTTTAGAAAAAGGTGACTGAATTTTCAAAATATCACAAAGTTTATTGACATATTTCATATTCCACATATAACAACTGAAGCCAAACAAATCAGCATCACTATGTTTCATAATTTTTTTTATTAAAATTTCAATTCTAGTTTCATAATCCAATTCTGTAATTAATGGCTCTTGAATAATTTCAATTGACCAATTATGATGTATTATAGGATCTGAATAAGCAAAAGATTTAAGGTTATATAAAGATAAGCAAAATGAATTATGCGCTCCTGAAATCCCAATCAATACTGCTTTGAATTGCTTTTGTTTTTTTAGATCTGCTTGCTTTAATATGGTCATGGAATAAGTCCTTTTATTAGGTTGTGTTATAGTTCTATATTTATTAAGGTATTCTTGTTTTTTGAAGCCGTTTATATTTATTCATCCTAATTTTTTTAGTTCAATAAGCTTTACAACCTCACACTTTTTAAAATATAAAGAATATGAAATATTCATCAATTCAACAATATTAATATCATCTTGATTGCAGGTCATTGCATAATGGTTATT
>JAFLKZ010000062.1:16226-20163 GCA_019162915.1 Campylobacteraceae bacterium
AATAAAATAGTCACTTAAGAGAGCGTCGTTTTGATTATGATGAATGTGAATAGCTGGTATATTCATTGCCAGCATTTCATAAGCACTTACCCCAAAATTTATTACTGCAAAATCAATTCGACTCAAAAATTTCCCCATATTTTTAATATCTGAATATATTTTAATATTTTTACCTAAATTCTCTATTTTTTGATAATCTGAATGATTTTTCTCTAAAATTACTAAAAGTTTTATATTTTTACCAAAGTTATATAATTTTTCAACTATCTTATAGCTTAAATTATAAGCGTCTGTACCGCCCATCATCACTAACACATTCGGTATCTCATTTTTGATTTTGATAAAGGGTTTGTAAAATTCTTCACGCAAGATAACATACTCAAACCCTTGATAGACTTTGCCTTGATACGCCAAAGTATCAATTTCAGCATGTGGTGGATAAAAACATAAATCACATTCTTTAGCGTAATCACTTGGTTCATCTATGGCGATAGTTAATATATGGTTTTGTTTCATGTACTGAATGACTTCTCTTGGCAACCCGTCTCGTACATCACCTATAAATGTATCGATTTTAATTTTACTGAGCAGGTGCTCTATCCATGGTTGATAACTAAAATCTAATTTATCAATAGGTGTTATTTCAAAGTTTTCTTCTTGGATTTTTTGAAATCCAGGATTTTTGTTTTGAGTTGCAAAGATAACTTTATGGCCTAAATCCCTCAATTGTTTTGCAAGCACTAAGCATCTTACTACATGCCCTAGTCCTATCTCTTTATATCCATCGCAACGAATTAAAATAGTTTTAGACATCTAAAAAGTTTCTCGTATTTCTTTAAAAGGTCTGAGCCCATCACTTGGGTCTGCTCGCCATAGTCTATCCGCAGCTTCACTTGGCATGGGTTTTTTGATGCCATCGCCATCTGCAACAAATCCATCTTTTGTTAGTTCAATAGTTTTTTGTATGTGCGATGGAAGCCAACAATGGCCCGCTTGGTATTCTGCTCCATTTTCATCAAGGTCTAAATGAAACTCTATGGCAGACGCTTCCCATTTGTGAACGGCTCTTAAAAGCACAGCCGAAGATACGCTATGATCTGATAATCCCACATTACAATCAAAAGTTTCTCTCAGCGTCTCAATAGCTTTTAGATTTGCTTCGTTGATGGGTGTTGGGTAGCCAGAGATAGCGTGTAAAAGTGTTAGTTTTGCTTGACTATGATTCTTGAAAATAGTAACAGCATGGTTTATTTCATCCAGTGTTGCCATGCCTGTTGAGAGGATGAGGTCTTTACCTGTTTTTGCACAAGCGATGATTAGATCATCCCAAAGAAGTTCATACGATGCAATTTTGAAAAAATCAACATAAGGGTTTAGTTCTTTTACTGCATCAAGATAAAAAGGAGTACAGGAAAATTGAATGCCAAGAGAATGCGCATAGGTTGAGAGCTCAGGGATAAATGCAATAGGGAGTTCCCACTGTTTTCGTCTTTTGTGCTCTTCACTTTTTGCTAAAATTTCAGGAGCAAATAATTGGTCAATTTTAAAGAGTTGAAATTTAACAGCATCACATCCTATCTCTGCAGAAACACGAACAAATTCTTTGGCTCTTTGCAAATCTTGCGCATGATTACTTGAAATCTCAGCTATAAAAAAAGGTTTCATGTCAAATCCTTAATGGCTAGGTACTAAAAGTTGATATAAAGCTTCTGCTCTTTCCCAGTCCTCTAATGTATCAATGTCTTGTACGAGATGGCGTGGTAAAATGATGGGTATGCTATCTTTCCCAAACGTTATATCGGCAGATTTTCTATTCATATTTGACCAATAAAATTGCCCTGCATCTTGATATGCCATTTCCAAATCTTGACTTCGTTTGTAAAAGTTTTCAGGCCAAAACATTTGACATCTGCCATCGTCTGTTATTTTAAAAGTTCTTTGTATAGGAAAAGGCATAGATGTACAAGAAAAAACAGTGACGGCATCACAATTTTTTAGTTTTTCAAAACCTTCGATGAGGTATTTCGCTTGGAGGAGTGGAGCGGTAGCATAAAGAGTGCAGACATATTCATAAGATTCGCCTCTTTCCTTAAGGTAATTAATGGCATGTTCGACAACGGCTCCCGTGCCTGTGAAATCATCACTGAGCTCTTTGGGTCTCATAAAAGGAACTTCTGCACCATATAATTTTGCAATTTCGGCTATCTCGTCATCGTCTGTGCTAACGATGATTTTATCAAATAATTGTGAGTCAATAGCTACTTGGATAGAGTATGCTATGAGGGGCTTTCCGTGAAATTCTTTGATATTTTTGCGAGGGATGCGTTTGCTCCCCCCTCGCGCTGGGATGATAGCAAGTCTCATGTGATGTCCATTGTTTTAAGAATTTTATCTTCTATGATTTGTTTGATAGCGCCAAGCATTCCATGGGGTTTAGGCATAAATCAGCACCCTTTTTGTAAAAGTAAATTGATAGCATCTAAGATATTTGGCATATTTTCCCTTAAATCATCTTCAACGATAACAAGATTTATGCCATCGTAATCATGGGCTATATAGTTTCTGACACTGATAAGTCCTTTTATATCTTCTGGATCGAAGTGACTTAATAGTTTTGATTCTTTTTTTACCAGTTTTGAAAACTGTTCAGAGATTGCCACTAGAAGCATCAATATGGCAGGTTGCCCTTCGATATCTTGAAGAGCATTTGTAATGCTACCATGCCTTTGGATTATAGAGTAAATGTTGTCTATTTTGCTTTTTATGCTTAGAAGTTTGACTAATTCATCTTTAGGATACATAAAGAGTACTTTCTAAAATGTGAGCGTTGTTGTGCTGTTTTAGCCCTTCTTTGTCCACTAGATCAATTTCTTTAGAGAAGATTTTTTCAAGTTCGTGTTTGATGTCATCAAGTCTCGCAAAAGCCCTAAAACCTTTGTACTTTTGCAAAAATTGTGGCGTAGTTTCGATAAGGATATCGATATCACTTTTGGCATTTTGCTCATCCCTAGCATAAGAGCCAAATATGCCAAGCAACAAAATACCCTCTTGCGTATAGGTTGGTTGTAAGGTTTTTAGTGTAGCTATTATGTTTTCTTTATCCATTATTATCTCCTCAAAAAGTCTGTGTATGGCTTAGAATTACCAAATTTTTGAAAAATCAAAGGCAATTTTTTCTTTGCATTGATTGAGTTCAAACGCGACAATCTCCTCTACGGTATCACAAACCTTGATATATTTTCCATTCAATAAACGATATATTTTAGCAACTTTACTATTGGGATCGATGATGATATAGTAATTTACACCCTCTTTTTCATACAGTTCGTATTTTAAGTAAAGGTCTTTTTGGGAAGTTGATTTTGAGAGAATTTCAAAGATGATCACAGGAGCTTGGTTGATGTAAGCTTCTTGGGTTGGTTTATGGCAAATGACAAGGTTGTCAGGCTGGACGATAGTCTCATCGCTGATCTTCCAATCAACAGGAAGCAAGGCTTGACATAGCTCACATTTTTCAAAGATTGTTTGTAATTGCCATGCAATTTTATGGCTAATATGTTGATGTTTGATCATAGGAGCAGGACTCATAGCATAAGGAATTCCGTAAATCAATTCCCATTTTCCTTCCCATAAGCAGTAATCAGCGTATGTATAAGAAGGTAAATGCTCTTTTTTAAGTGCGCCCATAATGAAACTCCTTTTTCAGTAATTATACCATAGCTCTAAAGTTTTACTTTTTCCGTTTTTGATGTGAAGAAGAATGCTCATCGTTTGCATTCTTTTATGCTGGTTAATATTTCGAGTAAGGTATCTGCGACAAAGGAAGCCTCTTCCATGCTCATGCCTTGATGGCATGGAATGGAAAGTTCAGCTTTATAAAAATCCTCTGTATTCGGGAGTCTCATATCGCCCAAAAGCTTTTTGTAGTAGCTAAATT
>JAFLKZ010000062.1:20173-22264 GCA_019162915.1 Campylobacteraceae bacterium
AGGGTAGAGGTGGCGAGCACTTTTTTTGGTTTTATCAATGGCAATCGTGGTAAAAAAAGGATTGTTAGCAAATCGCTCATCGTAATAATGCGCAATATCTTGGCGTTTTTGGATAAAGCTATCCAATCGTTTTAATTGAGAAAGCCCCAAAGCACACGCTACATCGCTCAAACGGTAGTTTTCACCAAGAAGAACCATGTCTGAGTTCCATAACTCTTTTTTGACGATACCGTGGCTTCGAAGCAGTTTTGCCTGCTCATAAAAAGCTTCATTATTGGTTGCAATTGCTCCACCCTCAAGTGTGGTGATAGGCTTGATGGCATGAAAACTAAAGATAGTGATATCTGCCGTTGTGCCTACTTTTAGCCCTTCGATTTGACTTCCTAAAGCATGGCTTGCATCTTCGACTAAAAAGAGTTTATGCTTGTCACAAATAGCTTTAATTGCATGGATATTTAAAGGGTTGCCACCAAAATCTACTGGGGCTATGGCTTTGGTTTTTGGGGTAATCAATGCTTCGATTTTATGCTCATCGATGTTGCCATCAAATTTGATATCGCAAAAAATAGGTCTTGCTCCACATTGAAGGGCGGTGTTGGAAGTAGCAGAAAATGTTAAAGGCGTGGTGATAAGCTCATCGCCAGCTCCAAGCCCGATGATTTGATACGCTACATGTAAAGCCGAAGTCGCAGAGTTCATCACACATACATATTTTACGCCAAGATAGTTTGCTAAGGCTTCTTCAAATTCATTGACTTTTTTCCCACCCGTTAAAAAATCACCCTTTAACGCTTCTACAACGGCGTCAATATCGCTCTGGTCGATACTTTGTCTACTGTACGGAATCATGCGTTGATCATCTCCATCAAGCCTTTAGCGTCTAACCACTGAGTATTTGTTTCTGAGCTGTATTCAAAGCCTTGTTTGACAGGTACACCAGTTTCTTTTAAGGCATTACTAGAATAGTCGACTTTTTGTGTAAATAAAATAGTCGGTTTGATAATAAAATGGTCGTGAAATTCTAATGTCAAATGACTATCATCTTTTGGAACCATGACTTCATGGAGTTTTTCACCAGGTCGAATGCCGATGATATTTATACCAAGCTCAGGTGCCATTGTTTTAGCTAAATCAAGTAATGTCATTGAAGGAATTTTAGGAACAAAAATCTCTCCACCTTTCATGCGAGAAAAGTTTTTCAAAACAAAATTAACCCCTTGTTCTAGGGTTATCCAAAAACGTGTCATATGCTCTTCGGTGATAGGAAGCTCTTTAACGCCCTGCGCAATCAGTTTTTTAAATAACGGTACCACGGAACCTCTGCTTCCAAGAACATTGCCATAGCGAACAACTGAAAATTGCGTTTGGCGTAAGCCTCTGATATTGTTAGCGGCAACAAAAAGTTTATCACTTGCAAGTTTTGACGCCCCATAAAGATTGATAGGATTTGCCGCTTTATCGGTGGAGAGAGCGATGACTTTTTCGACACCGCATTCAAGTGCCGCATCAATGACATTTTGAGCGCCGTAAATGTTTGTTTTAATACACTCCATTGGGTTGTACTCTGCGATAGGAACGTGTTTGAGGGCTGCGGCATGGATAACATAATGTACGCCATACATCGCCTTTTTTAAACGGTCCAAGTCCCTTACATCACCAATCATAAAACGCATACATGGGTCAGTGAATTGTTGTGCCATTTCGTATTGTTTGAGTTCATCGCGAGAAAAGATAATGATTTTGTTAGGCTTGTAATTTTTTAAAAGAATTTCCGTATATTTTTTGCCAAAACTGCCTGTTCCACCGGTGATAAATATATTTTTGCCATTAAACACGATAAACCTTTTTAGTAGAGTTTTGATAGATTAAGCAATTTTAATTCCGCTTTTTCTTGCTATAATTAAATAAAAAATTAGGAAACAGATGCCACGCATTGACAATGCTTCGTTTTATGAGAATGCTATCAAACGCTATGGTTGTACGGCTAAGGGGTTGAATTGGAACTCTAAAATGTCACAGCAAGTGCGTTTTTCCGTGTTGCATGAACTCTTAGGTGATGATATTGTTACATGTAAACTCATCGATGCGGGG
>JAFLKZ010000171.1:0-4647 GCA_019162915.1 Campylobacteraceae bacterium
TGATTTTTTTCAAGCTCTTTAAAAATGATATCAAGCCTGATTTCAGGGAGAAGATAGAGGTCTTTAAAATTGCTACCTAGTCTGTTGGCACGAAGTTTTATCTGGCTAGCAGACTCTTCACCACTGACGTAGAGCACTTTTTTCCCTTCTTGTGCAAGGTTACCCGCTATCTTTAAAAGTAATGTTGATTTACCAACACCTGGGCTTCCGCCGATTAACGTAAGACTTCCCTCAACAATGCCACCACCAAGCACTAAATCAAGCTCTGAGTCTCCAGAGCTAAAACGCTCTATATGCTCATACATAACATCCGTGATGGAGATAGCACCACTGGTTTGTTCACCAAAAGTATGTGGGTTTGAGTTTGTCTCTTTTAGGACTTCAATTTGTTTGGTACTTAGTTCTAAAAACTGATCCCATGATCCACAATTTGGGCATTTTCCTAGCCATTTAGCACTTTGGTGTCCACATGCTTGACACTCAAAAAGAATTTGTTTTTTAGCCATTGTTACTTAAAAAAATAGAATCTAAGATAGTGTTGATGTAATCATCAGAATTAAAAGGTATCAAGTCATCTCTGCCTTCTCCTACACCAATGTAAATGATAGGAAGATTTAATGCTTTAACAATACCAAAAAGTGAACCACCCTTTGCCGTACCATCAAGCTTTGTGATAATAATAGCGTCAATACCGATAATTTCATTGAAGGCAAGTGCTTGATTGATGGCAGAATTTCCTTGTGTTCCATCCAAAATGAGGATTTTTCGGTGTGGTGCGCCTGTGTAAGCTTTGTCACAAATACGGACAATTTTTTTAAGCTCATTAGCAAGATTTACTTGATTGTGAAGACGACCCGCCGTATCGATGATAACATGGTCTATTTTCTTAGCGATAGCCGAACTGATAGTATCGTAAGCAACCGCTGATGGGTCATGACCTTGTTGTGTGTAGATAATACCTACATCGATTTTTTCAGCCCAGCTTTTTAACTGCTCAATAGCAGCTGCTCTAAAGGTATCAGCAGCTCCTAAGAGAACACTTTTGTCTGATTTTTTGTAATTGTGTGCTAGTTTGGCAATAGTCGTTGTTTTTCCCGCACCATTGACACCTATAACAAGGTCTACAAAAGGACTTTTGAGGTCGTCGTATACAGGCTCTTTCTTTACATGTAAAAAATAAGCACTAAGGACTCTTTTGACATCAGCCTTGTTGACGGTTTGAGAGGGAGGAAGATAGTAGATAATTTCTTCTACTAATTCATAAGGAATATCTGATTCTAAAAGAATCTCTTCTAGTAAAACTTTATCTATCTTGTCGACTTTCTCTGGCAAAATATCCTTGATTGCCTCAAGTGTTTTGTTAAGTCCCTTTTTAATAAAGCCTAGCATTATTAAAGGACTTTATTAATATCAGAATCTATCATTTCCTCAGGAATAGCGCCTACGTAATGCGTCGAATATTTCCCATTTTTATCATAAAGAAACATGAGAGGAATATTTTTAACACCCCCTACACTTTGGGCAAATTTGAAATTTTCAGGACTATTGGTAATGATAAAATTAGTATTGTTGTATTTCGCGAAATTTGCAATTTCTTCATTGGATTTATTTTCTTCTAAGAGGACACTAATGATGACCAATTTGTCTTTATATTTTTCTTGAAGGTTGTTAAGATGTGGAATTTCAGCTTTACACGGAGGGCACCATGTTGCGAAAAAATTGACAAGCACCACTTTGTTTTCCATATCAGAAAATTGAAATCCTTTTTCGATAGGTGTGACAATAATCTCTTTATCATTAATATCTTTTAAAGTTATTTTTTCATTTTTAACTTCTTCTTTCATAACTTTTGCTTGAGCTTCACTTTTCTTTTTTTCAGAAGAACAACCCGTTAAAAGTAAAAGGGAAGTAGAGAGTAAAATAGTTAAAACAAGTTTCATTGATATCCTTTTTATGGTAAAGAAATTATATTAAGGATATTATTGTATTGAAAAATGGCTTAAAGTGATAGCAATGGAAAAAATTAAGTTTAAAAATAAATCCGAATTTCGCTCGTGTTGTAAAGAAAAACTCTCTAAAGCACATAACAAATATAAACGAGATAAAATTATTTCTATGCAGATTTTATCATTCGTAAAAAGTTTAAAAGTTCATTCAATTTTACTTTATATTCCCCTTGATATTGAAGTGAATATCCATGATGTTATCAAGCTTTGCAGAAAAAAATGCAATGTTTTTGTACCATTTATGGAAGGCGTCAGTTTTAAGATGGTAAGATATAGATTGCCTTTATATACGAAAATATTTAGCATTAAAGAGCCTAAAAATTCTTTTGCTATTAAACCAAAGATTGATTTAGCGATAGTGCCCGTCATCGGGGTTGATGGTGCATTAAAAAGAATTGGTTTTGGAAAAGGGATGTATGATCGATTTTTCGAGTCCTTATCACCAAAACCTACAGTATTGTTTGTTCAAAGAGAGATGTGTTTCACCCAAACGGTGTTGTCACAAGAACACGATATTGAAGCAGATATTTATTTAACCCCTTATAAAACTATAATACAAAGAGGGAAAAATGATTGTAGAGTCACTAGCAGTAGGTGCTGCCGTAGCGAGCGGCGTCGCGGGATTTTTCATCGCAAAAAAGATGGAATCAGCGAATTATGAGATACATGTAGCTCAAGCAAGAGCCAAAGCTAAAGCGATAGAACACGAAGCAGAGTTGATTTTAAACAATAGTAATATTAAAGTCAAAGAAGCAGAGTTAGAAGCTAAGCGAAGATATGATGATAGAACGATGACGCTTAAAAAAGAGCATTCTGATAAGATGTTAGAGATAGAGAAAAAAGATAGAACGTATAAAGAAGAACTAAAAAAAATCACAAAAGAGAGAGAAGAGATAGAGGTTGTTCAATCTAATGCTACAGCATTATTTGATGAGGGAAAACAACTAAAACATGAGTATGGTGAAAAAGTTAAAGAAGCGTTACTTGTTTTAGAACGATCCGCCGGACTAACGCAAAGTGAAGCCAAAGAGATAGTCTTAAATAAAGTAGAAGAGCAATCACGATCCGACATCGCTCACATGGTAAGACGACTTGAAGAAGAAGCAAAGCAAGATGCTAAAAGACGTGTTAATTATATCTTAGCGCAAGCGACTACAAGATTTGCAGGTGAGTTTGCAGCGGAGCGACTTATCAACGTGGTTAATATTAAAGATGATGAACTCAAAGGTCGCATCATCGGTAAAGAGGGAAGAAATATCAAAACACTTGAGATGTTACTCGGGGTTGATATTATCATTGATGATACGCCTAATGCGATTATCTTAAGTAGTTTTAACCTTTATCGAAGGGCTATTGCAACCAAAGTTATAGAGCTTCTCGTGCAAGATGGAAGAATTCAGCCTGCTAGAATTGAAGGTATTTATGAGAAAGTTAAGGATGAATTTGACCAAAGCTTGATTGAAGAGGGTGAAAATATCATCATTGATTTAGGTATTAAAAAAGTACATCCAGAATTAGTCAAATTGATTGGTAGACTTAAATTTAGAGCAAGTTATGGACAAAATGCACTAGGTCACTCTTTAGAAGTAGCACATTTAGCAGGTATTATCGCTGCTGAAACGGGTGGCGATGTTCTTCTGGCAAGACGCGCAGGTATCCTTCACGATATCGGTAAAGCCTTAACCCATGAAACAGCTGGAAGCCATGTTGATCTAGGAGCAGAGATTTGTAGAAGATATAAAGAACATGATGTTGTCATCAATGCTATTTATGCACACCATGGTCATGAAGAGCCAACTTCCGTAGAATCAGCTGCAGTATGTGCGGCAGATACTCTCTCAGCAGCGCGTCCTGGGGCTAGAAGAGAAGTGCTTGAAAGCTTCCTAAAGCGTGTACAAGACATTGAAGATATTGCTAAGAGTAAGCCTGGTATCAAACAAGTTTATGCTATTAATGCAGGTCGTGAGATTAGAGTTATTGCTAATGCTAAGCTTATCAATGATGATGAGGCAGTTCTTCTTGCTAAAGAGATAGCCAAAGAAATTGAAGAAAAAGTTCAATATCCTGGTGAAATTAAAGTCAATGTTATTAGAGAAATTCGTGCAATCGATTTTGCACGCTAAAAACCTTTACATGTAGAGAGAAAATGCTCTCTACATTCTGCTTTTTACGATGGATCGCCGATGCAAACACTCTATAGTTTTAAAACACTTTTTAATCAACTAAGATTTTATAAAAAAGAGTTGATTTTAGCCAATATCATTGCTTTTTTAGCCGTAGTTGTCAGTACGCCAATTCCTCTTTTGATGCCAATGCTAGTTGATGAGATTTTACTTCAAAAACCTGGATTTGTTGTCTTTTGGGTTGATGCAATCTTTAGTACCAATAATCAACCATATGTTTATATTTTGATTGTGCTGATAATGGTTTTAGCATTGAGATTTGCATTTTTTATCTTAAACTATTTTCAAACGAAACTTTTTACAATTGTGTCTAAAAATATTGCATTTAAAATTAGAAAAGATTTACTTGGACATTTAAGTCATGTTTGTATGAATGAATTTGAGTTTTTTGGTTCAGGTAAAGCTTCCTCTTTATTAGTGACAGATGTTGATACTATCGATAATTTTCTTGGTGTTTT
>JAFLKZ010000171.1:4660-5202 GCA_019162915.1 Campylobacteraceae bacterium
AGTTAGGACTCTTTATATTGATTGTTAATCCAGTGGTTATTCTTTTTACCACTAAACTTGCTAAAAATGTTGCACATCTAAAAAAAGAGCAAAATAAAGCGTTTGAGGTTTTTCAAGATACACTAAGTGAGACCTTAGATCTTTTTGTACAAATACGCGCTACCAATAAAGAAAAGATGTTTTTTGGCAAAGTATTAGAAAAAGCCAAAGATATTAAAAATAGCTCTATCATATTTGGATACAAAAGTGATGGTGCAAGTCGTCTTTCTTTTTTAGTCTTTTTATCGGGATTTGAGATTTTTAGAGCAGCAAGCATTTTTGTTGTTGCCTATTCTGATTTAAGTATCGGCTTGATGTTAGCAACATTTGGTTACCTTTGGGTAATGATGACACCTATTCAAGATATCTTAAATATCCAGTACGCTTACCACAATGCCCAAAAAGCGTTAGATAGAATCAACAGTATACTAAGTCTCAAAAAAGAGCCAAAATGGAACCATACCAGCAATCCTTTTGCACAAAATAACACGAATTCAATTGAA
>JAFLKZ010000171.1:5212-21801 GCA_019162915.1 Campylobacteraceae bacterium
CTTAGTTTTAGTTATGATGGGATTAAAAAAGTTTTAGACAATATCAATATGACTATACCCAAAGGTTCAAAAGTAGCGATAGTTGGAGCAAGTGGTAGTGGAAAGACAACGCTTGGGCATCTTTTAGTGGGCTTGTATCCATTTGAAAAAGGTAATATTTATTTTGATGACATCTCCATTGAAGAAATTGGTCAAGATGTGGTGCGGGAAAATGTTTTTTTAGTCCTGCAAAATCCACAACTGTTCAATGCTTCTATTGCTCAAAATTTGATGGTAGACGAAAATATAGATAAAAAGTTAATCCATAAAGCTTTAGAAATAGCGCAACTTGATGAGTTTGTGGGCGAGTTGCAAGAGGGACTTGATACCCAGATAGGAAAACATGGAATTAAGCTCTCAGGTGGTCAACGTCAACGGTTATCTATCGCAAGGGCGGTGATTCAAAATCCTAATATTGTGATTTTGGATGAGTCTACTTCGGCACTTGATGTGCATACGGAGGCTAAACTTTTTGGTGAGCTTGAGACGTATTTGAATGGAAAAACGACAATTATCATAGCACATAGATTAAGTACGATTAAAAAAGCAGATTATATCTATGTTTTAGATAAAGGTTTGATTGTGGAAAATGGCACACATGAAGAACTCATGGCAAATGAGGGTACTTTTTTTAGTTATGTTTTAAAAAGCCAAGAAAGATAAAAGGAGAAAAAATGAAAAAAAATATATGGTACGGAATTTTAATGGTATTTTTGTTGAGCACATCGGTTTATGGTTCAGCAGAAGAGAAGATATTGGACTCCACCAATGCTTTTAAAAATATGCTACGTGATTCACAAGCTATCCCTCTCAAAGTTTTTCAAAATGCACAAGCGATTGCTATTTTCCCAGGAACGATAGAAATAAGTATGTTTCTTGGTGGAAAAGCAGGTAATGGTGTGATGGTTGTGCGAAAAAGTGATGGCTCTTGGAGTTATCCATTTTTTGTTAAACTTGGCGGTGCTGGATTTGGTTTTCAACTTGGATTTGAGAAAAAAGATATCTTAATGGTCTTTAAATCTAAAGATAGTATTAAAAAATTAATGAATGATAAAATAACACTAGGCGTTGATGCTTCAGTTGCCGTAGGACCAGCAGGAGAAAGTGTGGGTAAAGGGGCAGAGCTAGATTTTAAATCTGAAATCTATACTTACACTAAAACAGAGGGACTTTTTATAGGATTTTCCCTTGATGGTTCAGTAATGAATCATGATTATGACCAAAATATCGAATTGTATGGAAATAATATTTCTCCAGACCAAATCGTTGAATCAGAAGGCTTACTCTCATCTTATGCCATAGATGAGTTTTTAAAGACCATTCAAAATATTACAAATTAAGGATTTTCTTGGAAGATATTATTAATTCACTCTCTACTTATGGTTATATTATTTTATTTGCTTACTCTTTTGGTGGAGGAATGGTTGCTATTATTGCAGCTGGCGTGTTATCGTATGCTGGTAAAATGGATTTAACGACTTCTATCTTGGTAGCTTTTGTCGCTAATGTATTAGGTAGTTCTATGCTTTTTTATATGGGTCGGTACAATAAAAATGCGCTTATGCCCTATATCAAAGCACATCGAAGAAAGCTCGCACTTGGTCATATACTGATGAAAAAGCAAGGCGATAAGATTATCTTCTTTCAAAAATTTGTTTATGGTCTCAAAACGATTGTGCCTATGACTATCGGTTTGACAAAGTATCCTCAAATAAAATTTCATTTACTAAATACTGCTTCAGCAGCACTTTGGGCAGTAATGCTCGGTGTTGGTAGCTTTACCGCGGGAGAAGCCTTAACTAAAGTTGCTTCTTACTTTTCACAAAATCCATTGATAACACCGGTAATACTCTTCTCGATACTGGGAACTCTTTGGTTTTATTTGCAAAAGGCTACTAAAAAGAAGAATCGTTAAAAAACAACGTTACTTATTTGGAGCATTTTTCGTTCAAATTTATTCATAAATTCATTGTAAACTTTACGTGAGTTGCTAAGTGTGCAGATTATGTTTTTCATAGTATCCTCTTTTTTGTTCATATTGTAATAAAAATAGTATTTATGTTATAATAATATTTCAAAATGAAATAAAAAGGAGTTCTCGTGCCTAATATATTTGAAGTTTTAAATAAAATCAAAGATATTCTCTCCAAAGAAGTTGGGGAGCGTAAAGTTTTTGATAAAGATGTGGCGGAAGCCCTTAGTATTAATCAGATTACATTAGCAACGATGAAAAGTAGAGATAAAATACCGTATAAAGAGATATTGGAATTTTGTGCTAAAAGAAAAATTTCTATTAACTGGCTTTTATTTGATCAAATTGTAGAGAGTCTTCAAGTTGAAACAGAAAAATTTGCTCGTATACATTATTTTAAAGATATCTACGCTTCTGCTGGTGGTGGTGCGCTCAATGAAGAAGAAGAAAGTGAGCTTATGTATCTTGATGATGAAATCGTAAGTAGACTAGGGGGAATAGGTTTTATAAAACATATCCAAGCAATTAATGTTTTGGGCGACTCGATGGAGCCTACATTGTTTAGCGGTGATGTTGTTTTTATCAATAAAGAGTTTAACAATGCTTTAAAATCTGGCATTTATGTTGTTTCAACACCAGCAGGTCTTTTTATCAAAAGATTACAACTTCAGTCCAATGGTATGGTTGCACTCGTTTCAGACAATGAGTCTTATGCTCCTGAACTTGTAGGGGGTGATGATGTAGAAATTATCGGGAAAGTAGTGGGGAAGTTGTCAGCAAATATCTGAGCGATAACTAAACCGCTCAAATACTATTATTATTAGAGTTTTTCTTTGATTTTTATGGTTAAGATTTTGTCATTTTGTTTGATACTATCTAAAACTTTAAAACTCTCTTTATCTTCTTTTTCAATTCCACCAAAAACAGTATGAACACCGTTAAGATGAGGCGTAGCATCAAAACAAATAAAGAATTGACTTCCACCCGTGTTTGGACCAGCATGAGCCATAGAAAGCGTTCCTTTTTCGTGCTTATGCTTGTTTTGTTTACATTCACATGCTATTGACCAACCAGGACCGCCTGTACCACGTCCATTTGGACATCCACCTTGAGCCATAAACCCAGCTATTACTCTGTGAAAGTTAAGACCATCATAAAATTTATCATTGGCTAGTGTTGCAAAGTTCGCCACAGCAATAGGTGTTTCTTCAGGGTAAAGCTTGATAGCAATATCACCTTTTTCTGTTTTGACGATAGCGTACTGAAATGCGGCTAATTGTTCTTTTGTGTAGTCATATGTTTTGAGCTTTTCCATTGTTAACCTTGTTTTAAAATTTATAGTTTGGATTATATCAAATTGTTACTATGATGGGACTAAA
Organism: Campylobacteraceae bacterium; assembly: GCA_019162915.1. Classification (GTDB taxonomy): domain Bacteria; phylum Campylobacterota; class Campylobacteria; order Campylobacterales; family Sulfurospirillaceae; genus Sulfurospirillum. Next base: position 8,603 of record JAFLKZ010000171.1, read on the forward strand.
TTTATGTAATCCCTATTTTATTGTCACTTTTTTGGTCTCTAATTTATCGTACATGTAAAGCATATTGTGATAATGCTGATGTAAAGTGACATCAAGAAGAGAGGCTCTAGCACGAAGGATTTGTACTGCTTTTTCGACATCTTCTTTGCCAAAGATACTCCACAATGCGCTTTCGTAGTCACCCCATTCTAAATCTTGGTTCTCCATATGGATAAGTTCAGCAACTATTTTTCCCATTTTGTTAGTTCCAAATTCTAGTAAAGAGAGTGCTTCGTCTTTTTCTCCTGCTAATAAATGCATTTGTGCTTTAAATTCTAGCATGGTAAAGTTGTTGTTAAAGATAACCCCAATATATTTTTCAACATTAAGAGATTCATCTAAAGAGTCAATGGCATCAAGGATTTCTTCTGGATCAAACTCTTGAAAATTTAAAATCATTTGGCGAATGAATTTTCCACTGTTTTTGTTATTATAAATCAAATCTTCCATAGGATAAACTTCAGAAACACTAGGCACAATCATCTGGCATGAATAAAATCCAAGATAGGTGTATTCTCTCAAATAAATTTCTTTATTCATAGATTGGACGATAGCATTTAAGTAGTCGTATTCTTCATCACTTCCCTCTCCTTGATATCTCCAAGGAGAAAATTCAAAACTTTTCTGTGACTTTAAAAATCCAAATCCAAGTTTACCGTTGGAGTCGATAAAGTGAGATTCAAGGTTTGAACTATCAGCTACGGATTCCATATCAAATGTTGGGACTTCAAATGAATCAAGATTGTCCATTCCTCGTCCTTGCATCAGTTCACTCATCGTTCGTTCAAGTGAAACCTCTAAAATCGGATGTGCGCCAAAAGAAACAAAGAGTGTTGCGTTTTTGGGATTGATGAGAGATATCGCAGTTACAGGATATTTCCCGCCTAACGAAGCATCAAGAACCTCCACAAGATAGCCAGCTTCTCGAAGTTTTGTAACATCGCAATGTAGTTTTTTAAATGATTTGATGACTTCTTCTGGATAATGGGGCAGTGCATAGCCATTTTTTATAATTTCTATTTTAGCATAACGCTCAAAAATCTCACTCAGTGCTTGCACTTGCGCTTCTTTAGGAGAATTTCCTGTGGCTAGTCCATTGCTGACGTATAAATTACCCAAGATATTGAGGGGGATATACACTTTTTCATTAGTAGAACATTTAACAAAGGGAAGGGCAACGACTTTATCTTCATAATCACTGTTAAAATCAACCAAGTCCTCGTCGCTAAGTTCACCCGTCGTGTCATAAATAGCGCGCAATTCTTTATTTAAATAGTCTCCCCCAAACTCAAATGCCATTTCATCAGGATAATAACGACGCTTTGGAAGATGAAAATCGATGAAAAAATTGTTGGTTTGAAGTCGTTCGATATATTCACCAAGGGCACTAGCCGTAGAGGCTTGAGGAATCGTTCCTTTTCCATTTGAGTAGATATGAAAAGGGGCTTCAACCGAAGCTAAATTGACTGAATAACAATGTTCTAGTGGATGTTTTTCTTGTGAAAAGGTAACCTCACATCCTAACTCTTTTAAGATAGTTTGCATTGATGTGATAGAATTTTCAACGGGTGCATTTTTGGATAATATATTCATTGTATGGGATTCCTGATGTTTTGAATGAGAGAAATAAGAAGTTTTATTTAATTAATTGAGTAATTTAATGTTTGATTTTGAAAGGAGGGTGGATGGGGATATAGGATTCGAACCTATGAATACCACGACCAAAACGTGGTGCCTTACCGCTTGGCGAATCCCCAAGGTATTACGAAACTTGGTTGCGGGAGTCAGACTTGAACTGACGACCTTCGGGTTATGAGCCCGACGAGCTACCAACTGCTCTATCCCGCGACATTGTAAGTACTAAAAGAAACCGCTTGACGATACTTAACCGAGTCTTTTAAGTGAGGTGAAATTATAGTCACTTTTAATTTCTTTGTCAAGGGTAATCTTGTATAATACAAAAAAACTTGGGAGTAACGATGCCTATTGAAAGAGTAAAACAAGCTATCGAAGATATGAAGCACGGTAAAATGGTAGTTATGGTGGATGATGAAGATAGAGAAAACGAGGGTGACTTGGTCTATGCTGCGACTTTTTCAACACCACAAAAAGTAAATTTTATGGCAAGTTCAGCCAAAGGATTGATTTGTGTCGCGTTGAGTGAAGAGATTTCTAATCGATTGGAACTGACACCAATGGTTAAAAATAATGACTCTCAGCATGAAACTGCTTTTACAGTTTCTGTAGATGCTCGTATCTGTACTACAGGTATCTCTGCGCATGAGAGAGATTTGACTATTAAAATTTTGGCAGACTACGCAAGTGGTCCAAGAGAATTAGTACGTCCTGGGCATATATTTCCTCTTATTGCAAGAAAAGGTGGAACACTTGTTCGCACAGGTCATACTGAGGGCTCTGTAGATTTATGTCGTTTGGCAGGACTTTGTGAATCAGCGGTTATTTGTGAAATCATGAAAGAAGATGGTAGCATGGCTCGTAGAGACGATTTAGATATCTTTTGCAAAGACCATGACATTAATATGGTTTATATCTCTGATATCGTCGCTTACCGTATGCAACATGAATCATTAGTAAGAGAGATTACTTCATCAAATGTTAAATTTTTTGGTGTAAATACTAGAAAAACAGATATGGTAGACCATGAGGGAAACCATCATATTGTTTATACTTTTGGTTCAATTGACAAGACAAGTGCTGTGAAATTTCACCATATTGCAGCGGACAATATACTACTTGCCAACGAAGAGAAGTTTCAAGGCATTATCAAAGCAATTGAGTATTTAAAAACCCATAATGGTGTTTTGATTTTTATAGATAGTGAATACTCCTCTAACGAAGAGCAAAGAGAATTTGGTATTGGCGCACAAATCTTGAAAAAACTAGGTATTTCGGATATTAACCTTTTATCTAGTAGTAAAGGGAAAGATTATGTGGGTTTATCTGGATTTGGGCTAAACATCAACCAAGAGATCGTTTTATAATTTAAAGGCAACGCATGGACTTAATTCTTCTTTCATCCCTTTTGCTCTTAGCGGTAACTACCATTATGGTGACTTTATCGAAACATATGGGATTAGGGTCGATTTTAGGTCTTCTGATTGCAGGTATCATTGTTGGACCTAACACTCCAGGTCCTTATGTGACCAGTGAAGTAGAGTCCATGCGTCATTTTACAGAATTTGGGGTTGTTTTTTTACTCTTTGTTATAGGTTTAGAGATGCAACCTTCAAAATTGTGGTCTATGCGTAAAGAGGTTTTTGGGCTAGGTAGTCTTCAAGTGATTATCTCTGGTTTGGCATTGGGGCTTTATCTGAGTTTTTTTATTGAAAAGTTGAGTGTATCGATGTTGCTCGGTTTTACATTAGCTTTATCTTCTACTGCTTTTGTGATGCAGCTTCTCCAAGAAAAAGGTGAGCTCACAAGTGAACATGGCAAAAGCTCTTTTGCTATTTTACTGCTTCAAGATTTGGCGGTTGTCCCTTTGTTAGCTTTACTTCCATGGATTGGCGATATCAAAGATGTGAGCGATAATGCTTCGACTTTTGAAAAGTTCGGTACGATTTGTTTGATGTTCGTTTTATTGGTTGCTTTTGGTCGTTATATTATCCCAAAAGCACTGGATAAAATCGCAAAACAACGCAATAAAGATGCTTTTTTGATGCTCACTTTACTCAGTGTTGTGCTTTCTGCCTACCTTATGGATCATGCTGGTTTATCTATGGCATTGGGGGCATTTTTGATGGGGATGTTTTTATCGACCTCTCGGTACAGTTTTCAGATAGAATCGAGCATAGAGCCTTTTAAAGGTATCTTAATGAGCCTATTTTTTATCGCAGTGGGTATGTCTATCGATTTTAAAGCTATTATGGCTGCTCCTTTGTTGTTTGCTGAGCATATCGTTGTTATCTTAGTGCTTAAAGCATTGATACTCTTTGGCTTGATGCTTTTATTTGGAGCTTCTAAAAGCAATGCTATCAAAGTTGCATTTTTACTGAATCAAAGTGGAGAATTTGGATTTGTCCTTTTTGGTGCGGCAAAAGCGATAGGTTTAATCGATGACGGACTCTTTGTTGTAGGTATAGGTGTTATCTCCATTAGTATGCTTGTCACACCTATGTTATATACTTTTGGATGTAAAATAGCGGATAAATTTTCTCAAAGTTCTTCATTTTCATACTTCAATGCAAAAGAGAGTAGTGATGAGCAAAAAGTCGTCATAGCAGGTTATGGAAGTACAGGAAGAGTCATTGCGAGAATGTTGAAAAACAGTGATATTCCTTTTATCGTATTTGACAACAATCCCTCATGTGTAGCGGTTGGAAGAGCAGATGGTATGCCCGTCTTTTTTGGGGATATTACAGATTTGAAGCTTTTAAGTACGATAAAACTGGAACAAGCATCAATGATGATTGTTTCTATCGACCATAGTTTAAATGCAGTTAAAATTGTAAAGCATGTCAAAGAGTATTATGCGCATATCAAAATTTTAGCTAGAGCTATTGATATCAAAGCGATGGATAAATTAACAACAGCTGGAGCAAGTTGGGTTATCGCTGAAACACTAGAGAGTAGTGTTCGCATCGGTGCTGAAGCGCTGAGTGTTGTGGGTGTGATGCCTGAAGAGATAGCTTCTTTGTTAGACGCTTTACGCAAAAATGAGTATGAACTTGTTAGGGAAATTACCAAAGGATAATCTTTACATGTAAGGATTTATAAAGAAGGAAAAGACGATGTATAAAATTATTATAAGCATGTGTTTATCATTTTTTATTTTTGGATGTGCTTCTTCCTCTATAGAAAATCAATCCACATCGGAAAAAATAGAATCTATCATAGAGCAAAAAAGCGACAATAATGAGACAGTAGAAGAGGTACGCATCCAAGAAGTGCATTGGAAATTAATCGGCGTTATGGGTAAAGCCGTGGTTGAAAATACCAATGAGCGAGAAGCATATATTATCCTCAAGTTAGAAAACAATCGTTTACAAGGGTTTGGTGGATGCAATGTGTTGATGGGCTCATACGGTCTTGAACAAGGCAATAAAATTGCATTTTTTAAAGTCGCTTCAACGATGATGGCATGTCCAAGATTGGCTGATGAGTCGGCTTTTCTTAAAGTTTTAAATCAAGTCGATAACTACACCATTGAAGAGGGCGTTTTGATGTTGCATAAGGGGAAGAAGGCATCATTGGCTACGTTTGAAGCAGTCTATATACCTTAAAATAGCTTTACATGTAAAGAAAGAAGTTACTATGCAACGCTAACCTTTACATGTAAAGCTTTTTATTTTTCTTCTATTTTTGGAGCAGTTTGTGGTTTTTGTGCAGGTTTTGCGATAATTTCTATATAACAAGCATTCCATTTCTCACTGAGTGCTTTATCGAGTTCTACGATTAGCTGTGCTGAATGAACAGAGACTGCACTCTCACTCGTTTGCCCAAAACGACATTCAAAATCCCAAAAACCAAAATCTTTTGGTAGTTTTTTACTACGCTCACGTTTGATGTATTTTCTAATGTCATGTTTGATGGCTTCTACGAGTCGGTCGCTATTTTTATTTTCTTCTTGGAGTTTAAATATCTTTTTCAATGGTTGCCTTTAGGTTTGATAAACAGAATACAATTGTAGTATATTTCACCTTTTTTTAGCGCTAAGGCGAAACTAAGCTATACTGTATACAACATTTAAAGGATATCTATGCAAACAAGTGAGAAGATGAGAGAACTTTTTGAAAAAATGAAAGCACTCGAAAATGAGATAGAAGAGGAGCTTATTAAAAGGCAAGAGGAATTTTTTTGCAAAGTAGGGCAAAAGATAGAATTTAGTGAGGGCATTTTACAAAACCAAAGACGTAATGTAGAAAATGTCTTTAAGTATCTTGTTAATACGCCTATTTTAAACATTATCACAGCACCATTTGTCTATGTTATTATCGTTCCAGCCCTTTTGCTTGACCTTTGTGTGAGTCTTTATCAAGCCATTTGTTTTCCTGTTTATAAAATAGAAAAAGTAAAAAGAGAAGATTATATGGTCATTGATAGGCAAAATCTACAATATTTAAATATTATAGAAAAAATACATTGTATGTATTGTGGTTATTTTAATGGACTTATTGCATATGTTATGGAAATATCTGCTCGAACAGAACAGTACTTATGTCCTATCAAACATGCCCAAAAGATGAAGTTTATGCATTCTAAATATCAAAATTTTTTAGACTATGGTGACAGTGAAGCCTATAGAAACAATTTGCAAAAACTACGAGATGACCTTAGGATAGAAAAATAAGATAAGGAGTATTTATCCTTTTTTAAAATTTGATGTCAATATATTTGGCGTAATTACTTATCATTCAAAAATACTCAAAAGTTTCTTAAAAGCTTACTTTGCAGTTCTACTTTAGAGTTAACGCAATATTTATTAAAAATACTTTTCATATGAGTTTTGAGTGTGTTTATCGAAATACTAAGTTCTTCGGCAAGATCATTATTTGATTTACCCAATAAAATACCATGCACAACTTCTTTTTCTTTTTGGGTTAAAGACCTCATTTCACTATCTACTTGTATACATTTTCCATGTAAAATATAATTCTTATCATCATAAAAAGGGGATATAAGTGTTTCGAAAATTTGAGTTAAAAATAGGAGTCTTTCTTTAGATACTTCGGTATCTTTAGTAAAAAAATAGAGTATAAAACCAATCTTATGAATTACTTTTTTATGAATTGGAAAGAGATAAGCTTCTTTGAAAGACATATCATTTGCAAAATTTTCAGATTCATGTTTTGAGAAAATACCCTCAAAAATGCTAGATATGTTTTCTAATTTAATATATTTTTGGGAGTTAGAATAAAGGCCATTACAGCTATCAAGAAATTTATCAAGCTTCATATGCTTTTGTGCTATGTTATGCTTTTCCATTAATAATGAAAATTTATTTTTTTCTTCTAATACTAATTCAATATCAACATGATGTTGATTTTCTATGCAAACAATGATAATGTCTGCCCCACTTTCTTTTCTAAAAAAATTAGATTCATTTTGAATAATAATTTTTAAGCCACAACCACCGATAAGACAAGAATCAATATATATTATTTTTTCCAAGATATCTATTCTATCAGTACACATTTCGGACTCCTCCTTTTGGCAATATTTTATGATACATTTATTTTAATTAAAAACTTGCTTAAATTAATAATATAGTATTTAAATTAAGTAATTCTTTACTTTATCACCCAAAAAGGTGATGTTCTTAGTAAATTTTTTTACTAAAGTTTCAGTATGAAAATTTTTAAAAGGGGGGTGTGGCATGAAAAAGTATAGTATCTCCTTGTTGGGAGTCAGTGCTGTTTTATGTAGTTTTCTGTTAGTTGGGTGTGGAGGTGGTGGCGGTACAACTACTGCTACTACGGATTCTACGGTTGTTAGTTATCCAGTTCCAGTAACGATGTCTCTTCTTGGAACGGTAGTTGCCTGTGATGGAGGTGACGCTGGTATCTCTACGGATGCAGGCGATTTTAATGCGAGTCAGCCTGTCAAAAGAAATATATCGTCAACATCAGATGAGGATGTAAATAGAAAAAATTCTAATTCTCATAATACTATCAGCTCACTTAGTGTTATAAGCCAAGCTAGAAGTGCCAATGGTGATTTGGTGGATGATGGAAATATATCGTATCATCCATTACTTGTGAATTACATACAACAAATTGTTGGTGATTACGAAATGGGTGATGGAAGTGCAGATATTGGTGATCCAACCCATGTTGATGGAGTTTTTGTCGGAGTCTCTTTAGACAATGGTGCTACATGGAAAAACTTTACGATATCTGATAGTACCTCAAAAAGTTCTATGGACGTTGTATGGGACATTGATAAAACTGCCACAAAGATACCTTACCCTGGTAATGCTCAAAAAAATAATATGGCAACATGGGGTAATAGAATTCTTATAGCATGGAATGATAAATATTGCCCTAGTGGCAATCCTCTTGAGCTTCCAAAAGATGCTGATGGTAAATATTATACTGATTTTTTTGCGGTTAATGGTTCTCAAGGTTCCATTGATTATGCAGAAGCTCAAGATGGCTCAAGAGAAATCATGATAGCACCCAATGGAAAAGAGGTTTATGAAGTACCTTTTAGTTGTGTTTGGACAGCACGTGGTATCTTTAATCCAGATGATGGCACAATCTTGTGGCATGCTCCAAAGCAATTGACAACAGGAACAAGAGATTCAAATCATATTTGGATAGCTGGCTCTGATGTGGGCTTTGCAATTTCTTGGCAAGAAGATACAGAGGGACTACGTTCAGGCAAAGGTGAAGGACCAGGAGAGGGATGGAGTGGGGCTACGACAAATCATGGTTCAGACATTTGGTACTCGTCTTTGAAAATGACGAACTTTGATGATGTCAATGGAACTGATGAAAATACAACAAAGCCAAAGTCGTTATATAACTTTACTTATCCCGTTCGTGTAACAGATAATGAAATTTGTTCAAATGAAGATACTAAAATTTATTGTCAAAATTTGTGCGCTACTTATGGTTATGTTACGTTAGATACAGGTAATAACCAAGAAGGCACAATTACACGATGTAAAACTGGGTACATAGATATGTTAAATGATACTCAAGTAGCATTAGATGGTGATACTGGGGCATCAAGAAGTGCCTTAAGCATATTAGAAACAGACTTGAATGAATATGTTGTCATCTTAGGATACGAAGAAACAAAAGGTCTTTCTGATGGAAATTCAGGAGATCAAGGAACAGTTGAGGTTGATATAGCACTTGAGGGAAAAGTTGTTTTATTTGAGAGTTTTAAATTTGACGCTTTAGATGATTTTAATATATCAGATCCTTCTACGATACAAACAGTTGCTATGCCGCTTGTGAGTTCTAGCAAAATAGTCAATATAAAGGTTCCAGCACAAGATAATCCTACAAATATGATTTATGAAAATGCACGTCGTTTGGTTATTGGTACACAAATTGATCCATGTGATACTGATAGATTTACCTTTGCATTTTTATATAAACAATCTTTTGACGTACAAGGTGCATCCTCTGATATGTTTGTACGCGTCAATAATGGATTTACCTATGATACATTCATCCCACTTGATGGTCGCGTTGTCACCAATGTGAGTGCTCAAGCAAATCAGGTTGTTGAAACTCCAGCAGATTATATTGTTATGTGGAGTGAAGAAAACTTAGATGATAACACGTATGAAAATAGTCTTGAAAATACTTTTTCACCTCGTATATTCTTAAGAGGAAATAACATCATGACAGGATTTGCTTATACTCCAAATGATGCAAAAACTACACAAGGCAATATGCCAAGTAATTTTCATATTCATAGATATATAGATGGAGTATGGCAAGGACCACAAAATATTACAAAAGTTATCAAGGGAACAGAAACAACAGTGGATGCTAGATTTTTTGGAACTTCTGAAGGTGCTTATGAAGCAACTGGATTAGAGTCTGATAAAAGCAATCCAAATGTCCTCTTTGTAACATGGGGAAATATTGATGTTATTGATCCGAGCGATCCTACGAGTGAGAGAACTGAAGGTGATCTTTTCTTTACACGTTCAGCAGACAATGGCATAACATGGGATGAGATCGCTAAACTTGCTGCTAGAGATGGTTCTATCATAGAAGAAAAAGAAGTTGAAAGTTATGCATCTCCTGATGGTAAAACAGTTTACAATGTATGGATACAAGAACAAGCTGAGGATAACGTGTCCAATGATCCATTCTCTGGACTAGATAGTTGGTTTGGTAGAATCGATTACAATATATCTAATTAAGCATCCCCCTTTTGTAAAATTGATCAGAGTGAGTTAACCTCACTTTGGTCAACTTAGAGTGGATGTTTGTATTGGTAAGCATATAATTGAGGGGGCTGTTATGAAAAATAATAATTTGTGCAAGTTGCTAGTCGGCTTGTTTACGCTTATGATTTTAACCAAAGAAGCTGTTGCTCTACCGATGTTTACAACACAAACTGGCATTGATTGTAAAGGGTGTCACCTACAAGCACTTCCCAAACTCAATAGTTTCGGTCGACATTTTGCTATCACAGGTATGACACTTATTCAACAAATAGCAGAGCAACAATCAAAAGTCATGGAGATAAATCACCCAAATACAGATTTAGAGTGTACAAAATGTCATATGAGCGAGATACCAAAATTGAATGAAGAAGGAATTAGATTTTCTACTTCAAAAAATGAGGAAAGTCAGAAAGTATTGGAACTTAATCCAAATACTTCAAATCTCAATGCGTCATTGATGTTTAAATCACGATACGAAAAAACGTGGGATAAACCTGGTGGCTCTGGTGCCATAGCTGATATAGATACAGTAGATGGAGAATTATCAGTTCCACGTTCACTTAGTGGATTTTTAGGTGGTAGAATGACGGATAATATAGGAGCGCTTATAGATGCTTCTTATCGTAAGGTTGATAAAGAATCTATTTCTGCAAAAGTCATATATGCGCAAGAATTCAATGGAGGGTATATTGGTTCTGCACTTTATTCTACGTCATCTTATGGGCCATTTTCGGGTATGGAAGTTTACAGCACAGGCTTGTTTAAACCTCAAAGGAATTTTGATATTATGACATATTCTAATGCCTTTCAAATCTCAAGCATTGGAACGGGAGAGGTGACTGGGCTTCAAGTTTATTATGATAAACATGCTGTTTTTGATGATAATGATCATATTTTTGCAACCATTGGCGTTTATGCTCCTGGTCAAGATAATACGTATTTTAATCTATCAAAAAATATATTGCCATTGGCAAGAATTGCTTATGAGTATCCCATTGGCGATTTTAACGTTATCATAGGGGCTTTTGGAATTTCGGGTTCTGGTTCTTCGGATAGTTTAGAGTCTTTAAAGATAGAGCGAAAAACGTATGGATTGGATCTTCAAATTGAGGGTGAAATTTTGGAGAAAAAAGTCCAATTTGTCGCAAGTAAGGTGTATAAAAATGAAGTAACATTCACAGGCTATGATGAAGGTTTATCGAGTACATTAACTAATCGCCTCAATAAAGCTTTTTCAGTGGAAGGTACTGTTGAATTGACACCAGCCCTTGGTCTTAAGCTTGCGTATTTGACGTATGATGATTTGTATGCTTATCCAGGAGAGCTTAATCATGTTGATGTCAAAGATATCGATAAAGCTATTACGGTTGGTCTTGATTACACCTTTAAGTTTTACAACACTACCATGCAAGTAGGCGTTGAGCATAGTTGGATAACACCAACTTTGGCCAGAGTGAAAGATTATCGAAATTTTGTTATAACGTTTAATATTATGCTCTAAATTGCATGGCATTGTGACTTTTATAAACTGTATTGCTTCTTGAGAGCAATACAGTTTTCTCATAAATTTAAATTCATTGAAAATATTGGAAGTAGCATTGCCGTAACGATAATGCCTATAATTGTACCTACAAAGAGTATCAGTATTGGCTCCAAAAGAGACAGCATAAAATTAATTTTATCATTGTTCTCTTCATTATAAAGTTCGGAGAGATTTTCAAGTATATCTTTCATTTGGCTTGTCTCTTCACCAAGAGAGATGGCGTGTATAAATGCTTTATCTATGTTGCAGTTTTGTTTCAAGAGCGCATTTGATAGCTTTTTACCCTTGACCAATTCATCAGATGCCTTTACAAAAGCGTCTGATATCACATGATTTTTGAGTGTATTGGAAGAAAGTTTTACAGCTTGAACGAATGTTACCCCAGAGTTTATCAAAACAGATACGATATAAGAGAATTTTGCTAATTCTGAAGTTTGGATTATCTTTCCAAAAAGTGGAAGTTTTAAGAGAAATTTATCGACAATGTACGTAAACTTTGAAATGTTTTTGTACATGTACGTAAAAGAAAATAAAACTATAAAAAAAACAATAAGCATCGTTTTCCAATTATCGGTAAATGTATTTCCAAGGGCTATAACAAATTTGGTAATACCTGGTAATTCTTGCCCTAATTGGTCAAACATAGCTGTAATTTTGGGTACAACCACACTGAGCATAAACCCTATCATCAAAAAAGAAACCATCACAATAAAAAGAGGATAAGCCATTGCACTGGAAACTTTACCTTTTATCATCTCTTGATTTTTCAAAAAATGTGACATTTCTTTAAGCACTAACCCCAATGTCCCAGATTCTTCTGCTACTCTAATGGATTGCTTGTAAAAGGTTGGTAAACGGTAGATGTGTTGGTTCTCTAAAGCATTGTAAAAACTTTTTCCTTCTTCTAGCGCACTCTCAACAGACTCAAAAAAAATAGACATCTTTTTATCTTCTATATGTTGTTGTTTTTCTAGTTTAATGGCGTAAACGATAGAAGATACCCCTGATTTTAAGTAGATAGATAAATTTCTACTGATAGTACAGAGTTGTTTAGGTGAGATTTCTTTGGTAAATATATTTTTTGTAAAAAAAGGTCGTTGTTCTTTGAGTGAACTGTATAGGATATTTAAATGTCTCAGTTTTGCTTTGGCTTCATCTGTATCATTGGCTTCTAAGCTACCGTTTATTTTGGTACCATTTTTATCTAACCCTTTATAGGAATAAAGCATTTAGTCTCTCATGCCAACTCTAAGTGCTTCTTCGAGGCTAGTCGTTCCATCTTCTACTAATGCTTCTATTTTTTTTGAAAGTAAAACCAAGCCTTTTTTTTGTAGAGCTTCTCTAATCTCAAAATCTTTCATATTATTTTTCAGCATTACTTTTACATCATCATCGATTAAGAATAGTTCGCCAACAGCAACTCTGCCATCATATCCCGTATAGTTGCACAGTGCGCAACCTTTTGCCTTGTAGGTAGTTGCCACTTTTTCTTTGCAATGGACACAAAGTTTTCGAACCAATCTTTGTGATAAAACTCCAAGCAAACTAGAACTGATGAGAAATTCTTCTATACCCATATCGATAAGTCTCGTAATGGCTGCGGTTGTGTTGTTGGTATGAAGTGTGGAGAGCAAAAGATGTCCTGTAAGGGCTGATTGGATAGCTATCTTTGCTGTTTCATTATCTCTAATTTCACCTACCATAATGACATCTGGATCTTGCCGTAGAATAGATCTTAGC